>NZ_JBFBBT010000001.1:0-525741 GCF_040682815.1 Amycolatopsis sp. NPDC051102
CGTCGGTCAAGACCTGCTCACGCATCCTGCAATGCTGGAACATCCGACCCTGCAACCGAAGCCGACACGCCAGCTCATTCTGAACTGACCTCTTAGTGAGGTTGTCCGAGCAAGGAGCTGACTACTGACGGTCATGTGGTGCGGTCGTGCTCGATGTGGAGGATGATCAGGGCCGCGGCGACAATCGTCCCGATCCGCCATGGGTTGAGGCTGACGTTGCGCAGCGCTTTGAACGTTGTCTTGAGCAGCGAGTTCCCGCGTTCGCCGATCGCGCGCAGGCTGTTGTGGGCCTTGTTGGGCTGCTGCGGGCCAGCAGCAGCCCAACGTTCTTGGGTCTCTTGAATGCGACGGTGATGGTGTCGGCCAGGCCTTCGTAGCCCAGGTCGCCGAGGGTGCGCTGACATGGCCGTTTCATGATCGATGGTGGCGGTGAGTGACGATGCTCGCGTAGGCGTGTCGGATATGGACGAAGCTCCGTTGAGGCCAGGTCTTTCCGCAGATCTGGTTCAAGCGGAGCTTCGTCGTGCCGCAGTCGGCCGTCCTCATTGCCGATCCGTCGCTCGTGCCGCTGTCCGAGGACGTCTCGTCCACGCCTTCGTGCCACGGTCTGCTCGACTTGCTGCTCGCCGTCTCGGACAGCCGGTCCGACCCGGGCCGTGATCATCCGTTCGCGGTCGTGCTCGCGCTGGTCGCGGCGGCCGCGGTAGCCGGGCTGAAGGGCTACACCGCTACCAGCGGCTGGGTCGCCGACGTACTCACCAACATCCTCGACAGTCACCCGCACCGCGGTGCTGTCGCCGCCTCGTTGCGCGGCGTCGACGAGGACGGTAAGCCCGGCCGCGGAGACGAACGTCACCGCAGCGAGATCGAGAACCAGCGCGGCCGGTGCCTCCCGTGCGGCGGCGAGGAACGCCCGACGCAGCGGACCGCGGGTCCGCAGGTCCACCTCGCCGCTGACCGTGAGCACCAGCACGCCGTCGCCCGACGGTGAGCGACCGACACCCACGCCATCGGCGCCGGGGCGTCACCGCAAGCCCGTTCGACCGCCTGGTGCTCGTGCCGGTCCAGCTCAACTCGAATCTCAGCGACGACGCCGTCCGGAAACTGGGCTTTCCGGGACGATCCAGCCGACGCCGCGGCTGAGCATGATCAACTGAGGGAGCGCACCGTGTGCCCCGTCCAGTGGGCTGTAGAAATCGTTCAGCCCGGAGCCACGCAGGAGGCTCGACGCACGACTCGTCCTCTAAGCTTGAGTTTTAACCCTTGATGTCTGTTTTCCTGGTCTTGCCGGGTTGTGAAGCGGGGCTCGACGCGAGTTTCGCGATCCCGACGGGCGTCCGGGACCAGGCCGGCAGAATTTTGGTGCGCTGGCAGGCATCGCGGTTGCCGGTCGAACCGCACGGAAACCACGTCGGACCCGGGCAGGGGACAACCGGCCAGGTGCGGCCGGTTTTCGTTCCCAGGGACGCCGCCGATCCTCGACAACAGGACGGGCCAACCGCAGCTGGGTGTAGACTGCGACCATCAGCCACGTCCAGCGATCCGCGGCTTCGGGAGCGCGAACGCGAGGTGTGGTCCAGCCCAGAGTTTGCTTGAGAAATCGGAACGTATGTTTCAGATCGAACCGACGCAGGAACATCTGCCATAGCCGATCTACCTGGTCTGCGGTGGGCGCGGCATCGTTATCGGTCGTGGAGTACCACAGCCACAACGGTTTCGGTGTCCCGGTGCCAGGTAAGTGCTGGACCTGCAGCCGGATCACTGTGCCTTCCACGATCGGTAGCGACTCCGCGTGGCCGACCCAAGCGCCGACACGAGTCAGCTTGGTATGCAAGCGATCCCAGGACTGGGCGTGCGCGACGCCGTAACGGGTGGTGTTGGTGATCGTGGCCTGCGCCGGGGTCGGCCAACTGGTCGGATCGGTGAACACGAACCGGGCTCCGTGCCGGATACGTCGCCCGCGAGTGCCGGGTTGGCGCGGCGGCGCGGGGAAGCGCAGAACCCGGTCTGAGCGCAGCCGTACCAGGATCCGGACCGGGAGATCGGCCAGCAAGAACGCTAACCGCGAACCGTCGTAGCCGCTGTCTCCGATGATCCAGATTTCCGGGTCGCCCGTCTGCCAGTGCCCGGCGGTGATGAGGGTGTCCACCACGGTGCGCAGTTGGGCAGCGGCCAGGTCGGTGTGGTCATCGACGGGACGTACGCGCAGCACGTCCAGTATCGCCGTCCACGAGCTGCGTCCGGGTTCCAGTGCCACGACATAGGAGTAGGGCCAGCCGGGGATGATCTGGGCTTGGCCCTTGCCACGCGCGTAGGTGTGGCAGAACAACCGCTCGGGACTGGTGTTGGCATCCGGTCGCAACCAATGGCTGACGTCGATGGCCAACACAATCCGACCGTCCTGCGAGCGGGGGATCGACTGGTGGGCCAGGACAGCGCGGAATCGATTGACCTCGAGCCGGCCGCGATTCAACCCGTCGTAGAGGGAGCCGTGACCGCGTCGGTGTTCGGTCGCCAGCGACAGTTCAACCAGTGACGTGACCGGCCCCTCGGCGCACAGTACCGCGTCGGCCAGCTCGAACAACGCGTCCGCGCGGGCGGTTAGGCAGTGGTGAAACGCCGCACGGAACGCGGAGAGGTCCCCCAGCGCAGCGGTCGCGCTGGGATGGTGCACACTGATCATCGAAGCCCTTGCTTGATCTTCTTCCCTAGACAAGAAGCATGATCAACCAAGGGCTTCATCCATGATCAACCGGGTGCCCATCGACCCCTTGAACCTTAAAACTCAAGCTAAGAGATCAGTTCAGAATGAGCTGGCGTGTCGGCTTTGCCCGTGACACTGGGCGTTCCAACATCACCTCATGCGTGAGGAGGTCCTGACCGACGAACTGTGGGCACGACTGGAACCGTTGATCCCGGTGCATCAGAGGCGCTTCCGCTACCCGGGCCGCAAGCGCGCCGATGATCGGGCCGCACTGGAAGGCATTTTGTACGTGATCCGCACCGGGATCGGGTGGAACCGGCTGCCGACAGCGCTGTTCGATGCCTCGGGCACGACCTGCTGGCGGCGGCCGACCGAGTGGCACGAAGCCGGCGTGTGGCAGCAACTGCACGAACGCCTGCTCGTCGAGCTGCGCGCAGCCGGGCTACTGGACCTCTCAGTCGCGCTGGTGGACTCCACGCACCTGCGTGCTCTCAAAGGGGGGACCACGCCGGACCCTGCCCGGTCGACCGGCGCAAGCTTGGCTCGAAACACCACCTGATCACCGACGCCCACGGCACCCCGCTCGCGGTCACGCTGACCGGGCGGCCACCGCAATGACGTCACCCAGCTGATCCCGCTGATTGACGCCATCCCGCCGACCCGCGGCTCGGTAGGCAAGTCACGTCGCCGGCCTCGCCGGCTCTACGCCGACCGTGGCTACGACCACGACAAGCACCGCCGCCTGGTTCGCGCCCGCGGCATCACCCCGGTCATCGCCCGCCGCGGCGCCGAGCACGGTTTGGGCCTGAGCGCCATCCGCTGGCCGGTGGAGCGCACCTTCGCCTGGCTCCACCGGTTCGAGGGTGATGCACGGCTGCGGGGCGGCGCCGATCGTGACGCTGCGGACATCGCCGTCAATCTCCCGCGCCTTGGCAGGTGTCAATGGACCCGGCGCGACACTGCACGGTGATCAATTGTCTCCGGAACTCGCCACGCCGCAAATCCTTTCATTCATCGACAACCGTCGTCGGCGCCGACCTCGGCCACGCCCGGCTGACCATCCTCAGCGGGAGAATCGCCGGCACCTGAATCATTGTGCCCCGTCGGCGACCTCGGTCACCTCGCGCCATGGATGCGGGTGCGGCCAGGTGAGATTCCCGTGTGCCTTCGCGCGAACCTTACGAAAAGTAAGTGCCGCCCCACTCTAAAGGGTGTTCTTGTATCAGGCGGGTGGGTGACTCGATGCTCCAATTGCGCGGTTGTTTCTCCCTGACTATGGTTCTGATCATCTTCGAGTAGGGGTCGGAGCAGGTGACCCGCTGCGAACCCAACGATGGGATTACGTCGTTGCCTTCTGTCGATGCGTTTCGTGTGGACCCTATACCGCGGGCACTCAGTGTGGACGTGGCGCCTCAGTCCTTTCCACAGCAACGACTGTGGATAGTCGACCGATTCGAACCGGGGAACACGGAGTACCATTGCTCGACCGCATTGCGGTTGCGTGGCGCATTGGACGTGGACGCGCTCAATCGGGCCTTGTCAGCTCTGGTGGCGCGACACGAGTCGCTGCGGACCACGTTCGGCGAGGTGGACGGCTGCGGCGTACAGATCGTGGGGAAGCCGTACGAAGTGTGCGTCGCGGTGTCCGACCGCGACCTCGACTTGATCCTCGCCGAGGAGGCGGGTACGCCGTTCGACCTGCGCCGGGGACCGTTGCTGCGAACCCGCCTGGTACGGCTCCGCCCCGATGATCACGTGCTCGTCCTGACCATGCACCACATCATCACCGACGGCTGGTCGACTGGGGTGCTGCTTCGCGATCTCGCCGCCCTGTACGCCACCGATACCCCGCTTCCGCCACTGCCGATCCGCTACCTCGATTTCTCGACCTGGCAACGGGAGGAGTCTCCGGAAGAGCACCTCGGCTACTGGAGGGGACAGCTTGCCGGGCTGACGCCGCTGGAGCTGCCGACCGACCGCCCTCGGCCGGCGGTCCGGACCTCAGCAGGTGCGGTTCACGAGTTCGTGGTGCCGGACCAGGTCGCACAGGCGCTCAAGGAGATGAGCCGGGATCGCTGCTGTACCTTGTTCATGACTCTGCTGGCGGCCTGCCAGGTCCTGCTGGCCCGGTACTGCGGGCGCGAAGACATCGCGGTCGGCACGGTCACCTCGGGCCGGGATCGGGCCGAGGTGACCGACCTGGTCGGCTTCTTCGTCAACACCCTGGTGTTGCGTTCGCAGGTTGCTCCGGGGAAGCGGTTCGACGAGTTGCTCGCCGAGGTCCGCACCACCGTGCTGGACGCCTTCACGCACCAGAACGTGCCGTTCGAGCGCGTGCTCGAGGCGGCGCAACCGGTACGGGACCCCAGCCGCACGCCCTTGTTCGACGTGATGGTGTCGTTGCAGAACACGCCCGGCGAGGTCGTGAACCTGCCCGGACTGAGAGTGGACGAGGTACACCTGCCGGTGGTGTCCGCGACCCACGATCTCGTCTTCGAGTTCCAGGAGTCCGACGGGCGACTGCACGGCACGGTCGAATACAACACCGACCTCTTCGACGTGACGACGATCGAGCGGCTCGCCAAGCACCTGGGAGTCCTGCTGGACGCTGTCTCCCTGGATCCGCATCGGCCGGTGGGCGAACTGCCGTTGTGCGACGATTCCGAACTGCGTCAGATCTTGGTGGACTGGAACGACACGGCTCATGATGTGCCGGGTGTGTCGTTTCCCGCGCTGTTCGAGGCGCAGGTGGCGCGAACACCGGAGGCGGCCGCCGTGGTCTCCGGCGACCGGCGGCTGAGCTTCGCCGAAGTGAACCGTCAGGCGAACCGGTTGGCTCGCTACCTGGTCGAGCAGGGCGCCGGGCCGGAACGATTGGTGGCGTTGATGCTGCCCCGATCCGCCGATATGGTGCTGGCGATCCTGGCTGTGTTCAAATCCGGGGCCGCCTACCTTCCCATCGACCGGAACTTGCCGGCCGAACGCGCCGAGTTCATGCTCGACGACGCCAGTCCGTGCCTCATGCTCGACTCGTGGCCTGACACGACCGGGCACGCGGACGTCGACCTGACCGACGCCGACCGGGTTTCTCACCTCGGTCCGGAGCATCCCGCCTATGTGATCTACACGTCGGGGTCGACCGGGCGTCCCAAAGGAGTGGTGGTCGAACATCGGAACCTGGTGAATGTCACGTGTGACCACGCCGCGATGTTCCCGGTCGGGGAACGGCTTCGGGTGGCGTTGACGGCGGTGTTCTCCTTCGACGCTTCACTGGAAGGTCTCGTGTTCCTGGCCGCCGGGCACGAACTGCACGTCGTCGACGACGCCACCCGCCTGGACGCCGCGAGCTTGGTGGACTACGTGGACGCGCAGTGCGTGGACGTGATCGATGTGTCTCCGTCGTACCTGCCCCAGCTGGTCGAGGCCGGCCTGTTCGACAATGGCCGGCACCAGCCGAGCAAGATCATCCTCGGCAACGAAGCCGTCGACCCGGAGTTGTGGCGGCAGCTTTCCGGCTTGCCGGACACAACCGCCTACAATTTCTACGGTCCGACCGAGTGCACGATCGACACGGTGTGCTGCCGGATCGCCGGTGACCGCCCGGCGATCGGGCGACCGCTGTGGAACACGCGGGCTTATGTTCTCGACGAGAATTTGCGGCCCGTCCCGGCCGGGGTGTCCGGGGAACTCTATCTCGCGGGAAATCAGCTGGCCCGGGGCTATCTCAACCAGCCTGGCCTCACGGCCTCCCGCTTCGTGGCGTGTCCGTTCGGGAAGCCGGGGGAACGGATGTACCGCACCGGGGACCGTGCGCGCTGGACCGCCGACGGACAGCTTGTGTTCATCGGCCGGGCCGACGACCAGATCAAGATCCGCGGCTACCGGGTCGAGCTCGGCGAGGTGGAGGCGATCCTGCTCCGCCAACCCGGGATTCGCGAGGCCGCGGCGATCGTCCGGGAGGACCAGCCGGGCCGGAGACGGTTGGTGGCGTACCTGGTCGGTGACCCGTCTCCGGACCTGCGCACGTCCCTGGCCGCGAGTGTGCCGGACTACCTCGTGCCGTCGGCGTTCGTCACGCTCTCCGCGTTGCCGATGACCGCGACCGGGAAGCTGGACCGGCGTGCCCTGCCCGTACCGGAATACGCCGCGAAGGAATACACCGCACCGAGCACTCCCGCTGAGGAAACCTTGGCCCGGATCTGGGCCGACGTCCTCGGTGTCGAACGGGTTGGTGTCACCGACAACTTCTTCGCCCTCGGCGGCGACTCCATCCTCAGCATCCAGATCGTCGCCCACGCCCGGCGCGCCGGCCTCCACCTGACTTCGCTCGACGTCTTCCAGCACCAGAGCGTTGCCGAACTCGCCTTCATGGCGACCCCGGGTGCCGCCGAGGCGCCACCGGACCCGCCGGCGACCGGTCCAGCGCCGCTGACCCCCATCCAAGAGTGGTTCTTCGCCACCCACGACCCGCGGCGGTACTGCACCATGTCGATGTTCGTGGAGCTGACCGCGGACGTGGACGAGGACAGGTTGCGCGAGGCACTGCACACGGTCATCGACCACCACGCCGCCCTTCGGACACGGTTCACCCGCGACGCAGGCCGCTGGTCGCAGGTGGCGGTCCAGCGGGAAGAAGCCCCGGTGTTCCGGGTCGTCTCGGATGTGGGCGCCGAACCCGAGGAGGCGCTGGCTGCACAGCGGAGCCTGGACGTCGAGCACGGGCCGCTGCTGCGTGCTGTGCTGTTCCGTGGGCCACACCCACGACTGTTCCTCACCGTGCACCACCTCGTCATCGACGGCGTCTCGTGGCGGATCCTGCTGAGTGATCTGGAGACCGCCTACCGGGGTGCTGATCTCGAGCACGCCGGGAGCCCCTTCACGCACTGGGCACGTAGGCTCGACGAGTACGTCCGCGCCGGCGCGTTCGAGGACGATCTTCCGCATTGGCGAAGCATTCCCGCGGCGCTGCCACTGCCGGTGGACCGCCATGGGGACAACACCGCGGACTCGGTTCGAGCCGTCACCACTCACCTGGGCCGCGCGGAGACCGGCGCGTTGCTGCGTGAGATACCGGATGTGTACCGCACGCAGGTCAACGACATCCTGCTGAGTGCGGTCGGCGTCGTGCTGGCCCACTGGACCGGCCGCGATCAGGTGTCGCTCACGTTGGAAGGCCACGGCCGCGAGGAAATCCTCGCCGGTGAGGACGTCACCGGCACAGTCGGCTGGTTCACCACCCAATTCCCCGTCGTTCTCGACATCCCCAGCGGTGGCTGGGGCACTATCCTCAAGAGCGTCAAGGAGCAGCTCCGCGCCGTACCGCGCAAGGGGCTCAGTTACGAGGCGCTGAAATACCTCAAACCCGACGCCGGCTTGAGTGGTGCTTTGCCCCAGGTATCCGTCAACTACCTCGGACAGTGGGACAACGCGGGCCGCGGCACCGGTCTCTTCCAGCGGTGGCTGGACCCCATCAGCCAGGAGCAGGAGTCCGGCCAGACCGGCGATTGCCTCTTGGACATCATCGGCCTGGTCGAAGACGACGAACTGGAACTGACCTGGCAGTACTTCGCCAGCGTGCACGACGAGGCGACCGTCCAGCGGCTCGCCGATCAGCTCATCTCGGCGTTGCGTGCAATCATCCGGCACTGCCAGGCACCGGGTTCCGGCGGGCGGACACCATCGGACTTTCCGCTCGTCCGGCTCACCCAAGCCGAAGTCGACGCCGTCGCCGGGGACGGCTCCGATGTCGAGGACATCTATCCGCTCACCCCTTTGCAAGCCGGCATGGTCTTTCACGGCCTGGTCGACTCGCGTGCCTACGTCAACCAGTTCACGCTGGTGCTGGCCGGGATCAACGACCCGCGTGCGCTCGGCAAGGCATGGCAACAGGTCGTCGACCGCACCCCCGTGCTCCGGAGCCGGGTAGTCTGGCAAAACCTGGACGAGCCGGTTCAGGTGGTCCGTCGCCGGGCGACCGTGCCGGTCGATTACGACCAGCCACCACCCGAACCGACGATCATCGGTCTGAACAGCTTCCCGTTGCTGCACCTGACCATCACCGCGTTGGACGACAACCGGGTCGAGCTGACGTGGACCTCGCACCACGTCCTGCTGGACGGCTGGAGTACCGGGTTGGTGCTCAGCGAAGTGTACGAGCACTACGCGGCGATCGTCGATGACTGCCCACCGGTCTTGCCCGCCCGCCGGCCGTTCCGCGACTACCTGCGCTGGCTGTCCGAACAGGACGCTGCGGCGGCGGAGCGGTACTGGCGGTCCGTGCTCGCCGGGTTCGACACACCGACACCCCTGCCGTTCGACCGCCGGCTGCGCGAGGCGCATCGCACAGAATCGACCAAGGCCATCGAAAGCGGCATCGACGCCTGGGACCTCCGGGAGATGGCGCGGCGCAACGGATTGACCGTCAACACCGTCCTCCAGGGGGCTTGGGCCCTGCTGCTGTCGCGCTACAGCGGGGAATCCGACGTCGTCTTCGGCACCACTGTCTCCGGCCGTCCACCCGAGCTGGCCGGGGTGGAGTCGATGGTCGGCATGCTGATCAACACCATCCCCACCCGCGTGCGGGTCGACGGGAGGCAGCACATCGTCGCGTGGTTGCGCGAGCTCCAGGCGGCGCAGAGCCGGTCGCGCAGCCACGACTTCATCGCGCTGCCCACGATCCGATCCTGGAGCGATCTGCCCGCCGGTTCGCCGCTCTTCGACAGCATCGTGGTGTTCGAGAACTACCCCCTCGACGACGCGAACTCCGCCGGCGTTTCCGTTACCGAAGTGGAGGCCGTGGACACCACCAACCTGCCGCTCACCTTGACCGCGCACGCCGACGAACGGCTCGAAATGAAACTGGCCTATGACCCACGGCTCTTCGACGAGCCGACGATGGGCCGGATGTCGGAGCGGCTTTCCCAGCTGCTGGAGGAGATCGTCGTCCACCCCGACCGCCTCGTCGATCAGCTGTCCTGGATGTCGGAAGCAATGCGGCACCAGCTGCTGGTGGAGTGGAACGACACGTCCCGTGAGGTTCCGGACGTGTCGTTTCCCGTGGTGTTCGAGGCCCAGGTCGCGCGGACTCCGGAGGCGACCGCTGTGGTCTTCGGCGACCAGGTGTTGAGCTTCGCCGAGGTGAATCGCCGGGCGAACCGGTTGGCTCGCCACCTGGTCGAGCACGGGGTCGGCCCGGAGCGCCTGGTGGCGTTGAGGCTGCCCCGGTCCGCCGACGTGGTGGTGGCGATTCTCGGGGTGTTCAAGTCGGGGGGCGCCTACCTGCCGCTCGACCGGGATCTGCCGGCCGAGCGCGTCGAGTTCATGTTGCAGGACGCCGACCCGTGTCTCATCCTCGACGCCCTTCCCGACACGTCCGGTTTTCCCGACGCTGATCTGACTGACGCTGACCGGCTTTCTCCTCTTCGCCCGGAGCACTCCGCTTATGTGATCTATACGTCCGGGTCGACCGGGCGGCCCAAGGGGGTGGTGGTCGAACACCGGAGCCTGGTGAACGTCACTGCTGATCACGCCGACGTGTTTCCCGTCGAACGGCGAATCCGGGTCGCCTTGACGGCGGTGTTCTCCTTCGACGCGTCCCTGGAGGGGCTGATCTTCCTGGCGGGCGGTCATGAGCTCCACGTGATCGACGACGCCACTCGCCTGGACCCCGGCGCTCTCGCCGGCTACGTCGACACGCACCGTGCGGACTTCATGGACGTGCCCCCCTCCTACCTGCCGCAACTGATCGATGCGGGCCTGTTCGGCGACCACCGGCACCATCCGCGGAACCTGATGGTCGCCGGCGAAGCGATCAATCCGGAGTTGTGGCGACGGCTTTCCCGATTGCCCGACACGACGGCGTACAACTTCTACGGACCGACCGAGTACACGGTCGACGCGGCGTACTGCCGGATCTCCGGTGACCGTCCGCGGATCGGGCGGCCGCTGTGGAACACCCGGGTATACGTGCTCGACGCGAGTTTGCAACCCGTCCCGGTGGGTTTGCCCGGAGAGCTCTACCTCGCAGGCAACCAGCTCGCTCGCGGCTACCTCAACCGGCCGGCCCTCACGGCTTCTCGCTTCGTGGCCTGCCCGTTCGGGAAGCCCGGTGAACGCATGTACCGCACAGGAGACCTCGTCCGTTGGAACACCGAGGGGGAGCTGGTGTTCGTCGGCCGGGCCGACGACCAGGTCAAGATCCGCGGCCACCGGATCGAGCTCGGCGAGGTGGAAACGGCTTTGCTGCGCGAACCCGGTGTCCGCGAGGCCGCGGTGGTTGCCCGGGAGGACCAGCCCGGCGGGAAACGATTGGTGGCGTACGTGGTCGGTGACCCGTCGCAGGATCTGCGCACGTCCCTGGCCGCGAGGGTGCCGGACTACCTCGTGCCGTCGGCGTTCGTCATGCTGTCCGCGTTGCCGATGACCTCGAACGGGAAACTGGACCGGCGCGCCCTGCCCGCACCGGAATACACTGCCGAAGAATACATCGCGCCACGCACGTCCACCGAACGAACGTTGACCCGGATCTGGGCTGAAGTCCTCGGCGTGCAGCGGGTCGGTGTCACCGACAACTTCTTCGCCCTCGGCGGCGACTCCATCCTCAGCATCCAAGTCGTCGCCCACGCCCGGCGCGCCGGCCTCCAGCTGGACGTCAGGCACCTGTTCACCGCGGCGACGGTCGCCGATCTGGCGCGCGAGGTCAGCGGCTGATGGCCCTTGCCTCGGCTGTTACCCACGAAAGGGGAGCCCGGAGATGAGAGACGGCATCGCCTACCAGGTACTCGTGAACGACGGGGGCCAGTACTCCCTGTGGCCTGCCGACCAAGCTGTCCCCGCCGGCTGGCGGCCCGACGGGACCACCGGCACCGAACAAGAGTGCTGTGCCCACGTGGATGAAGTCTGGACCGACATGCGCCCCAAGGCCCGCCCATGACCGGGTGGCGGCAGGTGCTCCGAGGTGCGGTGACGCTCTTCGCCTGTTAGAACGTGATTGTGCCGAATAGCCGCCGGGTAGCCGGACACGACAACCCCGGCGAGTGCGAAGAGCTCCCGGCGGCCGAAGAACCCGGCGGCGCACCGCGTGCCGGATGGCGTGATCTGCTCCGTTCCACGCACGGGCATCGCGCGGTCCTGCTGACGGCGATGGCGCTGTCGTTGGTCGGCGGCGGACTGGGGCTGGCGCAGCCGTTGCTGGCCAACGGAACGATTGAAGCGTTCTCCCACCGTGCTCCGTACGGCGTGTGGCTGGCGGTGCTGGCGTCGGTGTTCGTCGCGGAGGCAGCGGTTTCCGCGGTGGCTCATTATCTGCTCGAGCGCACCAGCGACGGGATCGTGCTGGGGCTGCGCCGGCGGATCGTGGACCGGTTGCTGCGGCTACCGATGAGCCGGTACCAGCAGCACCGGCTCGGCGACTTGATCACCCGGGTGGCCGGCGACACCACCTTGTTACGCGACGCACTGGCCTACGACCTCGTCGAGGTCACCGTCGGCTCGTTCGTCACCGTAGGCGGCATCGGGATGATGATCTGGCTCGATCCTGTGCTCTTCGTGGTCGTCGCGGGGATCGTCGGGCTCACCGGCGGCCTGACTCTGCTGCTGCTCAAGGGCATCCGGCGAACGGTCGAAGACGCACAGGACAGCCTCGGCGGCATGAGCGCCGAGCTGGAACGCGCGTTGTCGGCGATCCGGACCGTCCGCGTCCTGCGTGCCGAGGACCGCGAGCGCGATCGGATCATGCGCCTGGCCGACAAGGCTTTCCACGACAGCCTGGCGACCGCGCGGCGGGACGCCATCGTCGGACCCGCGATGACCTTGGCGGTGCACGGCTCCATGATCGCGGTGCTCGTGGTGGGGGGCCTGCGGGTGGCGGGCGGGGAAGCGTCACTGGCGGAGCTGGTCGGATTCCTCCTCTACGTCACCTATATCGCCGAACCGATGGCGGGCCTGTTCGCGGTGTTCGCGATGCTGCAGCGAGGACTGGCGGCGTTGCAGCGGATAGAGGACGTCGCCCAGCTGCCCATCGAGACCGACGAGCTGACCAGTCCGGAGTCACCGCCGAGCACCCGAATGCCGGTCGACGCGCAGACGCCGGCGATCGCGTTCGACAACGTCAACTTCGCCTACAAGCCCGACCGGCCGGTGCTGCGCGAAGTGTCGTTCGTCGTGCCGCGCCACCGTTGCGTTGCGATGGTCGGCCCCTCAGGGGCGGGCAAGTCGACGATCTTCGCGCTTATCGCCCGCTTCTACGATCCCACCGCCGGGCGGATCCTGCTCGACGGACGCGACATGGTGCGGCAGATGAGCGTGGCCGAATGCCGGGCGGCGATCGGCCTGGTCGAGCAAAGCGCGCCGATCATGGACGGCACCCTGCGCGAGAACATCACCTACGGTAGGCCCGAGGCCACCGATGCGGAGATCCGCCGTGCCGTGGAACTGGCCAGTTTGGACGGTCTCGTCCGCAGGCTGCCCGCCGGCCTGGAGACCCACGTGGGAGAGCACGGCGATCTACTCTCCGGTGGCGAGCGGCAACGGGTAGCCATCGCCCGCGCTCTGCTGCCCCGGCCACAACTGCTGCTCCTGGACGAACCCAGCGCACACCTCGACCCCGCCAACGAAGCAGTACTCCTCCGCACGCTCCGACAGATAGCCGCGGAATGCACGCTGCTGGTGATCGCGCACCGTCCCGCCACCATTCAAGCTGCCGACAGCGTCATCTTGCTAGACCAGGGGCGAGTGGCGGAGACAGGCCGCCACTCTCAGGTAGCCGCTGTCATCCACGACAACGCCATCCGCGGCGAGTAAGACGCGAAGGAGGCGAACACGCAGAGCACGATCGTGGCCGCGACGGCGATGACTTGGCCGGTCCCGGCGACGCCGGCCCGGATCGAGCGCCGATTGTCCCGGGTGCGGGTTCACTCCTCGTGCATGCGGCTGACGCCGACCACCAGCACCGGGACCAGGACGCCTTCTTCGGCACCCTCCGCGACCTCGAGTTCGACGGCGTCGCGACGGTGTGCGTCTTCGCCTGGGAAGAGCGGGCCGTCGAATCGTCGAAGTTCATGCTCGAACGCGTCACGAAGGAGCTGGCCGGGTAGAGGCGAGCGGAGCGGGCGGGAGGTGCGGGGGTAAGGAGGCGTCGTGGCCGGCCGACGTCGGAAGGTCCGACGCGCCAGTCCGAGGAATTCGACGGCGTACTGGGCAGTCTCTTGTCGGGATGCGAAGCACAGCGGGGGAAGGGGGGACGGCGTTCCCGGCTGTCGTCCGCGGCACGATTGTCCGGCACACCGATGGCGCCGAGGTCGGCTCCGGTCCGGTGCGTGACCGGGTGGGCGCGGCGTTTCAGTGCCGGCGCCGTCGCCCGCCGGTGCATCGGCGCGGCGCCGGTCACCGATGTCGAGCGGCAGGCGGTCGCCCACGGCAATGCGGAGCGGCTGCTGAAGCTCACGAGCTGAACGCCGTCACTTCAGCCGGTTCTTCACCGCTTCGAGCGAGTGCAGCCGGAATCAGCTCGGGGCGATGGTGAGCGTGACCGTACTCGCCCCGTTCTCGTGCGCTTCGCGTCCGCCCGCTTCGAGGCTCCACGGGCCCGGAGTAGTCCGATATCTCCGCCACCGGGAAGCCTTCGGCTTCCAGCACGCCATGGCGGTACCCCTTGGTCCGGGTCATGTCCGCGCGGCGATCAGTCGCCTGCCGGTACCACGGCGCGGCACGCCCGGTACGGCGGCCGGCCTCCCCACCCGATGCTGGGTTGACGACGTCCCACAATGACCGACAGCACTTCGGGCGACTCCTGACGCTACTCATCTGCTCACCACGGACAGACAGCGGCCACTATGCGCCCCCAGTGCTGTGAGGACACTGAGAGAAACCGATCAGTCCGTCCCACCGCAGGCATCGCCGGTGGTCGGACGTGCTGTGCTCGTGCCCGGACGCTGGTATCAGCCGATGCCGAGCACGGACTTCGCGGTCGTCCAGTCGGCGAAAATCGCGTTCTGCGCGTCCGTGAGCGTGGCTCGGCCGGCGCAGAACGCCTTCGTTCGACTTCGATGGCGAGACCACGCCGGTGTGGTGATGTTTTAGGGCGCTGTCGATGAGCCCGCGCTTCCCGTGCGTGGCGCTCGACGGCCACTCTCACATCGGTTGCTGTGGCGGCATTGTCTTCCCTCCCCCGGAGCACGCTGCTGAAGTTGGGCGTTACGCCACCGTCCGCGAGGTGGGCGCAATATTGGCTTGCGGGCGCATGGCGTTCGGATCGTTGATCGTGTGCGCGGGGTTTCGCGGCGACGTCAGGTTGGGTACCCCGAACGTCGAGTGGGTAGGCGACTGGTGATCGGGAACGTCGCCGCGACGAAGGGCACACGTCATGAACGACAAGCTGGAGAACAAGGGCGAAGAGCTCAAGGGCCGGGCCAAGGAAGCCGTCGGCGACGCCACGGGCAACGAGCAGTGGCAGGCTGAAGGTAAGGTGGATCAGGCCAAGGGCTCGCTGAAGCAGGCGGGCGAAAAGATCAAGGACGCCGTCAAGGCGGTCACGCACAAGGACTGACCGGTCTCTCGACTGCCGCATCCCGGGATGTTCCGGGGGGTGCGGCAGTTTTGTGTTGACGGCGCGGTGGTCGAAGCCTTCGCGACCGCTGCGGAGTGTCGTGGGGTCCGGATTCTCTTTGCTGACCCGCCGGTTGACCGTCGAGGAGATGGTCGGCCGCTACCCGGTCCGCCACGTCTGCGTCCGGCAACCAGCTGATCAGATATCTGGAGCGTCGCGGGCGCGCTGGACTACACGATGCTGGACAATATCTCCCCGCACCCGGCCAGCCACGTCTAGTCCACCTTGGAGAACGCATCAACCTGCCCCTGTCCAGCACTGCGAGCAAGCCGCACGGACGTCTCGCGTGGCACGACCTCGGCACGTACTGCCCGCCGGGGCCGTACCTGGGCCACCCGCGCTACCTCGCCGCGTGGTGGCGCCTGCCGGACGATGACCGTGAGGTCCACCGCTCCGGCGTCGAACTCGCGTTCTGGACCACCGCCAGGTCCGCCGGAGCGCGTGGCGTGTCCCGCTGACTGCACGAGAGCGAGCCCGACATCCTCTCTGCGGCGGTCGGTGCCGTAATTCAAGCCAGCTCTTCCAGCTGATCGCGTGAACATTCTGGTGACGGCCTTGGGGACCCGCGATGGCATCTAGCCTGAACTTCTCAGGCCTCAGCCCTCCTGCGTCGGCCCTCAGAACTGCCTCGCAGGACCCCGACGGTCATGGGAGGGGTTCTGCGAGAGCAGGCCCGGGAGAACTGCTCGGGACTGATCTCCTGGCACGCCTCTCGCAATTCCCATGGTGAGAATGGCTTGAGATCGCATGGGCCGCAGATGGTCGTCCGGTCGGGGTTCCCGCCCAGTTCTCTAAGCCCCGGTTGTGCCGCGTTCACCCCACGCAGTCGTGGGATGTGACGTGGCGCGACCGGGGCCGGGTGTCAGGCCAGGGTCAGGTGCAGTCGCACGGTGGTCTCGTCGGGGCTGGTGTCGACCTCCATCAGGTCGCATAGCTGGCGTACCGCCCATAGGCCGTGGCCGCGTCCTTGCTCGGGGTCGGGCGGCAAGTAGCCCAGGTACCAGTCCACGCCGGGGGCGTGGCCGGGGTTGGTGACGTCGCACACAATGCGGTGTCCGGAGCGCCGCAGGGTCACCTGTCCCTGACCGCCGCCGTGCTGGAGGGCGTTGGTGGCGACCTCGTTGACGGCGAACACCAGCCGCCGCGCCCTGTCGCTGGGCATGCCCAGGGTGTCGGCGGCCTGGGCGACGAAGGCCCGCACCACCGTCAGGTCGTTTCCAAAGCGCATTACGGCCTCCTCGCCGTCGGCGGACACGGGAGCGAGCCGGCGCTGCCAGGGTCCGCGGCCGGTGTCGGGGGCGGCGTAGTGGTGGCTGGCCTCCGTGCAGGGGCCTGTCATCAGTTCGGGATGGGTGCGCCGCGCATCGGCCACCACGTCATCCGGCAGGACGCGGGTGTCGTAGGGGCAGACGATCCATGCCGGGCAGTCAGCGAAGGCGACGTTGATAACCGATTCGTAGCGGGTCCACTCGGCCGTTTCCAGTGGGTCGCGACCGTGCCACACAGGCTCGCCGATCACCCGCACCTGCCGGTGCCGGCCGCCTGTCGTGCGCTGGTCGACGTAGCGGTAGTAGGCCCCCAGCGTGCGTCCGGGCGTGTGGTACCAGTCGTCGGCGTCGACGAACTCGACCTGCCGGGCCGCATCTCCCAGTGACTGGCGCAGCAGGCCGATGTTGTGCTGGGTGGTCACCGCCAGGACGGCGTCGTCCGCTTCCAGGCCGTCCAGGCAGAAGGGTGCCATCGCGGTCAGGAACGCCTCGTCGCTGCCGTAGATCAGTCCCTGATGGGTCAGGTGCGGTGCGTTGTCGTGGTGCGGGTGCGGTGCTGTGACGTTACTCATGCGAGCTCCCCCCGCGCGGTGACGGTCAGGGACGGTATCTGGTCCCAGCCGACGACGTGGATGACCTCGCTCAGCATCGGCTCGAGGTCCACCAGATGGAGCCTGCGTTCCGCGGTCAGCCGCTCGGCGGTACGGACCAGCGCCCGTATACCGGCCAGGTCGATGAACTGGAGGGCGCTCATGTCGACCGTGATGTCGCCCGGCCAGCCCAGGGCCTCCTCCAGTGCGGAAGCCAGTGCCTCGGCGGCGTGGTAGTCGACGTCACCCGCCACACGCAGCGATCGCTGTCCGTTGCGCAGGGATGGCACCAGCCGCAGCGTCGAGCTCGTGTACAGCGGCTGCTGTTCCACGGCTCCTTGATGGCACTGGTCGTAGCCGTGCAGGGAGGCAGAGTCGAAGCGGCGGGCGTCGTACTGGCAAATCGCCGAGGCGGGCTGCCCGGCGAAAACCTCGTTCACCTTCGTCTCGTACTCGCCCAGCCGGTCGACGCCGGGAATGTCCCGCAGGGCCCAGGTCGTCTCACCGCTGACCCGGAAGCCGGTGAAGCCGGCCGCGAGGGAGTCGCAGACCTCCCTCTGCAGGCTGGCCACCATGGCATCGGGGTCGAAGGGCCCCTCGGCCAGGTAGCTGTCGTCGGCCGTGGTCACCGTGAGCTGGCCGCTGTCCAGCGCCGCTCCCGGATCCGTTCCGGCTTCGCGCAGCCAGGAAAGGATCTGCGTGGGCGTGTTCTGGTCGGCGACGTACATCACCCGCTCGCCGCGCTCAAGGCCCCCCGCCAGATAGGTCGTCACCACCCGCCGCTGCTCGGCGTCATCGGTGAACGCCAGACACAGGTGATCGCCATGGCCCACGTCGTCGACCGCGCGCTCGCGGGTGCTGTAGGCGATCAATTCGTTCCCACCGCAGCCTTCATCGTCTCCCTCTTCCTCCGGCCGTTGGCTCCACCTGCGACGGGGCTGGTCGGCTGGGCTGAAAGTTCCGCCATTCTATCGGTTGTCCCCTCTGCTGTCCGTAGCCGGTGGGAGCACGCGATCCGGCGGAGGCCGGGGGTCCGGAAGGGCTGTGTGACCCCGCTGCGTGAGCAGGGCCCAGCCGCGGGCGGCTTCGGCCAGGCTGCGTGACCAGCGATTCGCGCACGAGGCGCCGCCGACACAGGCCGAGCTCGTGCTGATTGCACGACCGCCCGCGGCGAGAGCTGGCGTGGGGCAAGTCGTGCTGCAGCCGCGCAGCCGACGAATTGGCAGTCTCGATTTGTGGCCGTGCGGGGTCGACCGCAGGGGTGTGGTCGGTACTGTCCGAGTCGACGCGTCCTACCGGCGCCGGGGTTCGGCACAGCACTCGTTGCGGCAGCGCTTGCGCGCGGAGCGAGCTATCGATGGTCGACGACCGCGATCGGGGAGTCGCTGGCAGCACGGGCTTTCTGCGCGGCCCAGGATTGGCCAGCCGAGACACGGCTGAGCGGTCCATTCTACTGCTCTCACATGAAACTTGTGAACGACGACGAGGCCTGACCCCCGGTCGGCTCCTCACTCACGAGTGAGATCGCGGCTAGGTACACCGTGGCTACGTACGACCACACCAGAACGGTTCACTTACCTGAAGGCGGCGAACATGCGCCTCTTACCGGCGGCCGCAATCACGGGAGGGCCGAGCTGTCCTGTTCAGAGTGCTCTGGCGAGTTCGGTCACCAGGTCGGTCAGGAGCCGGTCGAAGCGTTGCAATTCGACTGATCTTCGGCATCGTCGGGACGCTGCGCGCCAACCGCGGCCAGGCGAGCAACAAGGGGCTGGCCATCACCGCCGTCGTGCTGTCGGCGATCGGGCTGGTCATCTGCGTGCTCTGGACCGCGGCCTTCGGCAAGGCCGTCAACGACGCCGGGAACGGCCTGCCGACGGCGGCCGCGCCGGCTGCTGTCGCGGACGCCGGGTCCCAGCCGGCCGCGGCAGCCCCGACCGCGGACCCGGCGGCCAAGCACACCGTCGTCCTCGAGGTCACGACGGCGGCGAAGTCCAATCTGCAGTGGGGGAGCGGCTTCACCGAGAACTCCCAGGAGGTCCTGGAGAAAGGCAAGACCTGGAGTCAGACCCTGACGATGGACGATCTCGTGTTCACTTCCGTCAGCGCCACCCCGGTCGAGTTCAAGATGGGCAGCAAGGACAACACCTGCAAGATCACTGTCGACGGCAAGGTCGTCGTCGAACAGCACAACAGCGTCGGCGCCATCTGCACATACCAGCCCTGAACTCAAGTTGCACGCCGCTGTGTGGCCGACCAGCGCTCGGCACGGACTTCACCGAGTAGATGATGACCGTCATGCATCGCAGTGGGGGTGCTGACTCGACTCTTCCGCTGGTCGGATACAGCTTCATGCCGTGCAATCGGTCACCAGCATGGACTAAGGATGGGCATGGCCGGAGACCTCGAATTCGCCGAACCCGTACGCCGTTGGCTGCGTGTCCGCAGCGGAGAGGACCAGGACGACCCGCCGTTCGAGCTGGACGACGGTGGGTTCCTGCCGGATCCCACCGCTGATGAGCCGCTCCGGATGGGGACGGGCATGGTGCGCCCCGAGGACGCCGTGGTCGGACGAGGCGCCCTGGTCCTGCTCGGGGAACCTGGAGCCGGCAAGACGACCACCTTCGCCCGGTTGACCGACGCCGACCGGAGTGCCGGGGAGCCCGAACCGGGGTCTCCTGGCACGGTATGGATCACCGGCTCTGAACTCGGTGATAGCAGCTCTTTCAACGAGGTCTTGGGCGAACACCTCGCGGCGCTGCCGGTGGCCGGAGCCGCGGGACCGCTGACTGCGACGCTGACCATTGTCCTCGATCAACTCGATGAAGCGGCGAACTTGTTCCGGTTGCCGGCGCGATTGAAACGCGCACTCAATGACAAGGACACCCGTGCACTGCGGTTCCTCATCGCTTGCCGCACCGCGGACTATCCCGAAGGCCTGACTCGAGTGCTGGAGCAAGCACTCGGCGCGTGCGTCGTCGCTGATCTGGCGCCGCTCACTCGCGACGACGTCGCCACGCTTGCCGCCAGCACTGATGTGGACGCAACAGCGTTTGTGGACGCCGTCGTCGCGGCTGGCGTCGGAACGCTTTCCAACACGCCCTCGACTCTGAAGGTCTTACTCGCGGCGTTCCGGCAGGAGGCGGATGCTCTGAGCAGGACACCTCGAGAGCTGTTCGAAGCGGGGCTCCGGCTCCGGGACTGGCTCGAGGCGCACCGCTGGCCGGAGGACGAGGTGGACGACCTCGTGCTCGCCGTCAGTGAAGCGGTGAGCAACAGCATCGAACACGGCTACGGCGTCCCCGTGGACTCGGCGCTGCTGCCCCACCCCGGACAGATCGAAGTCACCGCCGCCGTGAAGCAATCCGCCGTCGGCCCCCGCCACACCGAGCTGACGATCCGGGACGCGGAAACCTGGCGGGAACCGGGCAGGGGCCGGTTCCACGCGGGTACGGGCTGGACCTGATGCGCGCGGCCGGGCTCTACTTTGTGGTCGAACGCTCCGCCGACGGGACGCAAATCCGGTTCACCAGCAGAGCAGTGGCCGACATCGCCGCAGGGCCACCGAGGTCGCCGGAATAGCCGCAACGGCCGTTCGCCGCCACCTGAACCGCGGTCAGCGTCGTTCGGCATACGGCAAGCTGAGGAGCGCACTCGGCAGGGCGGAAATACGAGCCTATTGGTCTTGTGAGCGATCGGCGGAATCTGTCGTGCTGGTTGGCGGGATATTGAGTGCGGCGAGGTCGTTGATCGTGGCGACGACGACGTTCCAGGAGATCCGGACCGTGCTGTCTTTTGGCGAGTATCCCTGGGTGAACTGCTTTTTCGGGTGCACGTGCCCGACGGTGTAACCCTCACCCCCAAGGCGCCCGACGATGTGCTGCTGCGCGTCCGGCCACCGAAAACGGTGCAGGAGCCACGGCCGCCCGCTGCCCTAAGGTGCCGGCGGCGTAACGGTGACGCGCTCGTAGCCGATCTTCCGGGCATCCACGCACCGAGGGGGTGGCACAAGATGAGTGCTCCGCGGACCGTGGGCCGCGCCGTGTTCGACGAGGCCTTTGGCGGGCGGGTGCGGGCACTCCTGCGAGCCCGGCCGGTCGCGGACGCGGCTGACAATGCGAGCCGGCAGTCCTGGGGCACCCACGACTACGACGTCGTCACCCTTGCGCTAGCCGCCATCGACACGGTGATCTCCCGGCAGGGTTTCGAGGAGGAAGTGACCTACGACGAGGCTGTCATCGGCCTGGCGAGGCTGGCGGCGAGCGCATGTCCCGAGCAGCCCTCCGAGGTACACGAAGCGGTCGCACGGTACGTCATCGATGCGCTGCTGAACCGCCGGGAACGCGAGGCCCCGTTCGCCTACCAGGTCTCGGACTTCTCGCTCGAACCTGACGGATCTGTGCAGCACCGGGCGATTGCTGTGGAGTTCCGGCTGTTGAGCGAGCACGAAGACCTGCAGCGGGGCGTGAACGTGCTCCGGGCGTCCGCGGACGCGATCAACGCGCTGGTCGGGGGTTTGGAATTTGACGTCGAGGACGAGCAGGCCGCGGTCGAGCTCATGCTCGATCGGCAGCTCAAGCGAGGCGCGTTCGGCCAGGCGGAGAAGGCCGCGGAGCGGTCGCGGCTGCTGTCGGTGCGCTACAGCGACGAACTGCGCGCGCTCCTGACCGACACCGTGCGCGACATCCGCACGGTCCTCGACCGCTGGGCCCGGGACGTCCCGGCACAGTTCGAGCGAAACCGGGTGCACCTCGAGGAGCGGCTCGGCGCGGAGGGCAGGCTGCTCGACCACGTACGGAGCGCCCTCGACACGGCGGAGGCGGATCCTGCGATCACCGCGGCGGCAGCCCGGATCGCGGGTCTGCTCGAAGAATGCCGTCGCCGGCACACCGAACTGCATGGCAGGCTGGTCGGCGCGCGGACGATCTTCCTCGACGAACAGCTTCGTCAGTCCTTCCGGCCGATCGGCGGGCTGCGGAACCCGGACATCGCCGACGGTGTGTTCCTGCCGCTGTTGACCATGGCCGCCGAAGACGCGGCGGAACCGGCCGAGGCGTTCGCCGTGTTCGCCGCGGGGCCACAGGTGCCCCGGATCGTGCGGTTCGCCGACCTGGTCGACGACCTGCTCGCGCCGCGCCGAGAGCCCCGGATCGACGAACCACCGCTCGACGACGAAGAACTTGGTGACCCGGACCCGCCCGCGGTCTCGCCCGAGATCCTGGCGGCCGCTACGGCTGTGGTCGACTCCGTCCCGTTGCCCGCCCGATTGTCGGTGTTGCTGCTCGCCGTCCGAGCCGCCGACCTGCCCGGCGAGCTCGATCGAGGTGCTGTCGAGCGGCTCGTCGTGCTCGCGGCACTCTGGACCTACGCCCCGGAGAGCGCGGAAGACTTCTCCACCGCAGTGGACACCGCCGCCCGCATTCTTGGCCCGGCTGCGGTGGTCGATGCCGACGGCAGCCTGATCGACGTACCCGGCTGGTCGGGAGACGACCTGATCGTGGCCGAAGACGAAGAAACACTCGCCCGCTGGGCCGCGACTTCCGTTCAGGAGGTGTCATGACGCTCGGCCAGCAGGACCTTTCAGACGTCGGCGTACTCATCGGTTGCGCGCTCCGCCCGAAGCAGCGGCCCGGCGCCGATTCCGACTACCGGACTCTGCTCGGCCGCTACCGCGAGGACGCGGAATTCCACAACGCGGTGACAAGTGTCCTCGACGGGCTGGACCTGCAAGTGCTGGCCGCCGGCGAGCTCGGCCTGGTGCTGGGCGCGCGCCGTGAGTCGGTGTTCGCGTACCGGCTCACGGATCTGCCCAACGTGAGCACAGTGGCCCACCGGCTGCTGGTCGGGCTGATCAGCGCGGCCATCGCGGCTTACGTGTTCCCGGCCCCGGCCGACTTCGACGACGATCGTGTCCGGTGGGTATCGGTCGACGAGATCGAACGGTTCGTCCGCGACGCGTGCGATCGGCTTAAGCGCGCACCGGAACCCCAGATGCTGGAAGATGTGTCGTTCGAAGAGGCATGGCGGACGTATGACCGCCTGTCTCCCGGCTATAAGGCTGATAGGGGGAAGGGACAGGGACGTCGCTCGGCCGCGTCCTCCACTTATTGGGTCGCGAACGTCCTGAACTGGATGGTCGACCAAGGCCTGGCGCGGCTGGCGCCGAACCGCGGCCCCGAGACTTTCCAACTCCTCGAACGCTTCCGCATCCAGGTCGGTGAGCTGGCGGGCAACGCGACCTACGAGCTGTTGGCCGCGAGGCGCCGAGGCGACCACACTCCGGTGGTGGGGACGTGACCTACCAGCTTTCGTCCTTCCGCCTCGCAAACGTCGGGGACCGTGCCGCCCGCTTCACGGATCTGACGCTGGACGTCTCGACGGCGGGCGAGCGAGCACCAGTCGACTCGATTCTCTGGCTGCGCAACGGCGGCGGGAAGTCGAGCCTGCTGTCGCTTTTCTTCGCGCTGTTGCTCCCGCTGCGCAAAGACTTCATGGGCAAGACGGTCAAGCGTCACCTCGAGGACTACGTGTCCTCCGGCGACACGAGCCATACAGTGGCGGAATGGGTGGCCCAGCCCGGCGGCGACGCCAGCCAACCGGCCCGGCTGGTCACCGGCGCCGTCTACGAATGGGACGAACGGCGAAAGCCCGCCGACCCGGATCGCGACCGCGAGAAGCTCAAGGGCTGGTACTACAGCTTCTTCGCCGTCCCGGGTGTACTGGACCTGCCCGGCATGCCGGTGCGCGACGAATCTGGCCGGACGCGGACAATGGCCGAGTTCGTGAACGTGCTCAAGGAGATCGCGGCGGCCAATCCCCAGCAGTTCAGGTTCGTGATCACACGCCAGCGTGGCGAGTGGACGGACGCGCTGACCGCGCGGAACCTCGACCCGGCGGTGTTCGCCTACCAGAAGCAGATGAACCATTCCGAGGGCGGCGTCGCCGGGCTGTTCGAATTCGCGACCACGGACAAGTTCATCGACTTCCTGATCGATCTGACGGTCGACAGCACGCAGCCCGACCTCGTCGCGAACAACCTGCGGAAGGTCGTCGACGTGCTCGCGCGCAAGCCCGGCCTGCTCGTCGACCGGGAATTCTGCGGGGAGCTGGAAGGCAAGCTGGAGCGGCTCGCCGAACGGCACATGCTGGCGAAGGCGGCGGGTGAGGCGGCTGCGGGAGCCCGCTCGTCCGCTGCCCGGCTTGCCGGAGCGTTCCGTACCGCGGCTTCGGCGCGGGAGGGCGACCGGAAGTGGCTGGCAGAAGAAGCGGACCGACTGGGGAACAGCGCTCGTACGCTGGATCGGGAGCGCAGCCGGGTCAACGACATCGCGAGCGAGCTGTACCGGGTCGCGGCGAACCACCGGAAGAAGACCGCGAAGGCCGGGTGGGAAAGGGCGACCGCCACCGCGGACGAAGCCAACGACGAGGACCTGGCCTGGCAGGCGGTGGGGCACCTCGCCGATCGGGTCGAAGCTCACCTTCACGCGGAGGACGTGCGGCAGCAGATCGCCCAGGAGGACCGGGAGACCGCTCCGCTGCGGGAAGCCCGAGACAACGCCGCCGCGACGCTCAAGGCACGCTACGCGCAGCTCTCCGAGGAAGAGCGCGAAGCCGAAACGATTGCGGATACGGCAGCCGGCGAGGCGCAAGCGGACGCGAAGACGGAAGGTGCTCGAGAGCAGCAGAACCGGAAACTGGCAGTCGAGGCCGGTGTGCGTGCCGAAACCGCTCGAGGCCGGCTGATCGAAATCCGCGAAGAGGTGGCCGCCGCCGTGGTGCTGGGCGATCTCGCGGACGATCAGGCCGATCCCTCGATCATCTTGGCCGGAACGAAGCAGAACCGCCGCGAGAAGGAGGATCTGCAAGGCCAGGTGCGGAAGCGCCGTGAGGCCCGGCCCGCGGTTCGCGGCGAGCTGGAAGCGCGGAGCCGGAAGCTGGCGACCGATCGCACGGCCGCGACGGCCGAACGCGATCGCCTTGATGGCGACAGGCGCAAGCTCGTG
This sequence comes from Amycolatopsis sp. NPDC051102, assembly GCF_040682815.1. NCBI lineage: Bacteria > Bacillati > Actinomycetota > Actinomycetes > Pseudonocardiales > Pseudonocardiaceae > Amycolatopsis > Amycolatopsis sp. NPDC051102. The sequence goes on from NZ_JBFBBT010000001.1 coordinate 25,167, forward strand.
GCCAGGGCCGACGCACTCGCCACGGACGTCCGGCTGGCCGAGCTGACCCAGCTGGCCGCCGGGACCCGGCTCGACCTCTGGGTCGAGGCCGCGGACCTGCGCGCGGCGCTGACCCGGGAGGCGTCGGCCGCCGAGTCGGCCGTCGTGGCCACCCGGGTGGACGCCGCCGAGGACAACCGCGCGTTGGACGGGCTCCAGACCGACGACTTCCTGCCCACCACGCGCGACGCCGAACGGGCCGCGGAGGTGCTCGTGGCGGCCGAGGTACCGGCGACACCGGGCTGGCAGACCCTCCGTGACCTGGTCACCGAAGCCGAGCGCGCATCGGTGCTGGAGAATCCTGGCGTCGCGGAACTCGCCGCTGGTGTGGTCGTCGCCGACGGCGACGCGGAGAACGCCCGCCGTGCTCTTGCCTCCAAGCCGTGGTACACCGTCGCGCACGTCGCGGTATCCACAGCTACGCAGTTCGAACGGGCGGTGGCCGCGGCGCCGCCGGCATACCTGGTGTTCCCCAGCGAACCCGCGCTCTATGACCGCGATGCGGCGGAACACGCGCGAGCGGACCGTGAAGAGCGTAGGCGTGACCAGGACCGGCGGATCTCGGAGCTGCAGGAACAGGCGAAGGCGGACAGGGCGCTGCTGGCGACGCTGGAGTCGCTGCTCGAAGACTGCCCGGCGGGGCACCTCGATGCGCTGGAGAAGGCCGTCGAAGAGTGTGACGAGGCTATCTCGGGCCTGACCGACGACGATCAGGTGGTCCGGGCGCAGATCGATGAGCTGGACGAGCAGGAAGCCGAGGACGCGGTAACCGAAGCCGGCTTGAGCGACGAGCTGAACCGGCTGGCGCAGCGGATCGAGCGGCTGAACGCGCTGGCGAAGCGGACCGCCGAACGGCCGGGGATCCAGCTGGCGATCGCGCAGCTCGACAAGGAGGTCGAAGTCTGCACCGGCATCGCCGACGAGGCCGCAAGCCGGGTGTCGGAATTGCAGGAGACGGAGCGAGCCGCTCGTTCGCTGGCCTCGCAGCACCAGGCGAACTGGAAGCGGTACGAACGGGATTCCACCCAGGTCACCCTGCTCGACGGTGATCGGGAGGCCGTCGTGACCGGCGACGGCGATCCGTTGTCGTGGCTGAGCAGCCGGTTCGCCGAGCTAGACTCGCAATGGCAGACCGTGGCTTCCCAATCCGTGCTGGCCGAGCGTCTCACCGCACACCTCGAGCGAGGCAAACGGGCGGACCGGGCGCTGGCCGAGTACCCGGAATCCGCGCGCGAGCTCGCGCAGCAGCTGCTCGCGACCGGCGACGGTCAGGACGTGGACCGGCGAGCAGCAGCGCGGAAACGCTCCCGCGAAGTGGCCAACGAGGCACAACAGAAGCTGAGCGAGGCGAAGACCGAACTCAACCAGGCATCGGAAGAGGTCAAGCAGCGCACTCCGCGTGATCGGCTGCGGCACGCCCCGCTCGACGACGAGCCCGCGACCGAGGCGGAGGCCCGGGAACGAGCGGCGGCGGAAGCCGAGCGAGCGACCGAAATGAGCAGCGAGGTGACCCGGCTCAACCGCGAGGCCGAGGACGCGGGCAAACTCGCGTCCGAAGCCGACACGGCGGCCCAGGTGTTCGCTCAGCAAGCCAAAAGGCTCGCTGGCGCCGCCACTCCGGTCGAGGTGCCCGGAGACGTCCCGGCCTATGCCGGGGACGAGCCGGAAGCCGAACTCGAGTCGCTGCTCAGTCGGCTCCAGTCGGCGAACAAGGAGGCCGAGGAGACCGCCGACCGTGCCACCAGGTCGATCGCCGAGGTCCGCAGGATCGCCGCTGAGGCCCGGTTCGCCGAGGTACCCGGCGCGATCCGCGACCGTCTCACGGGGGACGACGCGGACGTGCTTGCGGACCGCGCCGAAGCCCGCGCGCAAGAAATGCGGGTGCGGTACCGGACGATCGACGGCCAGCTCGCCGAAATCGGGCGTGATCAGCGGCTCGTGGTCGGGGAGATCGCGGGCCTGGTGAAGGACGTGCTCGCGACCCTCGAGTCCGCGCATCGGCACTCGAAACTACCCGGCACGCTGGGGCGGTGGGCCAACGAGCACTTCCTGCGGATCAGCTTCCTGCGTCCGACCGGTGACGAAGACCTGCATGCCCGGATCGACGCGGTTGTCGACCGGATCGTCGCGGACAAGAAGACGAAACCGGAGGGGCTCGCGGTCCTCAAGAAGTGCGTGCACGAAGCGGTCGCGCCGCGCGGGTTCACAGTCAAGGTGCTCAAGCCCAACAGCGATCTCGCGGTCGAACCGGTCGACGTCACCCACCTCGGCAAGTTCTCCGGTGGTGAGAAGCTGACCGTGTGCGTGGCGCTCTACTGCACGCTCGCACGGCTGCGGGCAGTCAACCGCGGACGCGGACGGGCGGCCATCGGCGGGACTCTCGTGCTCGACAACCCGCTCGGCACGGCCAGCCACGTTGCCCTGCTGCGCCTGCAGCGGGACGTCGCGGCGGCGCACGGTGTCCAGCTCGTGTACACGACCGGCGTGGAGGATCTCGGTGCGGTGGGCCAGTTCCCCAACGTGCTGCGCATGCGCAACGCGCCCGGCTCGCTTCGCAACCGGCGCTACGTGGTGTTAGACCAGCAAGCCACCGCGGATGACGACGGTATCACCAGCGCCCGAGTCCTGCGCGAGGACGACTCGTGAACGCGTTGGCCGAGCGGCTCGCCGAGCACGTCGCGGCGTCACCGGTGCAGCGAGTGGAGTTGGTTGACCTCTACGCGGCCGCGGTCGCCTTCGACCGAAGTCTGGCCACGACGCCGAGCGCCCGAAGCGAAATCCGCGAGGCACTGGACGAGCTGGTGGCGGCCGGTCAGGTGGCGTTCCCCGTGTCGCGTCAGCATTTCGACACGCGGGAGGAGCCTCCGCTGCCGAAATGGGTACGTCTCCCGCCCCGCCGGCGCCCTGGTCGTGCGCCGCGGGACGTTCGAGTTTGGCCGGCGGCGCTCGAGGCCGCGGGACGCATCGCCGCCCGCGACGACGAGATCGGGGTACTCGAGATCGCCGCAGTTTTCCTGCGCGACAAAGGTGCGTCGCGCCCGAGCGTGCCGGTTCGCGAACGTTCGCTGGAGCTATTCGGTGACGAGAAGCGGCTGGACCGCCTGAAGTCGACGCGCTTGTTCACCTCGGGCGCGTTGACGCTGGACCTCTTGCGCTGCCACGAGGTCCCTATTCCCTTCGTCTCGCAGTGGGTGGCGGGTGCTCCGGACCCGCGCGGTACCGCGCTGCTGATCGCGGAGAACCATCACACCTACACGTCGCTGCTCGAAGCCACGCGGCTCAGCGCTGCCGCCGGCGGCCCGGCTCGGTACGTCGGTTACGGGACGGGTAGCCAGTTTCCGTCGGCGGTCTTGTCCGTCCCGCTCCTGTCTCCGCCGCCGGATCGGATCGTGTATTTCGGCGACGTCGATCTCAACGGTTTGCAGATCCCGGCCACCGCGAGTCTTAACTCCCAGCGTGCGGGGCTTCCGGTGGTTGAGCCCGCGTACTCGCTCTACGACCTCCTGTTCGCGACGTCCTACCGACGTCCTGCTGAGCCGGTGGCCGAGCACGTCGCCGCGCAGGTAGCGGGCTGGATGGGACCCTTGGCCGGGCAAGCCCAGGACGTGCTGACGGCCGGTACGCGGATCCCGCAGGAGGCCGTGGGGTACGAGCTGCTGATGGCTCGTCTTCCCGCGCTGGATGCCGCCTGAGCGAAATTGGGCCTTGGCCAGGACCGCTGTCGTGAGCGATCGAGACCGGTGACTCTGCGCTACACTGAGCGCATGATCTCCCCGAACACGGGAGATATCCCACGTATGGGGGTTCAAGTCCTCGGACACAGTATTACCCCACGGATCGCGAAACGCGATCTTGAAACTGGGGCAATCGTAGCTCAGCTCGAATCGATCTCCTGCAGTCGCCATCCGGCATTGTCGCAGACGATGACCTGTCCCGAATCACGCAGTGCTGTCGCGACGCGGCTGCTTCGTGTCCGAGCAGACTCCAGCGTGGCGTGACCGTCACCGTCTTGATCTCCGAGCCGGACGTTGATCTGGTCGACGAGATGATCCTCGCGGATGTAGAGCGTCTTCGGTCGAGGCTGGCTCGCGCGTTGAGTGCTGGTGTGGCCATGGCGGCACCGGTAGGTCGGACGTCCGTGATTCCAGTGCGAGTCCAGCCGACGGTCGCAAACGCCGCAGTGGATGAGCCCGGCGAGGGCGAACCGGCGAGTCTGACCGTCGCCAGCGGGGCGCGCCGCCCGGACATGCTGCGCGGCGACGAAGTCCTGCTCCGTGACGAGTGCCGGATGCGCCGCCTTCGCCGACAGCGCGGGCGTTGAGGCTGGGCCGCTGGTGTCGGTGGCGCGGCGGTTCCAGGCTTGTCGTCCGGTGTAGCGCGGGTTCGCCAGGATGACGGCGACGGTGCGGAGTGTCCATGCGCCTCCGGTTCGGTGTCGGTTGCGGTCCGGGTCGGCACTGGAGGGGCAGGGGACTCGGCGTTCGTTGAGGTGCCGGGCGATGCTCGCGATGCTGTGTCCGGCCAGGCGCTGGCGGAACATCCAAGCGACATGCGGCGCCGTGCGGGGGTCAGGAGCGAGGCGCTGCAGCCGTCGACCCCACCGGGCGTCGGCGAGGTTCGGGTGCGGGCCGCCGTCGACGAGCTGGTAGCCGTACGGTGGTCGTCCACCGAGGTAGCGGCCTTGCTGAGTCGCCTGGTTGTGCATCGCGGCCAGCACCCGGTGGCGGGCGCGCAGGACCTCGCGCTGCGACTGGGTCGCCAGGAGGGATAGCAGTGCCCGGTGATCGCGGTTGGCGAGATCGACTGGACCTCCGGTTTCGGGCAGCCACAGCTGGATGCCGTGCCGGGTGCACCAGGTGTAGAGGGTGAGGAACTGGGTGCCGGTAAAGGCGCGTTCGTACTCGCCAACCACGATCGCATCGACCGCAAGTTCGGGGCTGGAGAGCGCGGTCATCAGCTCGGCGGCCTGTGGTCGCTGCCGCCACGGGACGCGGCGTGAAGTGCCGGCGTCGAAGTAGGCGCAGACGACCTGGCCGTGGCCATTGATGAGGTTGTCGGCCATGTCTCGCTGCCATCCCTGCGAGGACACGCGATCTTGGTTACGGACGGTCGAAGTCCGGCCGTAGAACACAAATCGCAGGCCGTTGACCTGGGCGTCTGTGGATGCTGTTCCGGTTTGGTTCTTTCTGCTCACCCACTGTGCGAGCAAGTCCACGGGGTCTTTCGGTGGCGAGGGCTGAGTCTGGTGTGGTTGATGTGCATGCACGTTGGACCGATGCCGAGGCTGGGTGCCCATGACGGCATGGTGGGGATCGTTCGCCCGATCGGCTCAGCGGATCGGGCGCCCGTTGGTTGTATAACGACCTATGCATCGACGGTGGTGTGATCGGCGTCTCGGGAAGGCATCGGCGTCTGGAAGCCAAGTGATCTAGGCGAAGTCGACAACGACGAAACAGCGTTCGGTCGCCCCATCTCTGGTGCGGGGCGACCGTTCATCGGCCTGGGCGATCGAGCCCACGGACCCCAGAGACGGAAATCTGAGCCAGGCCGTGTGCCAAGCAATCCGGGCGCCTTCCGCCGCGAGGGTCACAGCTGGTTCGGCAACGGCACGCTCGACGACCTGCCCCGGCACTCCGCTGAGCTACGGCGGGCCACGCGGTCGAGCACCCGGAGCGGCTGAAAAGCGTGCGGGTGCTCGCGCTGGTGGTGGACGACGTGGGCGACGGCTCGGACCGGGGGCTGGGGAGACTGGTTGTCGCCGCACATCACTGGCTGACCGAGTCGTGCCGCCGGTTCGCGCCGACAGCACCGCTCGGCGACTACGCTGTCCAAGCGTGCCGACCTACCTGACTCCCGGCGTCTACATCGAGGAGCTGTCCGCTTCCGAGATGTCGCCCTTTCCGCTGACTTACCGTGCGGAGCCGGAGGAGCAGGCCGAGATCACCGCGCCGAGGTGGATTGCCGAGCACTCGACGGCGGCGTTCGTAGGGCTCGCGGTGCGGGGACCGGCGCACATGCCCACGCTGGTGCATAGCTGGCCGGAGTACGAGCAGCGCTTCGGCGGACGGCTAACGGGGACGTATCTCGGAGAGGCCGTGTTGGGGTTCTTCGCCAACGGCGGACGGTCCTGCTACGTGGTGCGGATCAACGACCTCGCGGTCGACGCCGTCGGGCTCGACGACCTGGTCGGTGACTCGGATGACCGGTCTGGGCTCGCCGGCCTCGAGCTGGTCGAGGACATCTCCGCGGTCGCTGTGCCGGATGTGATGTCGCTGTACGAGCGTGACGCGCTGGACATGGACGGAGTCAAGGCGGCGCAGCTGGCGACCATTGCGCACTGCGAGATCGCGGGCGATCGGCTGGCGATCCTCGATTCCCCGCCCGGTCTTTCTCCTGATCAGGTCCGGAATTGGCGGATGGACGGAGCCGGTTTCGACTCGAAATATTCGGCGCTCTACTACCCTTGGCTGAAAGTGGCGGGACAGGAGCACTACGCGACGCCGGTGCCGCCGTGCGGGTACGTCGCCGGTGTGTTCGCACGCACTGACCTCCACCAGCACGCGGCCAACGAGCTGATCCTCGGAACCCTTGGGACCCAGACCGAGGTGACGCTGCAAGAACAGGAATTGCTCAACCCCATCGGGATCAACGCATTGGTCGATGCGGCCGGCCGTGGCCTGCGCGTGTGGGGCGCGCGGACCTTGTCCAGCGACCCGTCGTGGCGGTTCGTCCGCAAGCGAAGGTTGATGAACTTCATCACCCGCGCGGTGCGGCACGCCGCCGGTTGGGTGATCTTCGAGGACGCGCAGGACCGGCGAGTGCACGCTCGCCTCAAGCGGACTCTCGACGACTTCCTCGCCGTCCTGTGGCGCAGCGGGATCCTGGGCGGTGAGGACCCCGGCGAGTCGTATTACGTCATCTGTGACGCGGAAACCAATCCACCGGAGGCGGTGGACCGGGGGCTGATCACCGCCGACTGCGCGGCCAGCTTGCACGATGGGTCCGACTTGCACTTCAGGGTCGTCTGCTATCTGGGCTAGTCGTCGAGGTCGAGAAGACCCAGTTCGGCCAAACCGAACACGGCCGCCGGGGTGCCGATGACCCGCAACAGCCCGATGGCCGGGTCGCGGACCGGCGAGTTGCTCCGGACCAGTCCGAGCAGCTCGGGCACAGCGTCCCCACCGGCCACCCGCAGCCCCTCGGCCGCCGCGGCTCGCGTTCGCGGCCTCAAGAACGCGCGCACGAGGACGGGAACGTAGTTGTAACTTGAGCGCGCCAGGCCGCGGGCCGCCACCGCACTGGTCTCGGCGTCCTTGTCGTAGAGGAGCCGCGTCAGTCCCGACCGGGCCTCGTCGCCGACCATGCCGTCGAGCGCCTCGGCGACAGCCCGGCGTACGGCCGGTTCGGGGTCGCGGTCGAGCTCGGCGAGCAGCGCCGACGCTGCAGTTTCTCCGATGCCACGCAGAGTCGCGACGACGGCAGCCTGGTGCCGTCGCTCGGTCGCGGTCCGCAAGACGGTCAGCAGGGCAGGCACGGCGATCCGGCCAAGTCCCGCGAGCGCGTCCGCCGCGAGTGTCACGACTCCCGGGGCGGAACCGAAGAGCAAGGACACCAACCGGTCTGGTCCCGTACGCCCGGACCGGGCCAGCGCGGTCGCGGCCAGCTGCTGCACCGGTCGATCCCGCCCGTGCTCGAGCACGTTCACCAGTGCGGACCCGGCCGGAGCGCCGATCGCGCCGAGCGCTTCCGCGGCCGCCTCGGCCACTTCGGCCTGAGCATCCGAGAGGGTGGTCACCAGGGCTTGAGTCGCTTCCGCGGCGCCGATCTTGCCCAGCGCCCCGGCGGCGGCTTGCCGGACTGCCGGGTGGGGGTCCACCAAGGCGGCCAGCAGGGCGGGAACCTCTGCGCGTCCGCCGCATGCCCACAGGACCTCGGCGGCCCGCCAGCGCACATCGGCGTCGTCGTCGCCGAGTGCTTCGGCCAGTCCGGGCGCAGCCGGCCCGCCGACACTGGCCAATGTCTCCGCAGCCGCCGACCGCTTCTGTGCTTGGGGGCTCCGCAACGCTTCCAGGAGCAGGGCGACGTACTGCGGGCCGACCGCCTCGAGTGCGGCCCGCGCATCCGCCCGCACCCTGGTGTCGTCGTCTCGCGTGGCGGACAGCAACGGCATGACCGCCGCCTCACCCAGTGCTCCGAGGACGCCGACCGCTCGCCACCGCACGTCCACGTTGAGATCGGCGGCAGCCTCGGTGAGCACCGCGGCCGCGCCGGGTGTAGTCATGGCCGCCAGCGCGCCGGCTGCCACGGAGTAGACACGCTCGTCGTGGTGCCGCAACGCCTTGCGGAAGGTGGGCAGCACCTTGGGGAGGTCGATCTGACGCAAGGCCTTGAGGACGACCAGCTTCAGGTCCACATCCGGCGTGTGGGAGGCTTCCAACAGGGCGGGGATGGCTGGCTCGCCCACTCTGGCAAGTGCGGCTGCGGCGGAGTCCCGCGCCTGGGGTTCGGGCGCGTTCAGCGTCGCCATTAAGCCGGGGATCGCGGCCGGGCCGATCGCCACGAGCCGATCCACGATGGCCTGCCGCCGGTACATCGCCAGCTCGGTATCGCCGAGACTCGGTAGCAGTCGCTCGTGTTCGTGTTGGGCGAACTCTTGCTCGACGTAGTCCAGCGCCGGGTCCAGCCGGGTGAGCATTTCGTAAACCGGGGCGAGGCGTTCGTGCTGCCAGCGGTAGGCGTCGGCGCGCCCGTTGTCGTCCCACTCGCGCGCGGCCAGGCGGAAGCGGCGCAGCACGTGAAGGTCTTCGCGTACGAGCTCGATCCATCGGCTCAAGCGGGTCCAGCCGGTGAAGAGCGCCTCGTGCGCGACGAGCACCACCGGTGCGCTGCTCGGCTCGGCGCCGCGCACCAGGAGCCGAGCCAGCGTGAACGCTTCCACGAGCCGTCGTGAAGCGGCGTCGGCGGCGATGCGGGCCAAGTCGGCCCGCCGCCGCGTGGCGAGGCCCCCTTCGCCGATCTCGACCAGGTCGCGGAACACCTGGGAGAACGACGCCTGCGCCAGGGCGTCGAGCCGCTGAAACGTGTCCTCCGCGCGCGTTCCGATGGCCCCGCGAACGCCACCGAGACGGTCGTAGGCCGCATGGCCGAGAACACCGGTGTCGCCGCGCGTTCGGTACAGCTCGTCGAGGGTGTAGGCGAGCAGGGGCAACGCGCCGGAAGCCCGTCCCGTGTCGCTGAGAATCCGGCCGACCAGCGCCTCTTCGAAACCGAGCCCGGCCCGCTCTGCCGGCCGGGTGATCATGTCGTACAGCGTGTCCTCGGGCGCGGACAGGGGGAACTGGCCGTTCTCTAGCAGCGCGGCGAGGGTCGGGGAGTCCAGGCAGCGGTGGTAGAAGTCCGAGCGGATGGTCACCACCACCCGGATCCTCGGCGACGACGCGGCCTCCGCGAGCGCGCTGGCGAACGGGGTGATCCACTCGTCTGGTCCCGCGGTGAACAGCTCCTCGAACTGATCGACGAACAGCAGTGCCTCCGCGCCGGCCGGCAACCCCTCGAGGGCCGTGTTCAGTCGGCCCGTCATGAGGTCGGCCCAGCCTTCCGTAGGCACCCCGATGCCGGCCTCGGCCGCGAACCGTGCCGGGGTGAACCGCAGCGAGTTCCACGACGAGGTCTGCGGGTCGTACTCCGGTAGGAGCCAGGCCGGGACGTCGGGCAGGGCACCGGCCGCCAGCCGCGGCAGCAGACCGGCGCCGACGAGCGAAGACTTGCCCGTACCACTGGCGCCGACGACAGCGACGAACCGGTTCGCCTCCACCCGGGTGACGAGCTCATCGGCCTCACGGCCGCGGCCGAAGTAGATCGGCGCGTCCTCCGGCGAGAAGGGGCGCAGCCCCGGGAACGGCGAACGCGGCCACAACGGCAGCGGCACACTCCCGCCCCCGTTTGCTGGAGAGCCGATCCGGCGCAGCGCTAGCGTCTTCAGGTGAGATTCCAAGTTCGTCCGGAACTCCTCCGGCGTGTGATAGACGTTGTGCCCGCGGAGGATTGCGCCGCTGCGGGGATCCCGGTGCCGTTCGAAGAAGCCGCGCACCAGCCGGCCCTGCCGCCATTGCTCTTCGGCGTCCGGCGCATCCGGGTCGACAGGCACCATCGGAGTCCGGCGGTAGAGCAGCACTTCGGGGGTGCCACGCTCCTGTGCGCCGCGCAGGGCGTCCTCGAATTCCCACTCCGTGCCCGAGCCGAAAGGCTCACCGTCCGCCCGGTGGTATTCCGGATGCGGCAGCGGGGTGCCCAGCCGTGACCAGAAGATGACGACCACAATGTCGCAGTCGGCCGGCCGCCGCAGCCCTTCGTCGATCGATGCCTGCGGCGTGCGTGTGGCCAGGAACGGTGCGCTTGCCCCCGGCCGGTCCCATGCAATCGCCTCGAAATCCACCTGCCCGCGCAGCTGCCGGTCGAACCGAAGGCGGTCGAGCACATCCAGCGCGATCCCGCGTTCGTCGCGGACGTCGCCCGGAGAGGAGAGGAACACCCGGATCCGGCGCATCCTGACAGTTTAGCGAGGCACACGGACCGCGGCGGCGCATCTGGACCCACGGCAATAGCGCGGCGGCTTGACAACATCATTGAGAAGGTCCTTCGCCCGGAATTACGTTCCAGATACTGACGGCGCCCCGCTAGCACCCGTGGCACGCGGCGCTGACACCGGCCTAGTACACGGTGCCAGCACCGCGAGTCTCAGCCCGGCACCGCGTTCCCCGGGATGTGCACCCAGGCGTCGGCTTCGGTTTCCTTGATCGATACGTGCACCGGTCGGTAAGAAGCGAGTTCGACTCTTTCGGCGCGCCGGACCACTTCCTCGTAGAACCAGTCCGAAACGACCAGCGCGAGCCCACCGTCCGAGCCTGCCAAAGCATGCTTGAGCGGTGCCGCGTCGAGCAACCTGAACACGAAGTTCACCGACGACCCGGTCACCCCGTGCTTGTCGAGCAGCAGTTCACCGGCATGCAGCGCCATCCGCAGCCGGAGCCGTCGGGTCTCCGACCGCACGGCGTTGTGCCTCCGGATCAACGCGTCGAGCCGATTCGGCAACAACTCGACGAACCTGCCTTGGGTGCGACCGCCGGAGCGACGATCAGCACCCCGTCGCCGATATCCTCCACCCGGCAGGCGTCCCACGCGACGCCACTCTCCTCGAAAGCCGCGCGAACCACTTCGATTGAGGACTGCCAAATTCCATTATTTTGCGAGAGAAGTTGTATGCAGACTTTAGGGAGGATTTCGACGGTGGACTTAAGGCTGTCCTGGAGAGTGTCGCCGGCATCTCAAATGCTCACACCGGCCGCGTTGATGACCCTCAATATCACTCCGATTGGGCCTTTACGTGGACCGTTGACACGGAAGATCGTGCCGCGTTCTTTATCGTTGTGGTAGAGCAGGCGCAAGGACAGCCGTACGCAGTGCTTGCAAATGTCACAATTATCGCCGACGAGGCATCCTCGCTCGACTATATCGAAAAGGTTGACAAGAGGCGGCGCGACGAAGCCCATGGGAGGATTATTCAGCTCGTTGTCGACGAGCTGAATGCAATGGAGACCCTCGCGATCCGACTCGAAGATCAATTTAAACAGATGTTTGAATATCACTTGTCGGATGAGGCCGGAGAATATCTGGCGGTAATTTCTGTGCAACGATTAGGTATGGATGCCGGGCATGATGTGATATATCGGGTAGAAGATCATCTTCGCCAAATTCTTGAACACATGAACGATGTCGCGGCAGAAGGAAAGACTTCCGGCTGACATGGGACTGGTCATAAAACTTCGTCACGTCCGCGAGGAATGAGGTGGACTTGCAGTGGTTCCACAATCGCGCGCGAGCGCTGATGCTTGGCCTGGGCGGCCTGCCTGAGTCGGAGTTGGCCGAGGCCGCGACCCCAGTTCTGACCCGGTGTTGTCTTTGCTCACGTCGGGTGATTTCCGCTGTACCGAGCCAGTCGGGTCATCCGGGCCTGATCGGATGACAAGATGCGGACTCTGGTCACAGCAGCGACAGTCGCGGCCGGCTATATCGCGGCGTGGCTCTCCGTCGCGGCGGGCGCTGAACTGCATGATCGCGACGCCTTCCTCGACGCTCCCCGCAGATGGCGGCGGTCCGCGCGGCACTCGACCAATGCGGGGACACGCGGCCAGTGCGCACCTGGTTCGACGACCACCCACAAACAATCTTCAACTTAGTTCTTGACATCCATAGGAGCATCCGCGCCAACGGTATGGAGATACACCGACTACTTTCAGTGGCGGCTCGACTGTGGCGGCTGCGATTGCGGAGGCGTGCAGCAACGTGTGTTGCGAGAGGGTCTCTCGCCTTGAGATTTCCTGGCCGTGCCGGCTTCGCTCAGATCCTTATCGCGTGCCTCCGGTCGTGTGTTTAGTCGGCCACTTGGCGATTGACGGATCTGCCGTGGCGACATTACGCCGAGTTGATCGAGCTGACTAAGGTCTTCTGTCGCTGGTCAAGTGGGTAGGTTCATCCGGCGCGCCGTTGTCGGGTCCGCGAGAGCGCGATGCAACGCAGGGAGGCCCGTCGAACGATTCTCTTCAATGGTTGGCATACCGAAGGATTCGAAGACTTTCCAGGCGGATCGCCTGCGGGTAGATGGACCGGTAGATGTTGCAGTTGGGGGAGCGAACGTCGAAGCGGCCGGTAGCACGGAAGGTGGCCGCCGCGCAACCTCCCGAACACCAGTGGCGCCAGGTGCAGTCCCGGCACCCGGATTTCTCCTCGACGAGGAGGTTGCGGATACCGGTTCCCGACTCGCGAATGGCTTGCACCGGGTCCGTTGAGCCGATGTGACCCAGCGTGCCGGCCAGGTCCATGTGGCACTTGGCGAGGTTCCCGTCCTGGTCCACCACCACGTAGTCGTCGCCGACGCCGCAGGATCGGCGGCGTGGCGTGAACAGCTGACCGCGGTCCAGGACGGACCCCAGCACGCTCCACCGAGGCAGCAGTTCCTCGATCACCGCGAAGGCACGTACGAGACCGTCGACCATGGTCTGTTCCTCGTACTGGAGGTCGTCGAAGGTCGCGGAGCAGTCGTTGTCGCGGAAGAAGTTCATGCTGAAGGTCAGCGACCGCTCGATCGCGAACCGGACGACGTCGGCGACACCGGCGAGGTTGCGGCTGGTGATGGTGATGGAGATGTGCGGTGACAGACCCGCGTCCCGCAGGCGGTCGATGGTGCGGACCACCAGCGCCGAGGACGGCTTTCCGCCCAGGGTGGGGCGTTGGGCGTCGTGTGCGGCGCCGAGGCCGTCCAAGGAAATCATGACCCGGATGTCGCGCTGCTTCAGTTCCGCGGCCAGCCGGGACGTGATTGCGACGCCGTTGCTGAGCAGGACCGCGGAGAGGCCGATGCCCGCGTTCGCGCAGCGCGCCTGGGCGTGGTCGTGCAGTCTGAGCAGGACATCGTGGTTGAGGCTTGCCTCGCCGCCCGCGTACTTCAGGCGCAGGGACCGGAAACCGTTGCGCGTCGCCGACGCGACCAGGGCGTCGACGGACTTCCGTGCGGTGTCGTCGTCCATCGAGGCGTCCGATTTGTGGACGTAGCAGTACGGGCACCGCAGGTTGCACTTGTTGGTGACGTGCAGCCAGGCGGTGAGTTCGCTGCTGTCCTCGAACGCCGGGGCCGGGGGACGGCCGACCGCGTGCACGAGATCGAAGGCCAGCAGAGTGCGGAGAGCGCCTTGGACGGCATCCGGGTCTGTGCCGGGGGACACCAGATCGGCGACGCGAGCCGGGGTCGTCAGACGGCCGGCCAGCTCCCGTCCGGCCTGGTCGACCACGACCACGCCACCGTTTCCCTCGGGGCTGAAGAGGGCGGAATGGTCGTCGTCGATCGGAATGTCGAGGACGCCAGCTGTCCGGACCAAGAGTCCTTCCGGCAGGGCGGGCAGCGTACGCCGGACCCGTTCACCGCTCGGCGGGCACGCACAGTCCTCACAGGCGTGCACCAAATTCTCCGGCTCGTCCGGGATGTCCAAGATGGACAACGCAATCACGCGAGCTCCGTCCACATCATGCAAAGTAGCCTCTCACGGGCAGGTCGCGTGCCGGCTCAGCTTCAGTAGAGCCGGTCCAGCCGGGCCAGAAGTGTGTCTGCGGGGTCGTTGGTCCGTCGTGCAGACCATGCGGTGCGCAGGTGTGCGTACCAACTTCGCTGTACATCGGCGGGCGGCTTCTGGAACAGTTCCCCGAATCGAGTGAACTCGGCGGTGAGCGCCGCCTTGCCGTGCGAACCGACGCGGTGCTCGTCCAGTTCGAGCAGTGCCGTCGCGTACTTCGGCACCGTCCGGTTCAGTGCCCCGTGGTCCTTGCGGGCGAGCGCGTCGTGCACGGCCAGGTGGCCGGTGAGCAGGTCCCACCGTGGTTTCAGGTCGGCGAAGCTGTAGCGCTCGATGGCCTTGAGCACCTGCGGCTGTCGGGCACTGATCTCCTGGCGGTACCGGCTTTCCCTGGTCCGCGTCCAAGTCCGGTAGCACAGTTCGAGCAGTTCGATCAGGCTGGCGGACAGGAACCAGCCGTCCGCCACCTTCTCCGCCTGCTCGACCGCGCCCCGGAGATAGTCGAGCCCGCGATCCGGATCCTCCGCACCGAAGATGCGGCCTGCCCGGTTCAGCGCGGAGGGATACCAGCGAACCGCCCGTTCCTCGCAGATGGTGAGGGAACGCTCGATCAGGTCCTTGGCCCGTTCCAACGGCCGCTCGTCCAGCGCGAGGTTGTTCTTCGCCGCCTGGAACAGGCAGATCGCCTGTTCCTGGTAGATCTGGCCGAGCCAGGGGACGTTGCGCAGTGTGACGAACAGGACCTCGGCCCGCTGGTAGTGGTCCCACGCGGTGGCGTATTGCTGGTCGTACCGGCAGACCTCGCCGGCCGTGCTCAGCGAGATGGCCATGCCCAGGGGACGGTTGAGCTTCCTGCGAACGTCCAGCGCGCTCTCCACCAACCCGTGAGCCTGCTCGTAGTCGCCTTGCAATGCCTTCAGGTACGCCCAGTTCGTCCGGATCGAGGCCAGCTCGGCCCGATCTTCCTCGTCACCGCCCGGGTGCACGATGTCGGTGATGGCGTTGCACGCGTGGAGGTAGTGGTCGTCGGCTTCGCTCCAGAGCCCGATGTTGCGTGCGTAGAAACCCAGTTCTTTGCGGGCCTCCGCGATGAGCCGTTCGCGGTCCGGGGAAGCCATGGCCCCGGCGTGGGCCAGCGCCTGCTCGAAGTGGGCGCCCGCGTCGGTGACCTGCCCGGGGATGCGCATGCAGGCGTTGCCGTGTTCCTGTGCCAGCCGGTAGGCCAGCAGGGTGTCTTCGCTGTCGGGCAAGGAGTTGAGCAGTACGACGGCCGGTAGGGGCTGAGAGCTCTGGATCAGGTACCGGGCGGCGTTGAGGCCGAGTGCCAGCAATCGCTCGGGATTGTCCCTCAGCCAGAGCCGACAGCGGTCGATCACCATGCTGATCGCGTCGAACGCCGGCTTGGCTGTGGTGTGCGGGCCCACGAACCGGTCCAGCTCGTGGTTGGCCAGCTCCATGAAGTGCAGGTCGTTGCGGGCGACCGCGGCGTCGAACTGGGTGGCGAACACCTCGGTGCCGCGATCGATGTCGCTGAGCAAGAGGTAGTGCAGCCGCGCCGCGCGCAGCTGGTCCATCCGGCGTTTATGCACGTCGAGCTTGGCCACCTGCTGCATGGCCGTCGGGTTCTGCTCCGGGTCGTCGACGAGCAGCTGGTCCATGGCGGCGATGACGTCCGGGTAGTCGGCCGCGGCGACACCGAACGCGGCCGCAGCCGTGCGCCAGAGCTGTGTCCGCCAGGTCTCGTCCTGGTCGTGCAACGGGATCAGGCGCTTGGTCAGCTCCTCGGCCAGTGCGTCGTGCAGGGTCACGTCGCGTCCGTTGGCACGCGGCGGACCCAGGGCTGCGTGCGCAGCGTCTCCCAGGCGAGCCCCCAGTCACCGCGGTATTCGGGCGGCAGGGCGCGGTCGGCCATGATCGCGCGCCAGATGTCCTCGTCGACGCTGTGCCGCACGACCGCGAGCCGCTTGATCGCCTCGGGCCAGAAGTCCGCGCTGCGGAAGGGCGTCACCATGCGCCGCCGGAACCGGTCGCGCAGCTCGTCGTCGTGGGGCGACGGCTCTTCCAGTTCGGGCGGCAGATCGAACTTCCGGAGGTAGTCGACGGCGAGCTCCAGCCAGAGCGGGTGACCGTTGGTGAGCGACACCAGAGCCTGGATGAGTGCCGGGCTCAGGTCTGGGCTGATGTCGCTGTCGGTGAGAAACCGCCCTGCCTCGGCATCGGTGAATCCGGTAACCGTCACGGTGACGGTCCGGAGCTTGGACTCGTTGTCGGCGAAGATCTCTTTGATGGCGTCGCTCCGGTCGGCCGCGGGCCGGCCCGAGAGAACGACGAGCGTGGCGGGCAGCTCACGCATCCAGCGGTGGAGCTGGGTGAGGAAGAACGTGTTGCGGACGACTTCGACGGTGTCCAGGGGAATGACCACCGTAACGGCGTTTTCTTCGACGAAACGCCGGTAGCACCGGCTGAACGCCCCTCGCGCCCGCTCGTGGTGGCCGAGGACGGCGTCCCGGCTGAACGGAGCCGGCTTGGTGGCCGCGGTTTTCGTCAGGTAGTCGATGAACTCGCCGAAGAACAGGTGGTGCGCGATCGCGGCCGCCCGCATGCTTGTATTCGGCGGCATCCTCGCCGTCTACACCCACACCGACTGGTCGACCGGGCGCCTGATCGACCAGTCCGGAGCGATGGTCGCCGCCGCGCAGAACGCCGACCTGCTCTACCTCCAGCACATCGTCACCCTGCACACCTCGATCCGGAACGGCCGCCTCCAGCCGCCACCGCAAACCGTTGGGTCGGTGCGCGACGACGTAAGCCAGCGCGCGCAGCGGCTCGGTTCGCCCGAGCCGCACACGCGCGTACACGGCGACGTCCTGCTCTTCGCCCAGGCCCACGCCGACGCCGCAGACCTCCGATGACCGAACAGCCGAAGGACAGGTGCACCCTCATGACCACCACACCGAGCACGGCGCCGTTGCCGGTCGACGAGCCAACCATGCCGCTATCGCGCGCGTTCATCGACGCCCTCGATACCACCTCGCCCGTGTCCGACGGCGCCGTCGGACAAAGGGCGAGCGTCCCGCTCGCCCGCACGGATCGGGAGGAGCGGCCAGTGTCGGTGTGGGCGACGGCCCAGAGTTCGCCGGCCGCGCAGCGCAAGGGCCGGTATGTGCCGGAGTCGACCGCCCACCCGGCCAAGATGCTGCCCGCCGTCGCCGCGCACGCGATCGAGCACTACACGAGGCCGGGCGAGCTGGTGCTGGACCCGATGTGCGGGATCGGCACCACCCTGATCGAGGCAATAGACCTCGGCCGCCATGCAGTTGGCGTCGAGTACGAGCCGCACTGGGCCGACATCGCCCGCGCGAATCTGCGCTTCGCGCGTAAGCGCGGCCACGACCACGACGGCCAGGTCGTCCGGGGCGACGCCCGCCAACTCGAGACGCTGCTGCCAGATGAGTACGTCGGCAAGGTCGCGTTGGTGGTGACGTCGCCGCCGTACGGCCCGTCGGTGCACGGACAGGTCAAGACCGACCGGGAGACCGAGGACGGCAAGGTCCGCAAGCACCACTACCGCTACGGCAGCGCACTGGACCGCGGCAACCTCGCCAACATCGGCCACCACCGCCTGCTGGCCGGCTTCACCCGCATCCTCACCGCGTGCGCGCGCGTTCTGCGTCCGGGTGGCTACGTGGCGATCACGGTCCGGCCGTGGCGCGAGCATGCCGAGCTGATCGACCTGCCATCCCAAGTGATCGGGTGCGGCGTCGCCGCAGGGTTGACGCCGGTCGAGCGCTGCGTCGCGTTGCTGGCCCGGGTCGCCGACGCTGACTTGGTCGCACGCAGCAGCTTCTTCCAGCGTGATTTCATTCGCAAGCAGCGCGAGGCCGGGATGCCACTGCACCTCATCGCCCACGAGGACGTCATCATCCTGCAAGCGCCGGCCGAACGAGTTCGCGTCGAAGTCCAGCGCCACGCGGTGGGGCGCCGTCGATCTATGGGGCGAGACGAGTACGGCGCGATCGGCCCTGGTCGGTGGGCTGCATGATCATCGGGGATGATGGCTCACTCGACGCCGGACGTCGCTGAGTAACACGTGGTTCCTAGGAAGAATCCCCGCGAACGGTGATATTCGGCTGGTGATCCGGGCCGGTTCGCTCGCCGAAGCCTGCGCCACCTTGCACCCGGCGTGACGTGCGGGATGTTCTTCGCCTCACCCCGCCCGCACGCGGTCGGCGACGGATCGGACAAGCCGAACACACGTCCGGCGGGCAAAGCCGGAGACCGGCTTTGCTTCCGACCGGGTCGATGAGCTCGCTGCCCCGCGTCTCGCGCAAAGCCAGCGTGCAAAGCAGACCGACTAAGCAGTAAGCAGGACGCCGCAGGTGACGCTGCCGTAGCTGCCGATGCTCGCAGCGACCAGTGGCGGGATGGCGCCGCCGAGTACGCCGCCAAGGCTGTAGGACAGGCGAACGGCGGTGTAGCGGTAGCGAGTCGGGAACAGTTCGGACAGGAAGGACCTGGCCACGCCGAAGCCGACTCCGGCGATCATGAACGTCACGATCAAGCCGAGGTATAAGGCGCCGATCGTGCCTGCGGCGAGGACCGGAACAGCAGAAGGGCCCACGGAATGCCGATGGTGTTGGCGGCCAGCAGGACTAGGCGCCGCCCGAACCAGTCGGAGAGCACGCCGCCCCACCCGCAGAACAGGGCGTTGACCAGGTTGTCGACGATGCCTGCTGGCAGTACCGAAGGGACGGGTCAGGCGGAGGGTCTCGGTGCCGGCAGTGCTTGGGCGAGTGTTCTGACGCTGTCGGGCCGCCGCGGCCCGTGAAGCTGGTGGGGCCGGGCTCGCCCCCGACACGAGCCCGGCACACCGCTTTCCCCAGGTGCCGCCCTCTGCCGCACGGCCGCAGGTGAAAGTGGTGAAGCCCGCACGCGGCACCGAAATAGTGTGCGTCGGTGACACCGTCGCCGCTCGTGGTCGTGACGAGCCTGCCGATCATGAACACCCGGGCGGGGGATACCCGACCGCAACCCCGGACCGTCATCCGGCTCACCTCAGAGACGCCTTCCGGCAGGGCGACAACGACAACCGGCCGGGTGCGGGCACTCGTAGGCGGCTGCGGCAGTGCGGTTCCGCGGTGCGGACTTGAGGGGAGAGCTGTCAGAGCCGGACGCCGACCAGACAAGGCACCGTCGTGGTTGCCTGGGTCATATCCCCAGGTCCTCCGTCAGGGGCAGGCACTCGGCGAGCAGGTCGACGACGTCGCGCCAGGCTCGCTGCGCGTGCTGTAGGTGGTAGCCGACGCCGGGGACGGTGGGGTGGTCGACCGGCGGGTGGTGGAAGGCGTGCAAGGCGCCGCCGTAGACCGTGAGGCGCCAGTCGACGCCCGCGGCCTGCATCTCAGCGGTGAACGCGTTCCGTTGCGCGGGTGGCATGATCGGGTCTTCCGACCCGACCCCGGCCCACACCGGGCAGCGAATGCGCGCCGCCTCGCCCGGCCGGCCCGTGGTAGTTGCGTTGACTGTCCCGATCGCGCGCAGGTTGACCCCATCGCGCCCGAGTTCCAGCGCGATGGCGCCCCCGGTGCCGTAGCCGACGGCGGCTATCCGGTCGGGGTCGGTCCGCGGTTCGGCGCGCAACACGTCGAGCGCCGCGTGGCCGACGCCTCGCATCCGGTCGGGGTCGGCGAGCAGCGGCAGGCAACGGGCCAGCATCTGCTCGGGGTCGCCCAAATAGCGCCCACCGTGAAGGTCGAAGGCCAGCGCTACATATCCCAGCTCGGCGAGAGCATCCGCCCTGCGGCGCTCGACGTCGCTGAGTCCCATGCCCTCTGGTCCGAGCAGCACCGCGGGCCGGCGATCGACACCGGCCGGGAGCGCGAGGTGCCCGATCATCGTAAGACCGTCGGCCGGATACTCGACCGTGCGCGTCGTGATCGTTGTCATGAGTCTGGACTGTAGTGATCGTCGACCCCGGTCCGGCCGGTGTTCTGCCGCCAGCAGAACAACCCGGGTAGTCCAGATACGGCGAGGGTTACAAGAACCGTCACAGATCCTGTCCCCACGGCAGCGCTATCAGATCACCTGCCCAGGCCACGGTGTTGGAGGCTGACCCGCAGCAGGATTCTGGAGTATGCTGGCCCGCTCTCGTGAAAGGGTGTCACCAACTAGCGAGTGCCGGCCCCGTTGACCTGGGTGTGCCGTTACCGCAGACTCGCCGGGATGAGCAGCTGAGTTCACGGTCGCCGGCCTCGGTGAGGCCGGTGCCTCCCGTGGAGGACAGCGGTCAACCAAACGAAGCGCGCAAGCCAACGTCCTGTCATCGGCTACTTAAGAGCGTGTCTCATCTGGCGATTTTCTTGTAGCAGGTGATGGCGGCACCGAGGGTGGGGAAGGCCAGGAAGTGGCTGGGTTGCGTTCGTAGCGGATGGTCAGTCGTCGATAGCCGCTCAGCCAGGCGATCGTCCGTTCGATGACCCACCGGTGTTTGCCGAGTTCGTCACCGGATTCGATGCCTTTGCGGGCGGTGCGCGGGATGATCCCGCGGCGGAACCGGATCGCAGGCAGCGCATTGACCAGGGGTTTGAGCGCGTGACTGTCGTGGGTGTTGACCGCAGAGATGCCGAAGGTCAAGGGTATGCCGGCTCGGTCGGACAGAGCGTGGATCTTCGAGCCGGGTTTGCCGCGGTCGACCGGGTTCGGGCCGGTCAGTCCGCCCCTTTTTACCCGGACGGATGCTCCGCCGAGGACGGCACGCGACCAGTCGATCATGCCTTTGCTGCCCAGTTCGTCCAGTACCGCCTGGTGCAGCTGCCACCACAGTCCGGCTTTGGTCCACTCGGTGAACCGGCGATGCGCTGTCGGTACGGTGACTCCGAAGTTGGGCGGCAGACGGCGCCAGGCGCACCCACTGGTCAGCACGAACACGATCGCGGTGACCACTGCCCGATCGTCCACTCGTGACATCCCGCCACCTTTGCCCACACCTCCGTCAAGATCCATGTGAGACACACTCTTAGGAAGATTTACGTGCGACGCCCGCGAGGGCGATGGATCTGCTCGGGTCTCGCAGGCATGTCTCGATGTCGTTATCGCTCGCCAATTCGGGGTGCCACAGGGGCGTCCAAGTGACTCCCGGATCGATGATCGTGAAGTCGCCGAAGAAATCGGTGATTTGGCTGCGGTCTCGGAAGATGATGGGATTGCCGGACTTGTCGTACATGGCCTTGAGATCGACGAGCATGGAGGCGAAGTCGTCGGGGACGCCTTGGTCGGTGATGTGGGATATCCCGAGGTAGGAGTTCGGGGGGAGCAATTCGCGGTACCGGGCAACCAGGCTGGGCCCGAGGTCGGCTGAGCCTTGGGAGGGATCGGCCGGAGGTTGACGGATGTGGAGGACGGCGATGAGCAGCAGTGCCACTGGCTGAGTGAAGTCGATGACGCCGGAGTCGGCGATTTTTTCCCAGAGCCGGTCGGGTGCTCGCATGTCGGCGTGGATGACGGTGTGCCGGTCTTCGTCGCCGTGTTCGCGGAGCAGGGTACGTGAGTGGGCGACGGCCACGGGCTCGTAGTCGACGTAGGCGACACGGACCTCGCCGGGAGCGACTTGGTCGGCGATCTCGTGGGCGTGTCCCATGGTGGGTACGCCGGATCCGATATCGATGAACTGCCGGATCCCCACCTGGGTCAGGTGGCGGACCGCTCTGTGGAGAAACCTCCTGTTGGCGCGGGCTACGGGCCGAAGAATCGGGTAGTTCTCGAGGACGCGTTCTGCGAATTGGCGGTCGATCTCCCAGTTGGTGTCGCCGCCGAGGTAGTAGTCGTAGATCCGCGCGATGCTGGGGCGGCTGAGGTCGACTCCGGGAGGCGGGAAGGGTTCCTGCTCGAGATCGGTCACAGTGCTGCTCCCTCGTGTCGATCCGGTGGGTACTTCGGAGTGTTGCAGGTGTTGCCGGGTTCGTCGGGTGGCTCAGGGTGAACTCGCTCGGCGTAAGGCCTGGTGAAGCAATTCCATGGATGCCGTCGCATTGAGAGCGGCGTCGTTGACGATTCGCCAGTTATCGGTGAACTCTTTGTACTCGGTGGTTTTCGCGTCTTTCTTTACGACTCCGTACACGGTCTCGGTGTGGCCGAAGTTCAAGTTGTCGTCCTTGAACCCCAGGATCGTGAAGTCGGGCGGAACGTACAGGGCATTCATGAATGGAACGATGCGAATGATCACGCAGCGGTGCTTGGCCGGCAGTTGGATGAGATGCTTGATCTGGTCAACGGCGACGAGGGGATCGGTGGTCTTGCTGAGCAGCAGGCGTTCTACCGCACTCTCGCTGGTGATGAATTCATAGTGCCGTTCCGGATTGGCGGGAAAGATGTCGGCGCGTTCTCGGCGTTCGAACACTGCGTCGTCGAGGGCGGTGGTGCGGCCGTGGGCGGTGAACTGTTCGATCATGTAAGCCTCGGACTGCAGTAGTCCCTTGAGCCGCTCGCCGGTCCAGGCGTGGATGGTCGTCGCGTCCAGCTCGGCGTCGAGGATGGGGGTGAACCAGCGCGGGGTCGCTACGTGGCGCCGTCGTGAACGCGCACCCTTGGAGTTGACGATGTTGAGCGT
Organism: Amycolatopsis sp. NPDC051102; assembly: GCF_040682815.1. Lineage (NCBI taxonomy): Bacteria > Bacillati > Actinomycetota > Actinomycetes > Pseudonocardiales > Pseudonocardiaceae > Amycolatopsis > Amycolatopsis sp. NPDC051102. The sequence continues at coordinate 47,934 of NZ_JBFBBT010000001.1, forward strand.
GCGCATGAGTTCGGCGGTCGTGGGTTCGACGTCGAGTACGGACAAGATGGCCTCCAGCACGTACTCGCTCACTCGGAGTCCGCGCTCCATCTTCGAGATGTGGGCTTGGGCGTACCTGCAGGCGTCGCTGAGGTCGTCTTGGCTCATGCCGGCCGCTGTGCGGGCAGCTTTGATCAAGTTGCCCAGTTCGCGGCGCTGGGTTGTCTCGGCCTGCTTGCTCGGAGCCATAGGCGCGTTATCCCTTCAGTGGGGACTTCCCCATTGTAGGCGCCGCATGAGGGCCCATGCTTGTTACAGTTGCATGCTGTGCCCAGTAGGGCTGCCTTCGCGATCCGCCTTCACGCTTTTGGGTGAGGATGATGGGAAGGGCTCACGATTGGTATGCGATCGCCGGTGGTGATCGAACTGGCCGGCCCGGACTGCGTCGATAAAAACCTGCCACTCGTGGGTGTCGAACACGAGAACAGGACTGGCGGGCAGTTTGGTGTCGCGCACGGCAACCAGGGCCGGGTGGGCGAGGTTGACTTCGACGCAGTCGCCGGAGTTCGGGCCGCATGGCGTCGGTTTCTGCCAATCGGAAGCGGGGAATGCGTCCCCGACCTGCTCCGGACGGTACTGTATCACAGTCACCCCTCTGTCAAGAGACTTCCAGTGCTGGAATATTCTCATTTCAGAGTCAATCAGGAATATTCTCATTGCAAGCGCGGACAGGGGATCGTGGCCCCCATGTCGTAAGGATTTCACTCGAATGGGCAGTGACGTGGGACCTGCGACCGCCGGGCTTTCACGTTTCTGACCATCGGCGGCGCTGCTTATCCGGGTCGGCTCTGCCAGGTCTTCAGCGACGCGGTGGTAGCGGTGAGTGTCGCGTGAGCGAGCCGCGCTCCACGGGCAACTTGGGCCTTCCGAATCGGTGTTCCGGTCCGGCCTGCCGGTCGAGGCCCGGCGGGGGTGGGCACTGTGAGTGATGGAACCGAGGCAGCGAGTCCTCCAAAGTGAGTTCAAGCCGACGCGAGAGCTGTCGCCATGGCAGGCCGCCGAGGTGGCGACGGGTGCGAGGCCGGCAGGGTCGACGCTGACCGGCTCGGACGCCTTGCGCGAAGGTGAGGGGCGATGGGGGAGACAAGCGGAGTGCGTGCGTCGGACTCGAAGCACCATGCAGCGCTGTTTTTCCCATCGCTCCTGCTCGAAGGGCTGTGCTTGCATCGGACGGCCGGCATCCGATGAGCGGGGCACGGCGAGGTCAAAGGCCGCCGGCTCGAAGTGGTGTGGCTGCTCGCGCACATCGGTATCTACCTCGGTGCGAGAGTCGTGGTGTTGTCTACACATTCATCCCTGTGCACGAGGGCTGCGGGGCGTCTGCACGGGCTGCTCGTTCGCACCGGGCCGCAAGGGCATGCCCACCGTCGCCGGCAAGCCCGAGCTCGACTTCCTGGGCAAACAGGTGCTCACCAGCCGCAACCCCCGCGGCGGTCAGTAGGTCGACTTCGCGCTCGGCGACCTGGATCACCGGGTCGAGTACCACCTGAAGAGCTGCCACCGTGTCCTGCCGTACAGGCATGGGGTGAGCGCTCTTTACGAGAGGGGCGTGCCTGCCGTCCGGCGCTGACCGCGGCCGCGGCCTTCATCAGTTCGAATTCCCACGGAACTTGCCGGCGTGGGGCGTCGACCGCGGTTGACCAGCGGCGGTGTCGCCTTGCGCATCGGCGGAGCACTGCCCGGCGGCGGCTGGAGCATGCCGACAGTGGTGACGTCTGCGAGAGCTTGTCCGAATTCGGTGTCGTGCGACCAACCGGGCAGCTCGGGTCGAACGCCCGGACCGGCGAGGCCGGCGGCCGCGGGCACCGGGGTGCGGGGTTTGTGCAGCCGGATGAGGTGGACGCTGGTGTGTGGCCGCGTCGAGCGTCATCGCCGCGATGACAGTGTCGTGGTGCTGGGGCTGCTGCCACTCACCCAGCGCAGTGGATCGGCGGTGTGCTCGGTCAGCCGCTCCGTCCGTCCCAACGTCTGGTGCACGACGGAGTAGTCGCGATGCGGATGCAGCCGCCGACGGAACGTGTGCAGTGCCGAGTGCACGCGTCCGGAGCGGACCCAGGAGCATTCGTCCAGGAACCGTTGCCAGGTCGCACACGCTTGTTCCGCATCGCCTTGACGCAGTTGCAGCTCGGCCAGCTGGTGCGTGGTCAGCAAACGCGCACGCCGTTCGGCTTCCGGCCGGTACCGCAGCGACTCCCGCAGTGCGTTCTCGGCGTACCGGTAGTCGTGCAGCGATGCCAATGCCTGGCCCGTAAGGTGCTTCAAGTCGGCGTGGTCGGTGTCCCCGTTCGGTTGCCGCAGGTCGTCAGCTTTGTCGAGGTACCTTTCGGCCGCTGCCAGCCGGGCGAGTGCAGTCTTGCGGTCGGACATGGCCGCATGTGCGACGGCCGCCTGCCCCGACAGCACTGCACGTGTTCCGAGACGCTGAGATGTGCCGATCCGGTCCACCGCGGCTTCCGCCAGCCGCGCCGCGCGGCGGTAGTGGCCGAGGAAGCATGCCTGTGTACTCATATCGCGGAGCACCAGGGCGTGGCCGGTTCTGTCGCCCGCCTCGTCGGCCAAGAGGAGCGCTACCCGGTGGTAGCGCTGGGCGAGATGGTGGTGCAGGTCGTCGAAGCACATAAAGCCGATGAGGCCGGTAAGCCCGGCCGTGGTGCTGATCAGTTGGCCGCGTGTGCATTCGGCTGTGGTCGAACGCGCCAACCCGACCGTCTCGGTCTCCAGGTAGGCGGCGAGCGCCAAGCGTGCGTGGCCGCCGCCGAACGCCCGGTCGGCGGCGGCGAAGGCCGAAGTCATCGCGGTAAGTGCCGCCAGGAGCCCGGACTGGTGGCCACCGTCGAGGGCCGGGCGGGGACGAAGTCGGTCCGGGCGCTCACACCACCGGGGTGCCGATGCCCAGGTGACCCGGAACGGCTGCTCGCGCAAAGCGGTCCGCTGGCGCGGCTCCAGGTCCGACTTGAGCAGTCGATGCAGCGCCGCGAAGCCGGAGTCCCGGGTTGAGAAAGCGGAGTCGACCTCCTCGGCGGCCGGGTCCGCCATGCCCGTGTCCGTCGCGTAGACCGGGCGGCCGAGCCGGCGGGACAGCGCTTCGGCGGCGAACGTGGGCACCGGCGGGCGCGGGCGGGTTCCGGACAGCCAGTGCGAGACGCTGGTCCGGTCGTAGTGCAGCCTGATACCGGCTTCCGCGGCCACGCGGTTCACCGCGAGGGAAAAGTTGTGGTTGGTCCACCGCGCTTCTGCGAGCAAGGCGCGGAGGAGGTCGTTGCGCGTGTGCTTCCGCAGTGTCACGGCTCTCCTGGTCGAACGCGTGTCGCCGGCGCAGCAGGGTCGTTACCACGTCCGGTGATGTGATCGGGCAGGTGTCCCACTCCTGGTCTCGGGTTCCAGTCAACGGGCAGACCCGGACGGTCGGCCATCGGACGGTGGGGTGAGACCGGACGTGATCGCTCCCTGGTATGCAGAGTGGTATCGACCGGCAGGAGCTCACACAACGTGCCCGTCGGCTGCGTGCTGCGCACCGGACAGGTGGGCTTGGAGCACACTCGTCAGCACACCAGAAATCGGAACTACGGAGCGTGTACAGTGCGGTGTGGCGCTCGTTCTGCTCCTTTCGGGGAGAGGTGGATCCGGCGCGATGGGTTTGACCGGGCTCCCTGACAATTCGTCAATCGGGTCTGTCGGCGCGGATGCGACGACGTCGACATGGCGGCGCACCGACTGTGGAAGTGAAAGTTTCGGAATGCGACCGACCGCGGACTTGCCGGCCCCCGGCCAGGTGACACGGTTTCCAGGAGATGGTGCTTCCCGGTCGGAAGCGGCGCCATCGAGGTCGATGAACTCCGCCGGCGACCTCCGAATGATGTGCACCAGATTGTTGGCGCCTCGCGTGACTAGCCTCTCGCCTGGTGAGCCTGCGCTGGCCGGCCCGGAGCGGGCCGGGCTCCGCCGCATTCCGGAAGCGAAGGGATCGGATCGTCACCGGGCCTGGCAGCCGGCGAGCGAAAGAGTTGCTGCAGGCTCACTCGACACTCGCCGTCACCAGCGCGTGGCAGCCGGCCGGTGGGATATCCGGCCGATGCCTGTGTCGGCCCTGTGGTGTCATCGGGCCCGTTCACGCTGGCGTCTACCGCGACGCCGGGTACCTCATCAACGAGGAGCGTCGTTGATGAGGTACCCGGCTACCGGGACAGGTCGCCGCCGGTCGGTCCCGGAGAGCGTCGTAGGTGCTCGTTTCAGATGGTGGTGCCGATGTCGTGCGCGGTGATGTGGTCGAGGCAGCGTTCGGCGAGGGCGGTGATGGTCCAGGACGGGTTGCAGCAGGCCGTGGAGCCGGGGATGAGGGCGCCGTCGGTGACGTAGAGGCCGGGGTTGTCGTGGACGCGGCCGTGCGGGTCGCAGACGGGGCCGATGACGGCGCCGCCGAGGGGGTGGAAGGTGGTGGGGTCGGCGGCGTTGCCGGGGGTGAACGCGCCGCCGCTGGTGAGGGTCATGCGGAGGGTGGCGGCGTCGAGGGCGGCTTCGACGTTGAGATCGGCGGTGGGTGGCCAGATCAGCTGCGCGTTGTCGGTGACCGGGTCGTAGACGAACTCGCCGTGTCCCGCCGGGATGCCCATGCCCACGACGTACATCGAGAACGTCTCGGTCTCGAAGGGCGCGGGTGTGTGGAACAGGGTGACCGGTCCGGTGTCCGCGTCCCAGTCCAGCATTGCGACGGGGGACGGGCCGCCCTGGTAAGGGAGGGTGGGCCGGAGAGGATTGGTGCGGAGGTAGAGGCGATCGCCGTTGTTGCCCCAGTATCGGCCGACGTCGGCGGGGAGACCGGGCAGGGTGCCGGTGGCCCGGGCGCGGACGAGCAGCCGGGAGGTGTTGGCCGAGCCGGCGTTGAGGAACAGGGCGTCGGTTTCGACGGTGACGTTCTCCAGGACGGTGCCGTCGGTGTCGATGCGGCGGCAGCGCAGGACGTAGCGGTGGCCGGTGCCGGCGGTGACGTCGGTGACCACGTGCAGGGGGGCGATGGTGACCAGTCCGGTGGCCAGTGCCTGGGCGAGGTAGGTCTTGTCGGTGGAGTGGCGGGCGCCGTTGTTGACGCCGTAGAGCACGTCGCCGTGCGCCGACCACGGCGGCAGTTCGCCGCGCAGTTCGGCGCGCACCACGTCCCAGTCCATCGGGTGGTTGACCCGGACCGGCTGTCCCCCGGCGAGGGCGGCGTCGGCGAGGAACTGCCTGCTGGAGGTGTAGCGGGTGTGGTTGAGCACGTCGTCCGGGATCGGCGAGTAGCCCAGCATGGCGGCGACCCGCGGGTAGTACACCGCTGCCATCTCGTCGTAGTCCACGCTTGAGGGCATCACCCGGGTGAACAGTTCTTCCGACGGCTGCAACGAAACGCCCTCGTAGTGCAGGGAACCGCCGCCGACACCGGCGCCGCACAGCACGCTGAGGCCGACCCCGCGGACGCGCTCGACCAGACCGGTGTAGGGCTGGAACACCGCCGGCGGCGACGTGGGCATCACCGGCGCCGGCTCCAGCCAGCTCACCCGGCGGTCGGGGTGGTAGAACCGCGGAAACGTGTTGTCGTTGGGGTAGCTGTTCCACCACCGGCCCCGCTCGAGCACCAACGTCCGCACGCCGGCCTGCGCCAGGCGCAACGCCGCCACCGAGCCGCCGAAACCACTGCCCACCACCACCGCCCGGTACGTCTCCTCCCGCGACGGCACCGTGGCCGGCACGGCCGAGGCCGTCGACGCGGGCAGCACGGCCGCGGTAGCCGCAGCACCGACACCGGCCAGCAGAGCACGCCGGGACAGACCACTCGCCTCGCTCATACCGATTCCTTTCACCCGCCTTGTCGTGTACTCAACATCAAGGGCCGGCCGCGGGGACGGCAATGGTGCGCTCGGACCCGGCCACCCGGCTCGAACAGGGTGGTGGCAGCGCTCCCACCACGTCCCTTCCCTCCGGCAGGACGGGGTCCGCCCACACGCGCCGCGGCGGTTCATCACGCTTCCGGGCCAGCACGATGAGGCGGCTTATGCGGCCCATCGGAGGGAAGCAGACTCGGTCAGGTGGCTCCCCACCGATCCGCGGTGGGGACGGAGAGTGGGAGAGTGGATGTCTGCCGGTTCCGAGGTGCGGTCCCAGGCGCGGAGCGGACAGCCCCGAGACGCGGCCTCGGGCCGGGTGGTCTTCGACCCCGCCGGCCTGGCCGCGGCGGCGGCACGTGTGCGTGAGCCGACCCACGTGGTGACGGCCGGCGGCCACTCCGGTGTGGCGTTCGGCCCGATGACCGATGCGGTGGCGACGCCCTTCGGGGACGGCCACCACGTCGGCACGCTGCCGGCCCTCTACCCCGAGTGGTTGGGCGACCTCGCGTTCTGCCGTGACCACGGGACGCGCTTCCCCTACGTGGTGGGCGAGATGGCCAACGGCATCGCCACGGTCGGCATGGTGGTCGCCGCGGCGCGGACCGGCCTGCTCGCCTTCTTCGGGGCGGCCGGCTTGCCCGTGTCCGTTGTGGACGCCGCGGTGGACGAGTTGGCCTCCGCTCTGCCCGGGCGAGACAACTGGGGTGTCAACCTGATCCACTCGCCCGGCGAGCCGGCGGTGGAGCGCCACGTTGCCGACCTGTTGCTGCGCCGGGGTGTCCGCCGGATCTCGGTGTCCGCGTTCACCGAGCCGACCGCTGCCGTCGTGCGCTGCGCGGCCACCGGCCTCCGGCGTGGACCGCATGGGGTGCACCGCTCCGTTCACCTGTTCGCCAAGGTTTCGCACCCCGGCGTGGCCGAGCGTTTCATGTCCCCCGCTCCGGCGAACCTGCTGCGGGCGCTGGTCGACGAGGGCGCATTGACCCCAGAGGAGGCCCGGCTCGCCGCAGAGGTCCCGGTGGCCGAGGACATCACGGTGGAGGGGGACAGCGGTGGGCACACGGATAACCGGCCCCTCGCGGCTGTGCTGCCTGCGGTAATGTCGGTGCGCGACGAGGTGGTGCGGCGCCACGGCTACAGCAGCCCCATCCGCGTCGGCGCGGCCGGCGGGTTGGGCACGCCGGCCGCCGTGGCGGCGGCGTTTTCGCTGGGTGCCTCGTACGTGTTGACCGGCTCGGTCAACCAGTCCGCGGTGGAGTCCGGTTTGTCCGACGACGCCAAGGCGATGCTGGCCCGAGCCGACATCGCGGATGTCGCGATGGCGCCGGCCGCCGATCTGTTCGAGTTCGGCGGCAAGGTGCAGGTTCTGCGACGCGGCACGCTGTACGCCTCGCGGTCGGCGAAGCTGTACGAGGTCTACCTCGACCATCCTTCACTGGAAGCGGTACCCGAGTCGCTGCGCGTGAAGCTGGAACGCGAAGTCCTGCACGCCACGTTCGCCGATGTGTGGGAGGAGACCGCCCGGTTCTGGCGGGCGAACGACCCCGGTGAGCTGCTTCGCGCCGAGAACGAGCCCAAGCACCGCATGGCCCTGGTGTTCCGCTGGTACCTGGGCAAGGCCAGCCGGTGGGCCATCGCCGGCGATCCCGGCCGCCGCACCGACTACCAGGTCTGGTGCGGCCCGGCGATGGGTGCGTTCAACCGGTGGACTGCCGGCAGTCACCTCGCCGAGCCCGCCAACCGGTCGGTCGCGCAGATCGCGTTGAACCTTCTGGAGGGAGCCGCCGCGGTGACCAGGGCGCAGCAGCTGCGCGGCCACGGTGTCCCCGTCCCCACGACCGCTTTCTCCCCCGCCCCGCGCCGATTGGCCTGACAAGCACGGAGTCGCACGTGGAAACGATGACCGATCCGCCCCACCCGCGCCAAGTCCCGATCGCGGTCGTCGGAGTCAGTGCGCTGCTGCCCGGCTGTGACGCGATCGAGGACTTCTGGCGGGCAGTCCTCACCGGACGGGACCTGATCACCGAGGTCCCTCCGACGCACTGGCTGGCCGAGGACTACTACGACCCCGACCCGTCCGCCGTGGACAAGACCTACAGCCGACGTGGCGCGTTCCTGGGGCCGACCGACTTCGACACCCTGTCGTTCGGAATTCCGCCCAAGGCGCTGGCCGCCACCGACACCACGCAGCTTCTCACGCTGGTCGCGGTCGAGCAGGTGCTCACCGACGCCTTCGGCGACCGGACGGCGCCCGACGGGGAGAACGTCGGTGTCGTGCTCGGCACAGCGGCGGTGGAGCTGCTGTACACCATGGCCGCGCGGATGCAGCGTCCCGTGTGGCTCAAGGCGCTGCGCGAGTCGGGCGTCGCCGAACCCGAGGCGCAGCGGATCTGCGACCGCATCGCCGGGCACTACCCCGAGTGGCAGGAGGAGACCTTCCCCGGGTTGCTCGACAACGTCGTCGCCGGCCGCGTCGCCAACCGGTTCGACTTCCACGGCGCCAACTTCACCACGGACGCCGCCTGCGCGAGCTCCTTGGCTGCCCTGTCGGCGGCCGTGGACCAGTTGTCGCTCGGCCGTGCCGACGTGATGATCACCGGTGGGGCGGACACCGCCAACGACATCCTCATGTACATGTGCTTCTCCAAGACGCCCGCTATGTCGCCGTCGGGCGATTGCCGGCCGTTCTCCGACCGCGCCGACGGCACCGTTCTGGGAGAGGGCGTGGTGGTGTACGCGCTCAAGCGCCTCGCCGATGCCGAACGCGACGGCGACCGCGTCTACGGGGTGATCAGGGGAGTGGGCAGCTCGTCGGACGGACGGGGCGCCGCCGTCTACACCCCCGTGCCGCAGGGGCAGGCCCGGGCGCTGCGCCGGGCGTACCGGGCGGCCGGGTACGGCCCGGAGACCGTGGAGCTGGTCGAGGCCCACGGCACGGGCACCAAGGCGGGCGACGCCGCCGAAGCCGCCGGGCTGCACGAGGTGTTCGGCTCCGGTGGGGACAGGCCCCGGTGCGCGGTCGGCTCCGTCAAATCACAGTTGGGGCACCTGAAGTCGGCGGCGGGCGCGGTCGGCCTGCTCAAAGCGCTGCTGGCGGTGAACCACGGCGTGCTGCCCGCGACCGCGAAGGTGGAACGGCCCAACCCGGACCTCCACTGGGACGACGGCCCCCTCTACCTCAACACCGCGCCGCGTCCGTGGGTCCGCGACGGTTCCCACCCGCGTCGCGCCGCGGTGTCGAGCTTCGGGTTCGGCGGCAGTAACTTCCACGTGACGATCGAGGAGTACCGGCCGGGGACCGGCTCGGCCGCGCGCCGGGCACCCCGTTTCCGCGCACTGCCCGCCGAACTGGTCCCCCTCAGTGCGTCCTCGCCGGCCGAGTTGCTCGCCCGGCTGGACGAGCTCGCCGAAGGCGGCCCGTTGACGGCGACGGCCCGGACGGCACAAGGCGCCTTCCGGTTCGAAGACGCCCACCGTGCCGCCTTCGTGGCAGGTGACCGGGACGAGCTGCTGCGCGAAGTGGACCGGGTGCGGCGACAGGTCGAGGCACGGCCGGAGGAACCGTTCTCCACACCGGCCGGCTCCCACTACGCGGCCGGGGAGGCCGAGCCGGGTGGGCTGTGCCTGCTGTTTCCCGGCCAAGGCAGCCAGTACCCCGGCATGGGCGGGGACGTGGCTATGCATCTGCCGAAGGCGCTGGCAGCGTGGGACCTGGCCGCGTCGGTCGCCATGGGCGAGCGCGCCCTGCACGAGGTGGCGCACCCGGTGCCCGTCTTCACCGATGCCGATCGCGAAGCCCAGCGGGAAACGCTGACCCGGACGGAATGGGCCCAACCCGCCCTCGCCGTGAACAGCCTGGCGCTGCTGGAGGTGCTGCGGTCGCTGGGCATCCGTCCGGATTTCACCGGCGGGCACAGTCTGGGCGAACTGGTCGCCCTGCACGCCGCCGACGTCATGGACGCGCCCACCCTGGTGCGCCTCGCGCGCGAGCGCGGCGAGCTGATGGCGGGGGTGAACGCCGAACCGGGGGCGATGCTCGCCGTCAGCGCCCCGCCGGCACGGGTTCGGGAACTGCTCCGGGCTCTCGGTGACGACGGGTTGTGGGTGGCGAACCACAACGGTCCGGACCAGGTGGTCGTCTCGGGCCGGGTCGGCGAGGTCGAACGCCTGAAGGGCCTCTTGGACGGCGAAGGCATCCGGTCGCGGCGCCTGGCCGTGTCACACGCCTTCCACAGCCCGCTGGTCGCCGAGGCCGGCGAGCCGCTGCTCGGCTTCCTCTCTTCCGTGCCGGTGCGCCGCCCGAGCGTGCCGGTGCTGGGCAACCGGGACGCGGCACCGTACCCGGACGACCCGGACGAGATCCGGCGCACGCTGGCCGGCCAGCTCAGCTCGCCGGTCCGGTTCGCCGAGCAGGTCGAGGCCCTGTACCGGCGCGGTGCCCGCACCTTCGTCGAGGTGGGTGCGGGTTCGGTGCTGACCGGCCTGGTGGATGCGGTGCTCGGCGACCGGCCCCACCGGGCGATCAGCACCGACTCCCGCCGCGGCCACGGTGTCGCGAGTTTGTTCGACGCGCTGGGGCGGCTGGCCGTGGCCGGTGTGCGGATGGACTTCACCGCGCTGTGGGAGTCCTACGGTCGTGGTGAGCCGGAACCGAAGCCGACGGCGGACCGGGCGACCGTGCCCATCCTGGGCGCCAACTGCGGTAAGCGCTACCCGCCGGAGGGCGGTGCCGTGGCACTCCCGCCACCGGTGCCCTCGCAGCCCGCGCCCCCGATGACCGGTGCAGTGCCCGCCGGTCCGCCCGTCCCCGCGGCACCGAGCCGGTCCGCCCCGGACCCGGCCTGGCTCGCCGCGGTGACGGACACACAGCGGGAGACGGCCGCGGCGCACGCCGCGTACCAGAAGGCCATGGGGGACAGCCACACCGCGTTCCTGAAGCTGGCCGAGGTGTCGCTCGCCGGCATGGCGGCAGTGGTCAACGGCGACGGCACCTCCCCGGCAGCGGACATCCCCCGCGCCCCCGAGGCTCCGCCGGCACCCGCGCCCCTGCCGGAGGCGGTTCTTCCCGCCGCACCAGTGCTGCTGCCCGAGGCGCCGGCGCACCTGCCGCCCCCGCTCGGGACCCCACCGGGCACCGTCCCCGCGCCGGCCCCCACGCCGGCTCCGCTCGCCGAGCCGGAACGGGAACCGGCGCCCGCCGATCTGGAGTCGGTGCTGCTGGCCGTCGTGGCGGACAAGACGGGTTATCCGGTCGAGATGCTCAACGGGGAAATGGACCTGGAAGCCGACCTCGGCATCGACTCCATCAAGCGGGTGGAGGTGCTTTCCGCGCTGCGGCAGCAGGTCGACGGATTGCCGGAAGTGGAGGCGGCGCGGCTGGGCACCCTGCGGTCGCTGCGCGAGATCGCCGACGTGTTCGGCGAGGTGGTGGCGGAAGGAGCAGCCGCTACGACGCCCGCCGTACCCGCACCCGCACCCGCACCGTCGGTGGCGCTCGAGCCGCCACCGGGCGAGACACCGACCGTGCCCGGCCGGGCCGCGCCCCCGCCGGGGCGACCCGACCGGCTTCCCCTCGTCCGGCTGATCAGGCGCGCGGTTCCCGCGCCGCTGCCCGGGCTGCGCGCACCCGGTCTGTCCGCGGACCCGGTCACCATCACCGCCGACGGGGGCGGTGTCGCCGAAGCTCTGGCCGCCGAACTCGTCGGACGCGGGATACCGGCGGAGGTGGTCACCGACGTCCCCGCCGGCACTCCGGCCCTCGTGCACCTCGGGGGACTGCGGCACGTGGGATCGGCGGGCGACGCGCTCGTGGTCGAGCACGAGGTGTTCCGCGACCTGCGCCGGGTGTCTCCGCGCTTCCGGCGGGAAGGTGGCCTGCTGGTCACCGTGCAGGACACCGGGGGTGACTTCGGTGCGAGCGGGCGCCAGCCGGAACGCGCGTGGCTGGGCGGTGTCGCGGCGGCCGCGCGCACCGCCGCCGCCGAGTGGCCGGACGCCGTGGTCAAGGCACTCGACTGCGAACGCGGCGACCGCGCCCCCCAGGAGATCGCCCGCGTCCTGGCGGCGGAGCTGCTGGAGGGCGGACCGGCGTCGGACATCGCGCTGCGGGCCGACGGCTCGCGCACGGCACTCGCCCTGGTCCCCGCGTCACCCGCCGAGCGCGACGACCGGATCGGTCCCGGTTCCGTCCTGGTCGTCAGCGGCGGGGCCCGCGGTATCACCGCGCAGGCCCTGTGCGGGTTGGCCGAGCAGTTCCGCCCCCGGCTCGTGCTGCTGGGGCGCACCCCGCTCGCGGACGAGCCGGTCGAGCTGCGCGACTGCCCCGACGTGCAGTCCCTCACCCGCGTGCTGGTCGAACACGAACGCGAGCGCACCGGGGAAATGCTCACCCCGGTGGAGGCGGGCACCCGGGCCCGGGACGTCTTGGCGGGCCGTGAGCTGCGGCGTGCCTTGGCCGAGCTGCGCACCGCCGGCAGCGAGGTCCGCTACCTCCAGGTCGACGTGCGCGACGCGGCGGCCGTGGCCGCCGCGCTCGCGTCCGTGCGCACCGAGTGGGGTCCAATCACCGGGATCGTCCACGCCGCCGGCGTGCTGGCCGACCAAGCACTCGAAGACAAGACCGACGAGCACTTCGACCGGGTCTTCGGCACCAAGGTCGACGGCCTGCGGTCGCTGTTGGCCGCCACCGCCACCGATCCGCTCGACCTGATCTGCGTCTTTTCGTCGGTGGCCGCCGAGTTCGGCAACGTCGGCCAGGCCGACTACGCGATGGGCAACGAGGTGCTCACCCACGTCGCGCTGGCCGAACAGGCCGGACGTCCCGGTTGCCGGGTCCGGTCGATCGCGTGGGGGCCGTGGCGGGGCGGGATGGTGACCCGGGCGCTGGCCAAGCGGTTCGACGAGCGCGGCGTGCCGCTGGTCGACCCCGGTGCGGGGTCCGCGGCCTTCGTCGCCGAGGTGACCGGTGCCCACCCGGATGTCCACGTCGTCGTCGCCGGTGAGGGCACGAGGACCCTGCACGGCGGAGAACGCCGCCTGACGGCCGAAGTGGTCGTCACCGACGCCGCTCACGGCTACCTGGCCGATCACAGCGTGGCCGGCACACCGGTGCTGCCCGTGGCCCTGGCGCTGGAGTGGTTCCGGGCGCTGGCCGCGGTGTGGCGCCCCGGGGGTCCGGTCACGGTGGGCGACGTGCGGGTACTGCGCAAAGCCGTGCTGCCCGACCTGGCCCGGGGCGGGCACCGGTTCACGGTGCGGGGCCGCGAGCGGGTGGTCGCGGAGGAGGCCGTGCTGGAGGTGGAACTGCTCGGCGAATCCGGCGCGGCGCACTACCACGCGACCGTCTCCGCGAGCGCGGGATCACAGCGGAGCTGGTCTCCGCCGTCGAGCGGCGAACCGCTCGACCCCACGCGGGTCTACGACGGCGTCGTGCTGTTCCACGGCCCGCGGTTCCAGGTCCTGGACGGTCCGCCCGTGCTCACGGCCGACGGCGCGACCGGCGTCGTGCTCGGCCTGCGGGCGGTCGGCTGGCCGGACGGCCCGTGGCACACCGACCCGGCTGCGGTGGACGGGGCGCTTCAGCTGGCGGGACTGTGGGCCGCCAGGCGGTTGGGTGGTGCGTGGCTGCCGATGTCGGTGGGGCGGTTGCTGCTCGGGCGGCATGGGCCGGTGTCTGCTCCGGTGCGGTGCGCCGTCCTCGTCGGGGACGCCGAGCGGGATGTCGTCACCTGCGACGCCAGGCTCGTGGACCAGGCGGGCGAACTGGTGGCGGAGCTGGCGGACGTGGTGTTCGTGCGCCGGCCCGACGTGCCGGTCGACGAGCCGGTGGAGGAGGGGGACGCCCGGTGGGCCCTGAACAGGTAGCGGTCGTCGCGGTGGCCGTCCGGACCCCGGACGGCCGGACGGTGGACGATCTGCGCCACTGCCTGCTCGACGGTGTTCCGTGGCAGTCCGGTCCGGGGAACGGGACCGACCTGGTGCCGGATGCCGCCCGGGAGGCCGCACGAGCCGCGGGCTTGTCCTGCTGGGCCGGGGACACCACCGAGGACCTGCACGAGGCGGTCCGGGCAGTGGCCGCACGCCGTCTCGACACCGCGGTGGTGACCTCGGGAGCAGCCGGCTGCGCGGTCGCGGTGGTGCTCAAACGGCACACCGCCGCGCGGCGGGACGGGAACCGGTCGCTGGCGCTGGTCGAGGACCTCGGTGCCGAGCCGGCCGTCGAAGTGCCGCGGCCCGACCGGTCGTGGCCGGCGGGCGGGAACCTGCTGCGCGTGGCGTGCGCCGTGCTGGCGATCGCCCACCGGGCCGCGCCCAGGCCGAACGCGCCCGCCCGGTCGCTGATCGGCACGCGGGACACCTCGGTGGCCACCGCAGCCGGGCCGGTCCGGCTGCGGCTCGCCGACGCGGTGCCCTGGGTGGTGGGGGCACCGGTGTCGTGGCACGTCTACTCCGGTGCCGACCGCGGCGAGGTGCTCGCGGCCCTGAGGGCCGGACGACCGGGGGACGACGGACCCGCGAGGCTGGTCGTGTGGTCGGCCGGTGGTGACCCGCCGGCCGGTGTCGAATCCGCCGCGGAGCGGTGGCTGCAGAGCGGCGGTCCGCAGCCGGACGGGGTGGCGTACCGGGACCGGCCGTTACCGGGGCAGGTCGCTTTCCTGTTCGGCAACGGCGCCGCCTCCTACCCCGGCATGGGCGCGCAACTGCTGCTTGCGTTCCCGGACCTCGTGGCCCGTCTCGAACGGCGCTACGGACCGCTCGGTGACCTGATCGGCGTCACCGACGGCTCCGCACTGCCCAGGGCGCTGCGGCAGATCTGGGGCTCGGGAGTCCTGGCGGGAGTGCACCACGGGGTGGTGGCGGAATTGCTCGCCCTCCGGGCGGACGCCGTGGTCGGCTACTCCTCGGGTGAGATGACCGCCCTGGTCGCCACCGGTGCGTGGCGCGACGCGGACGAGGTGGTCCGACGGGTTCGAGACTCCTGGCTCTACACCGACGGGGTGGTCGGCCGGTTCGACGTGTGGCGCCAGGCGCGCCGGGGCGCCGGGGCGGCCGGTGGCGAGTGGTCCTGCCACCTGATCGGCGCCTCGGCCGAACAGGTGAGACGGGCGATCGAGGGGGAAGCGGCCGCGTACTTGATGCTGGTCAACTCGCCGGAGTCCTGCGTGGTGGGCGGCGACCCGGCCGCGTGCGCCCGCGTGGTGCGCCGGCTCGGCGAGCCCTCGTGGGAGGTCGACTACCCGATCGTCGCGCACGTGCCGGAGCTGGCCGGGGTGTGGGATCAGCTGTGGCGGCTGTACCACCACCCCACGGTCGACGTCGGGGCCACCAGGTACTACTCGTGCGCCACCACCGGCTGGTACTCGCCGACACCGGACGCCGTGGCCGACGCGCTCGCCGCACAGCTGGTCGGGACGGCCGATTTCGCCGGAACCGTGAGGCGTGCGTGGGAAGACGGCGTGCGGGTGTTCGTGGAACTCGGCCCCAAAGGGTTGTGCGCCAACTGGGTGCGCCAGGTGCTTGGGGAACGGGAGCACCTGGCCGTGGCACTCGACGTGCCGGGGGCGGGAGGCATCCGCCAGCTGCTGCGGGCCGTGGCCGAATTGACGGCGGCGGGCGTGCGGATGGACGTGCCGGCGTTGCTGGGCCGGCTCGTGCGGGCTCCGCTCCACCCCGTACCGCCCTCGCCGCTGGTCGCCTACCACCGGCGCGTGGGCCGGCTGCACCAGGAGTTCGTCGAGCGGGAGGCGGTGGTGCACCGCAAGTTTCTCGACCTGCGCGCCGGGGTGGACGCCCTGCTGCGCGGTGCGGGCACCACCGGGGAGCCCGCTTCGCCTGCCATTGTCCCGCGTCCCGCTGTCCCGCCCGCCGCTCTGCCCGGCACCGGCCCGGCTCCGCTGTTCGGGCGTGCCGAGCTGGAGCGCCACGCCGAGGGCCGGGTCGCGGAGGTCTTCGGGCCGCGGTTCGCCGGGCCTCACGGCACCCGATGGCGAACCCGGCTGCCCAAGCCGCCGGTGCTGCTCGTGGACCGGGTCGTCGCACTGGACGCGGAGCCCGCGTCCATGACCGGCGGCGCGATCCGCACGCAGACCGATGTCCGTGAAGGCGGCTGGTACCTCGACCCCACCGGACGTGTGGCGCCCGCCTTGCTCGCGGAGTTCGGACAGGGCAACATCCTGCTGCTGAGCTGGCTCGGTGTGGACCTCCGCACCAGCGGGGAGCAGGTCTACCGGATGCTCGACTGCGAGGTCACCCACCACGGCAGCCCGCCGGGTGCCGGCGACACGGTGGACTTCGAGACCACTGTCGAGGGGGTCGCCGAACACGGCGGGGTGCTGCTGGCGTCCTTCCGCGCCGACTGCCGCGTGAACGGCGCGCCCCGGCTGACCGTGCGCCACGCCCGCGCGGGTTTCTTCGCCCGGCACGAACTCGGGGGAGGGGCCGGGATCGCGTGGCGGCCGGAGGCCGAACCCGTGCCGCAGGGACCGCTGGACCCGCCCCGGCGCAGTGCCACACGGTCGGCTTTCGGCCCGCACCAGGTGCGGGCGCTGCTCGACGGCCGGCCGGCCGACTGCTTCGGCGGCGAGTGGGGGCAAACCCGGTCCCACGTGCGCACACCCCGCATCGCGGGTGGCCGGCTGCGGGCGCTGGACGAGGTCACCGCGCTCGACTGGACCGGTGGACCGTGGGGGCGCGGCCATCTGCGTGCCGAGAGCGCCATCGTGCCCGACGAGTGGTACTTCGCAGCTCACTTCGAGGACGATCCGTGCATGCCCGGGTCCCTGATGCTCCAGGGCTGCCACCAGGCGATGGCGTTCTACCTCAGCGCCACCGGGTGCACCGTCGAGCGGGACGGGTGGCGCTTCGAGCCGGTGCCCGACCGCCCCGTCCGGCTGACCTGCCGGGCCCAGGCGACTCCCCGCAACCGGCGGATCGTCTACGAGGTATTCGTCAGGGAGCTGTCGACCGGGACCCGGCCGACGTTGGTCGCCGACGTGCTGTGCTCGGTGGACGGTGTGGGGGCACTGCACGCACGGGGGCTGGCGGTGCGCCTCGTGCCGGACTGGCCGCTGGACCAGTGGCGTTCGGGACCGGCGGTGCCGCGTGGGACCGCACCTGCGCTGCCGTCCGCCGAGCTGGGCGGGCTGGGTGGTCACCACGAACCCCGGGTGGTCGCGGAATCCGACGGATTCCGCTTCGGCTACGCCTCGCTGCTGGCGTGCGCGTGGGGCCGCCCCAGCGATGGATTCGGCCCGGCCGCCGCCTCGCTGGACGACGCGGAGCACATCGCACCGCGCTGCCCGGGGCCGCCGTACCACTTCATGAGCCGGATCGCGGAGGTGACCGGCCCGATGGGTGGCCTGCGCGCGGGCACGGCGGCCGAGGTCGAGTACGACGTTCCCGCGCTGGCGTGGTTCTTCGAGCACGACGATCGCCCGGTGATGCCGTTCGCTGTGCTGCTGGAGGCGGCCCTGCAACCCTGCGGCTGGCTCGCCGCGTACAGCCACGGGTTCGACCCGGACCGCAGGTTCCGCAACCTGGACGGCGCCGTGACGGTGCTGGCCGAGGTCGGGCCGGGCGCGGGCGTCCTGCGCACCCGCGCCGAGATGCGCGAGTCCGCCACGAGCGGCGGCACCACGATCCAGCGGTTCGCCGTCGAGTGCCGCCTCGGGGACACCCCGGTGCTGACCATGTCGACCACCTTCGGGTTCTTCCCGCCGGAGGCGTTCGCCGGACAGAGCGGCCTGCCCGCCGGCCCGGCGCACCGCGCGGCCTTGGCGGAGCCGTCGGAGTGGCACGAGCAGTTGCGCGGCGAGTGGCGCCCGGGTACCGGCCTGCCCTCCGGCGACATGCTGCGCGTGCTCGACCGGATCACCGGGTACTGGCCTGACGGGGGGCGGGCGGGACTGGGGCGGATGCGGGGGGAGAAGGAGGTCGACCCGGGCGAGTGGTTCTTCCGCGCGCACTTCTTCCAGGACCCGGTGCAGCCCGGTTCCCTCGGCTTGGAAGCGATGTGTCTGCTCGTGCGGTGGTACGCCGTCCGACGTGGGCTCGGCCGCGGAGCGGTCGGCGCGCGCTTCGAGCCGGTGGCGCTCGGGCGGCCGGTCACGTGGAAGTACCGCGGGCAGGTGCTGCCGGCGAATCGGATGGTGATCGTCACCGCGGATGTCCTCGAGGTGGTCGAGGAGCAGCACGGGCACCTGGTCGTCGCCCGGGCGGAACTGTGGGTCGACGGGAAGTGGATCTACCAGGCGGATTTCGGTGTCCGCATTGTGGTGGATTGAGATCGGATCGGTGGCCGGAGTGGCGACTAATGTGCCCAAAACTGGAATATTCCAAAGATGGCAGAGTGTCGAGACAGCCTCGTGTGGGCGGATGCGCCGAACGTGCCGTCTAATCTGAAATTTCCGGTAGAACAGCCTGAATGGACGCTATTGTCTCCCCTGGATGATCGCTAGTTTGTTACTGTCATGGCGCCGCAACTACTTGTGAGTGAAGTGCAGAGGAGTCGCCGGTGTGCCGAGGAACATCCGAAGCTGAGACCGGCGAAGATCTTGCACTGGACGAGTTGATCCGACTTGCGCGCAGGCACCAGGACATCGCGCACGCGTTTCTGAGCCGGGCGGAGAAGATGTGCCGTGAGGCCTCGATCGCCAACTCGGCCGAAGACGATTCCTATTCTCGGTGGAATTTCACCGGGCGTGAGGACGAAGTTGCGCAGCTGCTCGTCGAGGGACTCTCCAACCGCAGGATCGCCCGCGCGCTGGGCATCTCGGAACGCACGGTGAAGAACCACCTGCACTCCATCTTCTACAAGCTCCATGTGGGCGACCGCACCCAGGCGGTGATCAGGCTCATGCGCCGCGCCTGACCCACCGGCCGTCACCGCTTCAACCGCTGCCACAGCCAGGCGCCGGCCACCCCCGTCAGCGTGCCGTAGAACAGCTTGCTGGCCGTCAGTTCCTGGCTCCCGGTGTTCTTCGAGTCCACCGGGATCTGCAAATCACGGTTGGACAGGTCCCGCAGGATCCCGCGCGCGTGGTTGTAGCTGCCGTTCGCGGCCAGCAGCAGCTCCACGACACCGCGGGCCAGATGGCCCTCCGAGAGCGTCTCGCAGGTCATGTCGACCACGATGTCGGCCAGCTCCGCCCGCAGCACTTCGGCGGCCGACAGCTCGGGCGCCAGGCAGCGGATGGACCCCTCCATGTTGGCGAAAGACTTCCCCAGCATCGGAACCACCGGACTGATCTTGATGCCCCGCTTGGTCGAGTGGCGCAGAACCGTGGTCAGCGTCATACCGAAGTTGAGCTCCTCCAACGACGCCGTCGCCGCCTTGGGCACGAGGGCGGCGACGTCGCCGGTGAACCCGCTGATGTCCGCCCACTGCGTCGGCTTGCCCATCTCCACCCAGGCCCTCGCCGCGCCGTCCCCGTCGTTCTGCACGATGTTGATCAGCGTCAGGGCGAGCTTGAGGCTCATCGGGCGGTCCAGCCTGCCGACCATGCCCCAGTCGATCAGGAAAGCCCCCCGGCCGGGTTCGACGAAAATGTTGCCGGGGTGGGGATCGGCGTGGAACAGCCGGCCGACGAAGTAGCTGCGGTACATGAACGCCAGCAGGTCGTGGGCCACGGCCATGCGCTCGTCCTCGGGCAGCTCCTCACGGGGGACGTCGCGGATGGACCGGCCCCCAGCCAGGTCCTGCACCAAGACCCGGGGCGTCGCCACCAGGACCTCGGGCACGGTGAGGAAGTCGAACTCCGCGGCCTGCTCCCGGCCCAGCTCCATGTGCCTGGCCTCGGTGGTGAAGTCCAGTTCGTCGCCCACCGATTCGAAGATCAGGTCCAGCATGGCGTGGATGTCGACCACGGTGTCGAACTTGGGCCGGGTGGTGGACAGCAGCCGGCCGGCGTTGCGCAGCACCGCCATGTCCGTGCGCACGATCGAGCGGATACCGGGGCGCTGGACCTTCAGCGCGCCGGTCCTGCCGTCGGCCAGCCGCACCCGGTACACCTGGGCCAGTGACGCTGACCCGAGCGGGTGCTCGGTATCGATGTGGCGGAAGCAGCGCCGCCACCCGCGGCCCAGTTCCGCCTCCAGAACCGGCTCGAAGTCCGAGAACGGCGCGGCAGGCACCCGGTCGTGCAGCTTGCCGAGTTCCTCGATGGTGGCCGCGGAGACGAAGTCCGGCCGGGTGGACAGCATTTGGCCGACCTTGATGTAGAGCGGCCCCAGCCGCTCGAACGCAGCCCGGATCGCCCGTGCCCGTTCGCGACGGCGCTGCTCGGGTTCGCCCCCGCGCGAACTCGCCACCTCGCGCACGGCCAAGCGCGTGAGCGTGGCCGCGAGCAAGCGCACCCTCCCCTCAGCCACAGTCGGCCGTCCCGGTGGGCACGTCCACCGGGTGCAGTGGCACCACGGTGTCCCTGGACTGCGCGACTGGGCCGTGCCTCGTCGGTGGGCGTGGGGTCAGCAGTGCCAGCAGCCCCGAAGCGGGCAAGCCGGCGTGCTGCCCTGCCATGGCGTCGTCGAGCATCTGGACCAACACCTCCACGGTGCAGTCGGCGCCGTTGCGGCGGTAGGCGCGGAAGCGGCGACCCGCTTTGACGTCGTCGAGCAACTCGGCGACGTCGACCACCCGGTTCGCCTCGATGTCGAAGAGCGTGCCGTTCGGTTGGCGCTGCAGCGCGCGCCGCTTCCGCGTTCGGGCGCCGGCGGACCGATCCCGAGTCATGACGGCCCTGGTACGCGTGCCGCCCGGCGCCCGCTCGTCACCTGCTCTTCGCCGGCTGGTTGGGGGTGGTTTCGGCCGAGCTCAGCTTCCGCACCGTCTTGGACAGGTCTTCCAGCTGCTCACGCAGGTCCGCGAGGTCGTCGGCCGTGTCCGTCTCGCCGTCCGGACGCAGCACGCGGCGGGCGGTCCGGCGGCTGTCGTCGTCGACCTCACGGCCGCGGTCGAGCACGTCGTCCACGAAGTCCTTGGTGTCGTCGACGATGTTGCCCAGGTAGTCGAACAACCCGGTGCGCTTGCGGCTGGTCCTGCTCGTGGTCATGCTCGATCTCCTCGCGTGGTGGTGTCCGGGCAGATTCGGTGACGTCCGGTTTCTCGGCGGACTCGCCGTGCGACGTGGGACCGTCCGGGCCCTGGCGGCACGGGTCGAAAACGACTGCAAGCAGCCACGTCCAGTGTCGCGGTGATGGCAAGGGTTGGCCAATGGGCTTCTCGAACTAGTACCAATGTCGCGGGTGAACCGGTTCCCCTTCAACACGTTCAACAATGCAGGCGGGAATGGCCATTGCGCGGCCGTTTCTTCCGCGTAGCTTGAGACCTCGGAGGAGCTCGACCGGGAATGGGTGGCGGCCACGTCGAGTCGAGTCCGATGTGGCGTTTCGCCGGTGTGTCCACCCACGAC
The DNA here is from genome assembly GCF_040682815.1 of Amycolatopsis sp. NPDC051102. Lineage (NCBI taxonomy): Bacteria > Bacillati > Actinomycetota > Actinomycetes > Pseudonocardiales > Pseudonocardiaceae > Amycolatopsis > Amycolatopsis sp. NPDC051102. Next base: position 69,238 of record NZ_JBFBBT010000001.1, read on the forward strand.
ACCGAAAGCGGGTACAACCATGAACTCGAGTCCGTTCCGGCACCTCTCGAACGCGGTGTCCTGGGGTGCGGTGCGGGAGATGAACCCGGTGGAGACCATGTTCTGGCGGGTCGACACCAGCGCTGGGGTCGAGGCCAATCTGGTCGGCCTCCTGCTGCTGGACCGTGCGCCCGACTGGGAGCGCCTCGTGGGCCGGCACCAGTGGGTGAGCAGGGTCGCCCCGCTGCTGCGGAAGCGGCCCGTGGAGCCGCCCCTGCGGTGGGGACGGCCTTTCTGGGGCGATGATCCGGCGTTCGATGTGACCAACCACCTGAGCCGGGTCCGGCTGCCCGCACCCGGCTCGCACAGGCAATTGCTCGACTTCGCCCAAGCGCTGAGCATGTCGCCCTTCAGCCCCGCGCGACCGCTGTGGGAAGCCGTGCTGGTCGAGGGGGTCGACGGGCACGGCGCGGCGTACCTGCTCAAGATCCACCACAGCCTCACGGACGGGACGGGCGCGTCCCAGCTGGTGTACCTGCTGGTCGATGACGAGGCCGAACCGGCCGAGGAGAAACTGCTGCCGCCGGTGGCCGCGACCCGGCGATCCGGCAACCGTCTCCTGCTCGCCGCCGGACGATTCGCGGGGATTTTCGGTCGTCTGCTGCGGGCTTCGTGGAAGGTCCGGCTCGCTGCCGCGCCCGCCGTGACCAGCGCTCAGCGCAACGGTGCCGTCCGCCGGCCGAGACGCCTGCCGCACGCGGCGGAGCTGCTCGCGATGGCGAAGTCGTTCGCCCACGCCACCGTGCTCCCGTCGGCACCGCCGGCACCACTGCTGGCGGGACGCAGCCGTTACGCCCGCTTCGACGTGCTGGACATCCCGTTCGACGCGCTGAGGGCGGCCGGCAAAGCCGCCGGCGGCACTTTCAACGACGCCTACCTCGCCGGTGTGGCAGGTGCGTTCGACCGCTACCACCAGCGCTTCGGCCTGGCACTCAAGGTGCTGCCCGCCCTGCTGCCCATCAGCGTGCGCCGGCCCGGCGCGGTCCCCGGCGGCAATCACCTGGCCAGCACCCGCCTGGTGCTCCCGGTCGGTGGCCACACGCCCGCCGAGCGGGTGCGGCTGGTCCACGACGCCGTCACCGCCGTGCGCGAGGGGCCCACGCTGCACGCGCTCAGCCTCCTCTCCCGCCCGCTCACCCCCCTGCCGCCGTCGTTGGTGGGCCGCGTCGCCAAAGAGATGTTCCGCGACAACGACCTGCTGGCCAGCAATTTCGCGGGCATTCCCCAGATGGTGCACCTGGCGGGGGCCAAGGTGGTCGCGATCCACCCGTACGCACCGCTGCTCCGCGGCGCGGTGAGCGTCGCGCTGGTCTCCTACCTGGACCGGGCGCAGATGGGCGTCAACCTGGACACCGGTGCGATCACCGAACCCGAGGCCTTCCTGCGCTGCCTGCGCGAGAGCTTCGACGAGGTCCTCGGGCTCGCCTCCGCACCGGAACCGGCGCGCGCGGAACCCATGCCACAGCGCGGTCGCTGAACACCATCCCGCCGACCATTCCGAGGAGACCTCAGTGACGACAACCGGCGCCCACGTACTCACCCTGCCGACTAGAGGCCCGGGACGAAGCCAGGACGACGACACCACCGATCTGGTCGAGCAGGCCCTCCGCTCCGTCCGGCAAGCTGTGGACTCATTGATGCTGGCCAGCCGGATGCTGTCCGAACGGGTCGGTTCCCGCACCGATGCCGACGGACCGAAGGCGCCGGCGGGGACATCCGACGGTGACGGATCCGGCGAACCCCGGCTGAGCAAGCAGGAGAAAAGGGTGCTCACGCTGGTGACGGCCGGGTTGTCCAACCGGAAGATCGCGGAGCGGCTGGACATCTCCGACAAGACCGCCAAGAACTACGTGCACACCGTTCTGCTCAAACTCGGCGCCGCCACCAGGACGGAGGCCGCGTTCACCGCCCTGTGCCAACGCCTCGTCGACCCGGAGGAATGCCATCGCGCCCGGACACTCGCCTCGGACGCGGCGACCCGGCTCCCCGCCTCCTTGACCCCACCGACGCACTGATCGGCGGAAGACGTGGACGCCACCGCGTTGGAGCAGGGCGCAATTCCCTCCCAGCGGCCCCGGCGCCCCGCGACCGGAAACCACCCCGAATCTCCCCTAGGACACCGATGACAGCACGCAATGCCTTCCTCTTCCCTGGCCAGGGCAGCTACTTGCCCGGGGTGTTTCGCGACCTGGCCGACCGCCACCCGCTGGTCGACGCGACCCTGGCCGCCGTCGACGACGTAGCCGCCGAGCTGGGGCGCGAGCCGGTCTCCCCGATGCTCATCGATGCGGGGTCGCCGACGTTGCAGGACCTGGTGGACCACGACCCGCCCGCCCTGCACCTGGCGATCTTCGCCGCCTCGGTGACCGCCTTCCGCGTGCTGGTCGAGGACTGCGGCGTGCGACCGGACATCCTGCTGGGACACAGCTTCGGCGAACTGGTGGCGCTGACCGCTGCCGGGGCCTTCTCCCTGGAGAACGGTGCCCGCCTGGTGGGCCGGCGGGACGAGGCGCTGCAACGGTCCAGCGCGCCACCCGGTGGCCTCGTGGCCGTGAACTGCGGTGCGCGCCGCGCACAGCACCTGCTGGACGCGTTGGACGAGTGGAGCCTGGCCGTCGCCGCGGACAACAGCCCCGACCAGGTCGTCGTGTCGGGACCGGACACCGACCTTCAGCGGCTGCAGGAGGTCGCCGAGGTCCTCGGCATCACCGCGACGCGCCTGCGCATCCCCTATCCCTTCCACAACCGTCTCATGGCGGACGCGGCGGAGGACTTCGGCGCACGGGTGGCCGACGTGCCCAAGCGCCCACCGCGCCTGCGCGTCTACTCGTCGCTGCTGGGCCGGTATGTCGAGGACATCGCAGACGTGGAGCGAGTGGTCAGCGGCCACCTGGTCCTGCGTGTGCGGTTCCTCGATGCGGTGCGCGCGGTCCACGCGGACGGGGCTCGGCGCTTCGTGGAGTCCGGCCCGAAGGGCGTACTGGCGGACCTGGTAGCAGCCGTCGTCCCCGGCGTGACGACCACGGCGCCGTTCCGCAAGCGCACGGACACGCGGTCGTTGCAGTCCGATGTGGAGGAACTGGCGCCGCAACGGAGCAACGGCCGATCAGCGACCCGCTCGGCGTACGCGCCCGCCACCCCGGTGCGAGCGCCGCGGCACACCGCCGCCGCGGATGACGTCACACCTACCCCGCTGCGGATCCCCGTGTTCCGCCAACGCCCGGAGCCCGAGACCCCCACCGCGGTGAACGGCCACGGGGGCGACGACCGCGACGCCGTGTTCGAGACGGTGCGGGAGCTGTACGCCGATCTGCTGGGATACCCCCCGGACGCGCTCGAACCGGACGCCGACCTGGAAGCGGACCTCGGCATCGACTCGATCAAGCAGACCGAGGCGTTCGCACGGGCTTCGGAGCGCCTCGACCTGCCCACCTCGGAGGCGAAGGTGCGCCTGACCAACTACACGACCCTGGACGCCGTCGTCGACCTTCTCCTGGACCTGCGCGAAGGACGGCGACCGGTGGAGGCGCACAGGTGAGCCGGTCACCGGGAAAGGCGGACGCGATGCCGAACGAATTCGCGGGCAAAGTGGTCCTCGTCACCGGCGGCGGCAAGGGGGTGGGCCGGGCGATCGCGCAAGAGTTCGCTTCCCTCGGCGCCCACGTCGTCGTCAACTACTTCCACTCCGTGCAGATGGCCCGGCGCACCGCGGCGGAGATCGCTGAGGCGGGCGGGTCGAGCGACCTGATCCGGGCCAGCGTCGCCAAGGCGGACGATGTCGCGGCGATGTTCGCGACCGTGCGCGAGCGCGCCGGCCGGTTGGACGTGTTGGTCAACAACGCGGCACGCGGAGTGCTGGCGTCCGCCGAATCCCTCACCGACGCGGAGTGGCTGAAGGTCTTCGACGTCAACGTGCACGGTGCGCGGCGCTGCGCGCGGGCTGCCCTGCCGCTGCTGGCCGAGACCGGTGGGTCGGTGGTCAACGTCTCGTCCATCGGGGCGGGGATGGTGATAGACAACTACGCCGTGGTCGGCGTCGGAAAGGCTGCGCTGGAGGCGCTGAGCCGCTACCTCGCCGTCGAGTTCGCGCCGCACGGCGTGCGGGTGAACGTCGCCTCGGCCGGTCTGCTCGACAATCCGACCGCCGACCTGTTCCCCGGCAGCGCCGCGCTGCGTGAGACCTGTGCCGCGAGCGCCCCCCTGGGACGGCTGGGGACGGAAGAGGAACTGGCGCGCCTGGTCACGGCACTGGCTTCCCCGCGCTTGTCCTGGGTCACCGGGCAGAGCGTGCTGGCCGACGGCGGGTTGACCCTCGGGCACGCCATGCTGCGGCCCAACACCCCGGCCGGGGCGCCATCGGAGCCCCCGGCGACCCGGCCGGTCACCTCGGTCCCCGGACCGCGACCGGCCCTGCGGGCAGACGTGCCACGAGCGCGTACCGCGGAGGGGCCCACCACCCCCGAGTCGGAGCCCGGCACGGCCGCGCACCCGCCCGTTCGGGTGACAGCACGCGCCGACACGCCGCGCACACGGCACACGCCCCGTCCGGTGTCGAGTGCTGCGGACCCGGATGACGGCTCGGACGTGGTGGCGGTGGTCGGCATGGGCTTGGTCCTGCCCGACGCGAACGGCCCGGAGGAGTTCTGGGAGCTGCTGCGTGGCGGTGAGCCGGTGTTCGACGAGCCGGGGGAGCGCTTCCGCCAGGATGCCTTCCTGGCGCACGAGCCGGGCGCGGAGGACCGCGCGTACACCTTACGTGGCGGCTACGTGCGCCGGCCGCGCCTCCACAAGGAGGCGAAAGCGCGGTCCTGCGCCCAGGACATCTCGGCGCAGTGGCTGCGGCACAGCCTCGCCCAGGCCTACGAGAACGTCACCCGGCGAGCCGGGGACCGCGTGGAGTGCTTCGTCGGCACCACCGTGGAGGGCAACCAGCACACGGAGGAGTCGCTGCTGGTGGAGCTCACCGCGCAGCGCCTGCTCCGCCACTGGCCAGACCCGGAGGCCGACCGTGACGCGGTGTCCGAACGTCTGCGCGCGTTGCTGCGCCGGCACTACCCGTTCGCCACCGGCAATGGGCACGACCACCTGCCTGACCGCGTCGTCGACGCCGCGATCACCGAGCTGCTCCCGCCTGGGTCGCCCTACACCACGGTGGACACCGCCTGTTCGTCGAGCCTCTACGCCGTGGACCTCGGCACGAAGGTGCTGATGTCCGGCGACTGCGAGATCGCCGTGTGCGCGGGTGTGTTCACCAACACCCCCCGCTTCTCGATCATGTTCAGCGCCCTGCGTGGGTTGAGCCCCAGCGGTGGCGTGCACGCGTTCGACCGGGCTGCCGACGGCACCTTGTTTTCCGACGGTGCAGGCGCGGTCGTGCTCAAGACTCTGCGCCGGGCGCGGGAGGACGGCGACGAAGTGCTGGCCCTGCTCGGCGGGCTCGGCACGGCGTCGGACGGCCGGGGAAAGGCCGTCTACGCCCCCAACCCGAGCGGGCAGGAACGGGCGGTCCGACGGGCCAGGCAGGTCAACGACGTGGCCGCCGAGGACGTCGACTGGGTCGTCGCGCACGGCACCGGCACGTCGGTGGGGGATCGGGTGGAGCTGGGCTCCTTGGACGCCCTCGCGCCACCGGCCGGTTACCCGTGCACGTCGAACAAGTCCCTCGTCGGGCACACGGGGTGGCCCGCCGGCGTGGTGTCGCTGATCCATGCCGTCCTCGGGCTGCGCCACGGGCTGATCCCGGCGCAGCGACCGTTGACCGACCTGTCGGAGGACCTGCGGGGCAAGCGGGTGCGCGTCCCCGTCGCGGATGTGCCGCTGCCCCGGCGGGACGACCGGAGCAGGACTGTGGGCGTGTCCGCGTTCGGGTTCGGCGGCACCGACGCCCACCTGCTCGTGCAGGACGTGCCGCCGGCCGGTCACCGGCTGCCGCGCTCGGCTCCGCGCCCGGCCCTCGACGATGTGGTACTGGTCGCGTGGAGCGCCCACCTGCCCGGCGACCCCTCGGCGGAACAGGTGCGCGCGAGGCTGGCCGCCGGAGAGCCACCGGCGCCGCTCGCCGCGTTCCCGACGCCGTACCCCGCGCCGCTGGCGCGTGAGCTGCGCATGGCCCCGCGTACGGTACGGACGGTCGACCACACGCAGCTCATGGCCCTCGCCGTGGCCATGCGGTTCGCCGAGGAGCACGGGGCGCTCTGGGAAGGTGTGGAGGAGCGCACCGGGGTGCTGGCCGCCCATACCGGTCCGGTCGGTGCGGCGGGACCCACCGCGTTGCGCTGTTACGCCGACGATCTGCGGGATCTACGTGCACTTCGCGAGGACGAGGTGTCGGCCGCAGCCTTCGCGGAGGCGCTGCGCCGCTGCCTGGACGAGGCTCGCCGGGAACGCGTGGCCACCAACGAGGACACCCTCCCCGGGATCGGGCCCAACATCATCCCGGCGCGGTTGGCCAACCGCCTGGACCTGCACGGCCCCGCTCTCACGCTTGACACGGGGGCTTCGTCGGCCCTCACCGCCGTGCGGACCGCCTCCCAGTACCTGGCCGCCGGCGAGATCGACCTGGCGCTGGTGGTGGCGGTGAACGGCAACAGCACCCCGGAGCTGGCGGCGCTGCTGGGTGAGCGGCCGGACCGCTTGGCTGAGGGCGCCTTCCTGCTGGCGCTGGCCAGGAGGCGCGACGCCGAGGCGAAGGGCTGGCCGGTGCTGTGCGCGCTGACCACCGATCCCCGGCCCGACCGGCGCCCCGTCGGCGGCACGCCCCGCGCCCGCACCTACCTCGCCGCGGACGGAGCCGTCGACTTGCTCGCCGCGCTGGCGGGCCGGCCGGAGCGGCCGGTGACGGTCACCGGTGCCTTCCCCGGCCCCGCGGTCGCCCTCCACCCGGCCACCGCGTCCGGTGACGCGTCGCCACGCGCGAGCCGGGTCGTGCCCGAACCGCCGCGCGATGCCGTCACCACGCGGTACGTCCCCCGGCTGGAACCGCTGCCGCCACTACCGGATGCCGGCAGCCCCATTCCGGCGAACTGCCTGGTCCTGACCGACGAGGCCAGTGCTCAGGCCGTCCGGGCCCCGGCCGGCGCGGCGTCCGCGACCGTCGTCGTGGTGCGCCCCGGTGACGACCCCGAGGCACTGTTGGCGCCGGTGCTCGGATCCTCCGGCCGGCAATATCGGCACCTGCGTGTCTACGCGTCCTGGCCGGTCGAGTCCGGTACCGCGGCCCTTCCTCTCTCCCTGCACGAAGCGCTGTTCCTCGCGGCGCAGCGCTGCGCCGGCGGCCTGGAACGGGGGTCGCTTGGCGTGCTCCTGGCCGAACCGATGCCACAGGGGGTGCCCGGAGCGGCCACCGGGTTGTTCACCGGCTTCGTCAAGAGCCTGAGCTGGGAGCTACCGGAGTGCGCGTGCCGCGTGCTGATCGGTGACGAGCCGGTCGCGGTGGCCTGGCGTGCGCTGGAAGCGGAGCTGGGCCACGGCGGTGGCCTGCCGCTGACCATCCGGCGGTCGGGTACCCGCTACCGGCAGCGACTGCGGCCGGCGCCGCCGAGGACCGGGCCGCTGCCGCTGCGGCCCGGTGATGTCGTGGTGGCCACCGGAGGCGCCCGCGGCATCACCGCCGCCGCGGTGGAGGGCCTGCTCGACCACCTGCCGCTGAAAGTGTGGCTGCTCGGGTCGTCGTCTGTGAAGAACGTCCCGGCGGACTTGCTGGCCGCCGCGGAGGAGGAGCTACCGCGCCTCCGTGCCCGGTTCATCGCCGAGGGCAGGAAGTCGGGGGAGGGCGCCTCGGTCGCCGAGCTCAACCGCCGGTTCCAGCGGCTGCTGCGCGCCCGGGAGAGCCTGCTGACGCTGGAACGCCTGCGGCGGCGTGGTGGACAGGACTCGGTGCACTACCTGACCTGCGACGTGACCGATCCCGCCGCGGTACGTGCGGCCGTCGACACGGTGCTGGCGCAGGACGGCGGGGTCGACCTGCTGGTCAACGGCGCCGGCATCCACCACCCCGGCGACCTGGCCCGCAAGATCCTGCCGGAGTTCCGCCGCGTCAGGGACGTCAAGCTCGACGGGTACCGGAACCTCAAGGACGCGTTCGCTGCCTCGCCACCTCGGCTGTGGTGCAACTTCGGCTCGGTCACCGGGCTGGTGGGCCTGCCCGGCGAGGTCGAGTACTCCTCGGCCAACGACTTCCTCACCGCCGCCGCACGCCACGAGCGGGTGGTGGGGGGACGCGACGAATACACCATCGCCTGGACGGTGTGGGACGAGGTCGGCCTCGGTGGCAACGCGGTCACCCAGTCCCTGTTGACGCGCGTCCAGCGGCTCAGCTCGATGAGCAAGGCCGAGGGCGTCGCGCACTTCGTCGCCGAGCTGGCCCAACCCGGTCCGCGCGAGTCCGTGGTTTCGTTCATCGGGGCCAGCGAGCGCGAATCGTTCGAACGACAGTTCCCCGGCTACTTCGCCACACCGCCGGGCGCCGCGCCGACGGGCGGGTTCCTCGGCGTGGCGGACAGCCACGACGAGCGGTCGGCCACCTGGCGGCTGGTGCTCGACGAGCGCCGGCTCGACTACCTCCGCGGGCACCTCGTCGACGGCAAACCGACCTTGCCCGGCACGATGCTGATGGGCATCGCGGTCGAGGCGGCCCAAGGCCTGCTGCCCGGCGAGCCGGTCCACGCCCTGCGGGACCTGTCCTTCTCCCAGTGGGTCCGGGCTACGGCCCGGCCGGCGGAGTACCGGGTCACCGCGGTGGTCAACCGCGGCCGGTCGGGGGTGCGACCCTCGGTGCTGGTGCGCATCACCTCCGACGTGACCGCGCCCAGCGGGCGGGTGCTCCGGCGGGACCGCGAGCATTTCCGTGCGACGGTGCTGACCGGTCCGCCGAGGCGGGTGGCGATCCCGGTACCGGGGGAGGATCTCGACCAGCCGGTCGGTTCGCCCTATTACCACCCGGAGTCCCCGGTCCTGCTGTCCGGTGGCTTCCGCACCACCAGCGAGTGGCGAGCCGGGCGCTCGGGGGCATCGGCGCTGTGGCGGCCGGACCCCGACTCGCTGCCCGACGTGTGCGCGGTGCTGACCCTGCCGACCTTGCTGCTGGACGGCCTGGCCCGCACCCATGCGCTGCGCCCGGTGGCCGAGGGCGTGCAGGAGCTGGAGGTGCCCCGCTATGTCCGCCGCGTCGAGTGGTTCACCACCGGCACCGACGTCGCCTTGGCCGGGCGCTACCCGGCGGGCGTCCGCCTGCACTGGGACGCCGCGACCGGCGTGTTCTCCGCCGTCGCCCCGGACGGGAACCCGCTCGCCGTGATCGAGGCAGTCCAGAGCGCCTTCAAAGGGCGGGTCGGAATCACCGGTGCCGCGGCCGCGACCTGAAAACGCATCAGCCGAGCGAGGAGACAAAAGTGGAACTGGACGGCAAGGTCGCCGTGGTCACCGGTGGCACGCGGGGGATCGGCAGGCGGATCGTGGAACGGTACCTCGACGAGGGCGCGTCAGTGGTGTGCGGCGGGCGCGACCGGGCCAGGGGTGAGCAAGCGCTCAAAGAGCTCGACGCGGGCGACCGCGCGTCGTTCGTCCAAGGCGACGTCACCCGCAGGCAGGATGCCGAGCGCATGGTCGACGCCGCGGTCGAGCGTTACGGCCGGCTGGACGTGCTGGTCAACAACGCGGGTGGGATGCCGGGATTCGCGATGGTCGGTGAGACCGACGACGCCCTTTGGCACGACACCCTCGCGGTCAACCTGCACGCCGTCTTCTACGCCACCCGCCGCGCGCTGGCCCACCTGGTGCCGCAGGGGTCCGGGCGGATCATCACCCTGTCCTCCATCGAAGGCAAGCAGGCCGATCCGGGGCTGGGCGCCTACGCCACGGCCAAGCACGCGGTGATCGGGCTGATGCAGGCCGTGGCTCGTGAGGTCGGCCCGCGGGGTGTCACGGCCAACTGCATCTGCCCGGGCATCGTGATGACCGACATGATCCGCGACCAGGGCCCCCTTGCCGCCCAGACCCTGGGCGTGACGTACGACCAGCTCGTCGGCGTGTTCACCGGCAAGGCGGCGACCGGTCGCGCGACGACCGTCGACGAGGTCGCCGCCGTCGCCGTCCTGCTCGCGGCCGAGGCGGGCGCCGGGATCACCGGCGCCGCCCTGCCCGTCGACGGCGGAGCGACCTCCTGAGCGCGCGGCGCCGTGCCCGGGGAGCATTCGAATTCCCCAGGCACGGCGCCTCGCGGACGATCAGCGGATCACGGTCGCCGGGAGAGCCTCGACCAGGTCCAAGCCGTAGTCGCCGCCCGGACGGCCGGGGTCCTCGAGCACCCGTCGGCGGACCCGGTGTCCCGGTTGACACGCCCGCGCAGCCGAACTCGGCCGGCGTCCGCGCCCAGCCGGCGCACACTCCGCGGACGGCCGTCTCCCCGGACGATCACCTCAGCGGGCGAGGAGTCATAGAACGGCGGACCCCGGTAGCCAGGTGGCCGTGTCCACCCGCACGGCCCGGTAGGACCAGGCCGCTGACCGAGTCCGCTGCGGTGACGCGCAGCATCCACTCGACCAGACGACGCCGTGACCGCGTCACCCGCGGAACGCCCCGGCAAGGTCGGCCCGCGCGCGGCGCGTGCGACCTTGTCGCCCACGCGCGCCGGGTGTTCGGCGGGCGGGTCGTCGATGAACACCGAACCGGCCTCCGCGCACGCGCGTGCCGACGCCGGTCCTCGGGCCGAAGCCGGGGCACCGCGTCAACGCCGGTCCTGGCGCAGGCTTGCCTCGGCGGAAGTGTCGGACGGCCGACTGGTTTATCCGGCATCCTTCGCCGGTGCCTTACCGATACGGCCGCTGTTGCTGCTGGCCGCTACCGGCACGCCAGTGCGTTCCGCTCTGCTCGGCCGAATCTCTCTCACGTGCTTTGTTCTGGCTCGGAGCGATTGTTCAGGGGCTATCGGGAAATTGTGGATCAGGTATCTCGACCGCCGGTGCGCGAACAAAGCACGCGAATCCCCTGATATTGCCTCGCTCTGGCTGGTGGCCCATCCGCCGGAAGTTTCGCCCCGCGTCCGCGGCGGCTTCCGGCCGCCAGCCCCGGCCGGAAGCCTCGCGGTTCCGACCGGGACCGCCGCCGACCGGCCCGTTCTCTGTCCTTCGGTGTCGGAAGGACGGAGAACGGGGTGACACCGAGGTCCGCGGGTTTCCGGGCCTGCTTCAGGCTGACCCCTGAGAGGTCATCCGAACCGCATCGACAAGAAGACGGCCGAGCCTTCCTGCCCGGGCGAGTAAGGGCCTTGTGCGCCTAAGGCGCAGGCGTTGCTGAGCAGGTACAGGGTCACCGGGGCGTTCGTGCGGTTGGCGTAACTCTCAGCGGGGCCGACGGGTACGGCGGGAACGGGGTAGCAGACGCCGATGATCGGGTTGTCGATGTGCTGCGATCCTCCCAGCGTGGTGAAGTAGTAGAAGGTTCCGCTTGCCTGGTAGCTTTCCGCGTGGGCGGGCGTGGTCGCAATACCGCCGCCGACGAGCGCGGTGGCGAAAAGCGTCAAAGCCAGACGATGAAAGGTTCTCAAGTCAATCCTTTCCGAAGATGACCCTCGCCGATGAAATCACGTCGGATGTCACCAGGTCGTGGGTGTGGGGTAAAAATGCGACAGATGTGCGAAAATTCACTGTACTGCCGAGTGTGCCGGCGAATCAATTGTCGCGGCACTTTCTTCTGTCTGCAATAGGCTGATCTGATGAACATTTGACGAGCGGCAAAGGATCAAATGTGGCCGTACCCGCGTTCGAGCATGGCGCGGATTTTCTGACATGGCGGTGTTCGATCATCGTTCTCCAGTACCGAAAGACAAGTTCGAACCACCGGCGCTCGTCGACGGGACCGCGCCCGCGCTGCCGAAGGGTGGCCAGTCGAGGCGGCAGGCGTTGATGGCGGGAGGTCGCGCACAGCTTCAGCGGGGCGAACGCCCGGCGCCGCCCTCGTCCGAGCACTGGCGCCCGGTCCACCTGCCAGGCGGACCCGCGCTGCGGTCGTGACCCGCAGTCTGGTCCCGCACGCGCGGCGCCGGCCATGGGTCGCTCGCACCGGGGATTCGGATTCCGGCCATTCGGTACGCCCAACGCCGGGGTCGGATGATGATGCGCCGGTGGAGCGGGAATCCTGCGCCGCCGGCGGTGGTCCGGGCCGGACCGGTCGAAATGTGAACATCGGGCAAGCCCCTTGTCCACACATCGGCTGTGGGCGAACCTCATGGTCGGATCCATCGAAGGGAGAGGACGACATGCCGCAATCGCGGGTACGTGGGAGAACTCGCCGGGCGTTGTTCGCCGGTGTGTTAGTCGGGGGGTTGGCGGGCGCGGCAATGCTGTTGGTCGGTCTGTCGCAGGGAGCGCTGGCGGCATCCTTCGCCGTTTCAGGAACAAGCTTCAAGGTCTCGGCGGACCGGTTGGCGGGAACGGGATTCGTCCAGTTCGGCAGTGTGGACAGCGGGGCCGGCGCGGCTCACCCGGTGGCTACCAGCGCTTTCCGCACGGCTGCGATGGACAACTTCTGCCAGTCGGTTTCCCTGCGCTCGCTCCCGGTGGTGGGGGATGTGACCCTGCGGATCGCTTCCGTCGGCGAGGAGGGCATGTCCGCGACGAATATCGTCCTCGGCGTGACGGAGCTCAGCGGCGACCTCACTCTGGTGAACCCGCAGATCGGCGTGGACGCCGGGCAGGTCTCGAAGGGGCCGGCCGGTGTCGTCGGCCAGCCGGGTGGATTCGCACAGCAGGCCGACCGTGCCGCCATCGCCATGCCGCGGTTGGCGGCGTGGAGTGCCACGGCCTACACCCTGCGTTTGAAGAATTCCAAGCTGACCCTCCACACCGATTCCGGCGAGTGCTACTGACACCGGCGACGTGCGGAGGACTTGATGAGCGGGGCACATGAGCGGGCACGTCGGGCCTTGCGTGACTTCGGGCACTGGCGTCGTAGCAGGCCGTTCTCCGCGGGTGCGTTCCTGTTGCTGTCCGGCGTCGTGATCATGCTTCCGCCGTACGCCACGTTCCGCTGGGGGGATGTGCTGATCTCGATCACGACAATCGGTGGCGTGTCGGCACTGCTGATCGGCGTGCTGCTCGTGATCTGCGGTCTCTCGCTGTGGCTGCGACCGCAGTTCCGGTTCGCCGCCGCCGTGACTGCGATGCTCTTGTCCCTCGTGGCCATGGCCGTGACCAACCTAGGTGGATTCCTGGTTGGCACCTTGGCGGGGGTGATCGGCGCGGCGCTGGCCCTGGCCTGGACCGACCAGCCGCGAGCACCTCGCGGCAGGCGCCGATCGATGCTCCGCGGTCTGGTGGTGCTCGGCCTCATCGCGGTCGCCGTCGACGTGATGCCCGTGGCGGCGCGGGACGACCGCACGCCCGCGCGGAGCTGGACGCTCTCGGCGAGCACCCTCCGCCTCGACGGTGTCGTCTACCACGGCATCGACCGGATCACGGTCGACGGCCGGCTGACCAGGACGATGAGGTTCACCGTGGAGCGGATCGAAGCAACCGATCCGGTGCAGGTTGGTGAGCTGGGCAACGGCCACGAGCTGGTCACGGCCGCGCGGCGCGGCGGTGTCGCCACGGCATCCGGTCGGATCGAGCTGTTCGCCATGAGGGTGACCGGGGTCGTGACCCTGCTGGGCCTCGTGGGCATTCCGGTCGACTTCACTCCCGACCATCCACCGCCTCTGGTGCCGCCGTCCGTAGTGCTGACCGATGCGACCACGGTCAACGCCCAGGCGCGTGGCGGAGCGATCGTAATACCGAACGCACGACTGACGATCCGATGAAGAAGGTGCGGACAGGGCCGCCGGGCCAAGTCCAAAATTTGCCGCACCGTGCTCGCCGATCGATCAGGCGAAGTCTCCCACGACGAGTCGATCGGCAGGCTGGGCTCATCGAGGAGCCGTCTCGCGCCTGGTGTCGTGCGTCTGAGGTTCGTTTACGGATGGCGTGAGGCAGGATCTCGTCGGCGGTCTTGGTCCAGGTGAACGGGTGGCAGCGGTTGTTCCAGCCGGCGATGAAGCCGCGGATCGCGGCGACGAGTTCTTTGACGTGGTCGAAGGATCCGCGGCGGATCGCCTGGCGCCAATGCCGCGAACAAGGTCGTGGTCCCGTCGCGTTTGTAGTCGTGGGTGGCCTTCTTCGGCAGCCCAGGGCGCAGCGGCAGCATCCGCGCGGTGCGGTTGAGTGCCTGGAACTGGGACTTCTCGTCCACGCACAGCACCAGCGCTTTCTCGGGCGGGTTCAGGTAAAGCCCGACCACGTCCCGGACCTTGCTTGGCTTCCAGTTCCGGGTCGGTGGAGAACTTGAACGTGTCCTGCCGCCACGGCTGCACGTGATAATTGCGCCAAGCCCTGGCCACGGTGGCGTCCCCCGATGCCGAGATGGCGGCCCAGCGGCCGGCTCGACCAGTGTGTCACCGCCAGCGCGTCCGGCGGCGGCTCCAGCGTCGCCGCGATGATGGAGGCGTCGTCAATGGTCTTCGGCCGCCCGGGGCGAGGCTCGTCGTCCAATCCCGCCAGACCGTGCTCGGCGAGGTCGCCACTTGATCACCGTCGGACAGGAAACTCCGACCAGCTGGGCAGTGCCCGCGGTCCCGTTCCCAGCGGCGACCGCCAGCACGATCCTGGCCCGCTCGACATGACTGGCCCGGAACCCCCGCGACCGTGCCCACGACTCCGAGACTACTCGGTCCTCGTCACTGACCACCAAACCCGACGAAGCCATGAACCATCATCGCAAACCAGAGCTGTGAACCGACTAACGACGCGCGATACTAGCACTCCGAAGGGATGATCGCGCGGTCGTTGCTCAGGTAGAGGTGTACCCGCTCAAGGCTGGAGAACACGTGTATGGGTACGCCTTCTCCGGCAGGTACGGGCGAGTCCGGGGAGTCAGGTGCCGAGGGCCACGCCAGACCAGAACGCGTCGAAAAGCGTGTGCGCTCGCTTCCGGAGGGCGGATTCCTGTCGCGCGGCCTCTTTCAGGAGGTTGCCGGTGTCGATGTGGTGCTCCCGCAGCCATTCGCCACCTAGATCGACCCAGTCGGCGAGTTCGCCGGGAGTGAGTTCGGGGTGGAATTGCACCGCCAGAACCCGACCGATGGTGTACGCCTGGGGGGCGATGGGGGTACGGGCTACGACGGTGGCGCCGCACGGCACGGTCAACAGGTCGCTGTGCCAGGTCAGCCACGGCCCCGGCGGGATCAGCGCCGGGTCCGCGGTGTCGGCGACCACGAATCCGGCCTCAGGCCGCGGGGCGGTCCGGGCCGGGGCTCTCAACGCGGCTCCCAGTGCGTGCGCGCCGTAGCAGATGGCCAGTACGGGGACGGCACCCGAAATGGCACGCTGGTACATCTCGCACTCGTGGTGCAGGCTGGCCGCGCGTTCGTCCTCCAGCACCGACCACAGTGAGCCGGTGCTGACGAGCAGGTCGAAGTCGGTGGGCTCGGGCCAGTGGTGGGGGTCCTCGCGGAAGACGGTGGTGACCGGGCCCAGTCCGTGGTGCTCGAACCGCTCAGCCAGGAACCCGAGGTTGCTGGTGGTGTGGTTGCAAAGAGCCAGTACGCCCATCCCTGTTGACCTCCTGCCTAGTACGCGAGACGGGAATAGAGACGCCGGGCGTTGCCGCCGGCGACCATCCGAGCGACGCGTTCGGCGTCGCCGGTACTCCAATCGCCCGCTCGGACGGCTTCCTCACACAGTCCGGTCATGGCCCGGCGGAAGAGCACCGCTCCCAGGTGATAGAGCTCCGGCAAGCCGTAGGCATCGGTGGAGAAGAGCACTTTGCCGAACGGGGCGAGCTCCAGTACCTCCGACAGAACCTGCTGCGCCGACGCGCCGACGTAGTTCAACGAAAGACCGACGTCCACCCACGCGTGCGGGAAGACGTGGGCGAGATAAGCCGCGTGCCGGTGGTAAGGATAGCCGTGCAGCAGCACGACCTGGGTGCCCTGGCGCTGGACCTGGCGGAGGAAGTCGGTCAGGTGTAGTGGATCCACCCGGCGCAGGTGCAGGGAGGTGTCGCCCAGCCCGGTGTGGAATTGCAACGGCAGTGCATTTTCCGCACCGTGCCGAGCGCCGGTGTAGAGCACGTGCCGTAACAACACCTCGGAACGCAACGACCCCGCCCCGGGTTGTCCCGCACTGTCCCGCAACCATTCGCCCGCGGCCGTCACCACCGCGGACGGCTCGGGCGGGCAGGCCTCGAAGTCCAGGCCCAGCCGGTAGCCGATCACCGACTTCAGTCCCACGACCTTGGAGCTCGAGCACTCGTGCGCGAGGCGGGCGGCGAAGGCGTCGGCGAACTCGGCCGCCGACACCGCGGAAGCGGCGACGGCCTCGGCCACCGCTTCCAATCGCACCACCCGCCGGGCGGGCCGGCCCGAAAGCTCCGCCATCTCGGCGACCGTGAGCAGCTCCTCGACGGGAAAGCCGTCGTCCACGCACAGGATCGCCAAGCCCGAAGCCGTCAGCAGCGCCCGGCCGGCTTCCGCACTCCCCAGTTCCAGCCGCCGCTGGAGATATTCCGCCTCCCCTGCTCGCGCGGGCAGCCCCAGCACCGGTGCGCACCAGCGGCGTACGGCGAAGCCCAGTTGGGAATCAAAGAACGACGTCCCCCGCGGTGGTGGAGAATCGGACTCGGTGAGCAACGAGCCGATCGAGTGACCATCGATCTCGCCGCGCCGAACGCCGTGGCAATGGTGATCCAGCAGTTCCACATCGTCGATCTGCATTTGTCCCCTCACCGCGCGCCGACGTTCGCTGCGGAACGACGTTAGGTCGCTGCGGTAAGCGGTGCAACGGCGAACACCCATTCGGAGCAGACGGCTTTGCGACAATCGCGAGCTGTCAGGTGAAGTGCGGCTCTGCGGCCGCAGACCCACCGGCGAGGACGGTCATCGATCAGCCGGCTGGTCAGCTGGCGGGGTGGCGAGGGTTTGCAGATGTCGGGATGGCCTGGCGCTTTTGTCAATTCACTTTCGATGGTGTCTTTCAGTCGCCTGCTACCCATGGAGACATCGGGCGCGCTGCTCGGCGTCTCCTCCGTTCCTGCGCCCGGCACCACAGGCCGCAGACTCGCTATCGCGTCGAGGGGGCAGCCGGGCGACGTTGCCACCGGTCGTCGAGCCGGGATGACCCCTACTGCCGAAGGAGCCCGAGAAAAGCGTGCAGTATGGGAAGTGCCGAGCGCTGGCGGTGCCCCTCCTGCAAGGCCTTCAGCGCGGCGGTCATCCTCTGAGATCAATCGCTGTAGCCTCGATGCGCCGGATCGGAAGTCCAGCCGAGATCATCCAGTCGACGAAGGTATCGAGTGAGACGCCGTCGTCGTGCGGGTTGACCATGTTGTGGGCCAGGCGGGAAGTGGTGTTCCGCGAGCCCAGTGCGCCAATCGCCTCGGCCGCGAAGCCGACGGACAGGCCGTCGGCGTGGGGCCGTGTGCCGCGACCGGATGCGTCGGGCGAGTAGAACGAGGCCGGAGCGATGCGTGCGATCGCAATACTGCTCAACAGACGGATGAATACGTCGGTGGTATTCACCTGCCCGTGTAGCGGGTGTAGGCCAGAAGCATGGTGGACCGAACGACGGTCGCCGGTAGGCCGCACGCCTCATGCGCTTCACGGAACAGCACCTCGCCAGCCGAAGGCAATGGCGGCCGTCGAAAGGTACGTCAGGGGCTTGATCACGCCGGTGACGGCGAGCCTGATCACCTCGGCCGTTCCCCGGACGTTCGACCCGAACAACTGCTCGTAGGGAGGACGTGATTGACGTGAGCACCGATGTGGACGATGGCTTCGAGGTTCCGGGCAAGTCCCGGTCCAGGTCGGCGCGTCCTGGCCCAATTGCTCTTTGCCGATGTCGCCGGCCGGCACGGTGAGCCGGCTCTCGATCGCCCTGCGGTAGCGCTGCCCCAGTTCTTCGTCACCGCTCTCGAACGCCGCGTCGAGACGCCTGCGTGCCTGGGCCTCGCCGCGGCCCTGCACGAGGCAGACCCGTTGCCCCCTTTACCGACAGGTGCTCGAGCTGGTCCAGGCATAGAATTGGCGGGGTAACCGTTGGCTCCGGTGAGCAGGACGACCCGGGGGGCGGACATGGCGGGATGGGGAAGGTCATTCGCGGCGACGACCAACTAGGCTCGATGAACTTCTCGAGCGTCAGTTCACTGGCTCGCGCCTCGGTGCTCGGTGCACCGTCGGGAAGGTCCGGTCGTCTTTCCCAGGGCGCGCAGTTCTCTCAGATGTTCGTTCCGGTCGTAATCGCGCTTGTCGTAGAGGCGCTCCAGGCGGTCGACATAGCGTTCTTGAAGTCGCGAACGAAGAATTTTTCGAGTGTCTGACAGGAGTCCGTTCTCCACGGTGAACGGCTCAGTCTCGATCAGGACATCTCGGGGCGTCTCGTAGGATTCGAGTGGTGCGGCACGAGCGACGGTCCGCAACTCCTGCATGATCGAGTGCTTCAGGGTGTGCTCCGGCAGTGTGACACGGCTAACCCTGCTGTGGCATAGCGCTGTGTTGCTGTGCCGTGAAAAGCGGGGTTCGCGAACACGTTTCGCCGACTGAAGTGTCCGACTCGACCAGTGTTACATCGTGCGACGGAAGGGATAGTTTCAGTCGGGTAGCCGGCAGTTCCACGACGACGCTGACGTCTCGACCTTCGTTTCTGCTTTCGGTAACTACTTCCATTATGCGGCCACGATATGTTGATCCATTTCGATTGAATTCGACCATTTTGCCCAGATGGCGAAGTAGCTCATGCTTCTTCATTTACCTGTGCCCTCTTCCGTTTGGTTCCACTGACGCTGGCTTGCGGGCCGCAAGCACGGACCTTGAAACATCCCACCTGGCTAGGAGAGCGCGGTCGGCTGCATACGGCGTCGGTGTGATGTCAGATGAGCGTGCCGACATCCTGCGCTGCGATACGGTCGAGACAGCGTTCGGCCAATGCGGTGATCGTCCAGGAGGGATTGCAGCACGCGGTGGAGCCCGGAATCAAGGCGCCGTCGGTGACGTAAAGCCCGGGGTTGTCGTGCACGCGACCGAACGGGTCGCACACCGGGCCGATCACCGCGCCGCCGAGGGGATGAGCGGTGATGGGATCCGCCAGCTGAGTAGGTACGAACACCCCACCGCTGGTCGAGGCCATCCGGGTGACGGCGGCGTCGATCGCCACCTCGGGATCCACGTCCGAACTGGGCGGCCACACCAGTTGTGCGGAATCGGTGAGCGGGTTGTAGTCGAATGCGCCGTGCCCGTTTGGGATGGCCATCGCCCCGATGTACATCGAGAAGGTCTCGACGTCGAACGGCGCGGGGGCGTGGAATAGCGTTGCCGGCCCCGTGGGCGCATCCCAGTCGAGCAAAGCGGTGCTGCCCGGGCCGCCCTGGTGGGGCAGGGTCGGTTCGGGCAGCTCGTTCCGCAGGAGGAGCCGGTCGCCGTTGGTGCCCCAGTAGCGGCCGACATCGGGTGGCAGGTTCGGCAGCGCACCGCGTCCCTTGGCGCGTACCAGCAGCTTGGAGGTGTTGGCGGACCCCGCGTTCAGCAGGACTGTGTCGCTGTGGACGACCACGTTTTCCTGCGTGGTGCCGTCGGTGTCGATGCGCTTGCAGCGCAGCACGTACCGGGTGGAGGTCCCGGTGCTGATCTCTTCGACCACGTGCAGTGGCGCGATGGTAACCAGGCCAGTGGCCAGAGCGGCGGCCAGATAGGTCTTGTCCACTGAGTGGCGGGCACCGTTGTTGAGCCCGTAGAAGCACTCGCCATATGCCGTCCAGGGCGGTAGGTCGCCGCGTAGCTCCGCGCGCACGACGTCCCAGTCCATCGGTTGGAGCACGCGCATCGGGGTGCCGCCGGTCAATGCGGCGTCGGCGAGGAACCTTCGGGAGGCGGTGTAGCGGGGGTGGTTGAAGATGTCGTCGGGTATGGGCGACAGGCGGAGCATCGACGCCGCCCGCGGGTAGTGGACGGCGGTCATCTCCCCGTAGTCCACGCTGGAGGGCATTACCCTGGTGAAGAGTTCGGCAGAGGGCTGCAACGAGATGCCCTCGTAGTGCAGTGAGCCCCCGCCGACCCCGGCTCCGCACAGCACGCTGATCCCGACTCCGCGCACGCGCTCGACCAAGCCGGTGTAGGGCTTGAACACCGCGGGCGGGGACGATGGCATCACCGGCGTCGGTTCCAGCCAGCTCACTCGTCGATCGGGATGGAAGAACTGCGGGAACGTGTTGTCGTCGAGTTGGCTGTTCCACCAGCGACCCCGCTCCAACACGAGAGTGCGGACCCCGGCTTGGGCCAGCCGCAGTGCTGCGACGCCGCCGCCGAACCCGCTGCCTACCACGACAGCCCGGTACCGCTCGTCTCGCGTCGGCACGGACGTGGAGCGATTGGCGGAGGGCGAAGCGCCGGCGGGTCCACCTAAGCCGATCGCCGCTGCGGTGGCGCCTACGCCGGCTAGGAAGCCGCGTCGGGACAAGCGCTGCGCTGTGCTCATCTCGAGTCCTTTCGTCGAGCGACAACACTTCTGACGATCTGTGTTGTCGGCGCAGCCGGCAATGGTGCGCATGGCCCCTGTCGAACGTCTCGAACCACGCGGCCTGAGGTTGTCCCCTTGAACCGGACACCCTGATCCCCGACAGTGGTCCGGGGAAGGATGTCCCGTGTCAGGCAAGTCGAAGTACCCCGAGCAGTTCCGCGGGGACGCCGTCGAGCCGGACCTTGCCCAACTGGGTCCGCACCGCTGAGCAGTTCCGGACCGGCCCCGTCGACACGACGGCCGCCGTGGACCAGGAGGAGTTGCGGGCGCTGCGCAAGCGGGTGGCCGAACTGGAACTGGAGAAGGACATCCTCCGCAAGACAGCGGCCTATTTTGCTATCGTCAAGGTCTCACCGGCGTGGCATGAAATCCGGTCTTCGGTCTTCGGGGACAACCTGGTCACCACGGCGGATCTGCCGGCCAACGCTACGAGGCCGCCTTCGACGCCACCAGCCAGTAGTCCCGCCACCTCCGACGGCACGATCGTCCTGGGCACGGGCGACATCTGACCAAGCCTGCGCGGGCACCGCGGAGCCGGGGCCGGGCGGCACCCGCGAAATGCGCGGCGAGTCACGTCTCCGAGACCCATGCCAGGCCGCCCAGACGGGGGTTCTCCACCTTCACCAGCGCTTCGGCGCCCGGTCCGACCGCGAGGCACATCGCAGCGGCTCCATTCGAGGCATTGACGCGGTACAGCGTTATCCCTGCGCCGAACCGCCGCTCGATCCCGACGTCGTTCAACCCGGTGTGCAGGATGACCCGCGAATAGCCCAACGGGACGCCCAAGCCCAGTGAGCGCGGGCGTCCGGGGTCTTGGAGCACCACGCGGGTCAGGGCGTCGATCAGCAGGCTCGGGACCGTGTATCCGGCGAAAGCCGTTTGCACGACACGGTCTTCGGCGGCGCTCGAACCGGTGCCGTTGACGAGGTTCAGCCGGAGAGTGGCGGCACTGCCCCAAGGCAGCAGGCGCAGATCGCTTGTGCTGACATAGGCCCCGTCGAGCTTCACGTACGGATCGGCGCGGTAGTACGGATCGGGTACGAGGCGTGCGCCGTCGAGGAACGGCAGGGGGTATTCGTGCCGGGTCTGTCCGGGCGGTGTGCCGGAGGTGGTCAGCAGCACGTCTGCCTCGGCGTGCAGTCGCAGGTCGTCGGAATGGGCGCGGCGTGAGCGGATCGACGCGGTGACTCGCGTGGTGCCGTCGTGGAACGCGTCCAGTTCTGCCCCGATTTCGCATTCCGGTGCCGGACGTCCTGGATGGCACCGCAGGAACGAGTGGTAGCGCACGTTTTCGAACGCGGCCACCCTGCTGCCGGGCACGAGCGCGAGTGCCGCCTCGGCCATCATCTCCAGTTCCTGTGCCCCGGCCATCGTCGGGACGCGGCCCACCCGGTGGCCGGCCAGGTAGGCGTCGCGCCCGTCGGGTTCCAGGCGCACGGACCAGACGGCTGAGCGTTCGTGCGGCTCGCGTGGACCGTCCTCGTGGCCGTCGAGGTGGAAACGCGCGCCGGGGGCGGTGGGCGTCCGGTCCGGTCCTTCGGTGATGAGCCCGGGTGTCACCCGGTCGTAGGTGGCTCGCTCGGCGGGGCCGATCAGCGCGACCAGGGCACGCTCGGGCCCCGGGCTGCCGAGTTCGGCGAGGAGGTGCTCCACCCCCTCGGAGTCGCTGATGCCGGTCAGCCAGCCGCTGCGCCGCATGTGGTCTCCCGCGAGGGGACGGTTGCCGAAACCGGACTCCTTCCACCAGGTCCAGGCGATGGTGAGCTCCCGGTTCGGTGACTGGGCGCTCCGGTGGCGGGCCGCAGCCGCGAGGTAGTCGTTCGCGGACGCGTAGTCGACGTCGCCGGGCAGTCCCAGGCTGCCGACCACGGAACCGAAGTTGCACCAGGTGCGCACCCGGTCCCCGAACGCCGCGCGCAAGTTCTGCCGCCCCCGCACCTTGACGTCGCGAACGAGCCGGAAGTCGGACTGCGCCTTGCGTTCCAGGGAACGCGGCCGGCTGACGACGGCGGCGAACAGGAGCAGGTCCACCGTGGCGTGCTCGGCGAGGACGGCTTCCGCGGCTTTGTGCACCTGCACGGCGTCCTTCGCGTCACAGACCAGATAACGGCATTTGCCCGGCCCGGTGAGCCGGGAGAGCTCGGCCAGGAAGCGCTTCGCCTCACGTGCCTGTACAAGGGCCTCGAACCGCTTGCCGAGCTCGGCA
The DNA here is from genome assembly GCF_040682815.1 of Amycolatopsis sp. NPDC051102. Classification (NCBI taxonomy): domain Bacteria; kingdom Bacillati; phylum Actinomycetota; class Actinomycetes; order Pseudonocardiales; family Pseudonocardiaceae; genus Amycolatopsis; species Amycolatopsis sp. NPDC051102. The sequence goes on from NZ_JBFBBT010000001.1 coordinate 92,017, forward strand.
GGCGAGGCGTGGGGGTCCTCCCGCCGGAACCTGCGCAGGAACTCGGGCCGCTGGGCGGCGAAGTGCTCGTCGTCGCCCGCGAATACCTCTGCGGGCACTGCTTCCAGGTCGGTGGAGCCCATGATGAAGAACGTCGCGCCGGTGGTGCGGGCCAGTTCGCGCACGATCTGCGTGGTCAGCCCGCGCGAACCGCCGACGGCGACCACGACGCTGTTCTCGTCGAGACCGGGAGGGCGTCCGGTGGGCTCGGCGGGGGAGAACCGCTCCTCGCTGCGCCGGTCCCCGCGGTACAGCGCATGGGGGAACCGCCGCCCGCACCGGTATTCGACGGCCAGCTGGTCCAACGCGGTGGTCAGGTCCGTGGTGTCGGTGAGCACGCCGAAGACCTGCGCCCGGTCCGTCTCCCAGGCCGTGCACTTCAGCAGCCCGGTGAACAGCCCCGTGACGGGACGGGGTGGACTTCCCTCGCCTGGGCCGAAGGCGTCGAGCAACACCACACCGAGCGTGCCTTCCTCGCGCAGCGCGCCGATCATCCGCTGTGCCGCGAGGAAAGCAGCTTCGTGCAGTGCCACCAGGGCGTCCGGCAGGTCGTTCGCCCACACGTCACCGGCGAAGGCGACTACGCGGATGTGCCGCAGGCCGGGAGGGAGCAGCGCCGCGAACGCCTCGCGGTCCCACACGAGGTCCGGCTCGGGGAGGGAGAGCACGAAGCAGTGCTCCTCGGTGAGATGGGTGCGGAGCTCGTCGGCCAGGTCCCGGGTCGTGGTGAGGACGAGGGTGCGGGGTGGCACCGGGGGCAGCGCCGCCCGCACGGGTGCGGGCGGGACGGTGGTCTCGCGGATGACGTGCCGGCGCGTGACCGGCCGGTGGGTGGGGGAAGTGTTGTTCACCTGGGAACCTCTCTGCGCGCGGTGGGAGCTCGATGTCTTCAGGCGTGCGCCAGATTTCGCAGGAGTGCGATGGCGTCGTCGGCCGCGAGGTAGGACGGTTGATCCCGGGGCGGCCCGGCGACCGGGCGGAGCCGGTCCGGCAAGGCGGCCAGCGTGGTGAGACCGCGCGTGTCCGCGATGTGCTGCGTGGTCAGGACCAGGAGGAAGGCCGCTTCGCCGAGCTGCCGCCCGGCCAGGTCCTGGGCCCAGGCCGAGGCGTTCGCGTTCACAGCGAGGACGAGGGCGAAGTCGAGGACCCCCGACGTCAGGTAGGTCGTCGCGAGGGACAGCGCCCGGGGGAGCGCCCCGTGCGCCAGGTCGACGGTGAGGCCGAGGCCGCCGAGGCCGAACAGCGAGGTGAGGCGTGCGGCGATGACATTGGTCAGGTATCCCGGCAGGGTGCCCGCCGCGACCGGCGCGGTGCTGCCTCTCGCCTGGGCCAGCACGCGGTCGAGCAAGTCGGCGTCCGCGCGCTGCCCCCGGGACCGCAGTTCAGCCGCCAGACGGACGAGACGCGCGTGGTGGACGCGTTGAGCGCAATCGGCCATCGCCCGTGGCAGCCCGGTGTGCGCCACAATGGCGCCGGTGCGGGATTCGGAACCCCGCCACGGGGTTCCGTGGTCCTCCCGCAGCCGCAGTCCGCAGTCGAGGGCGAGCAGGTGGGCCCGGTCCAGCGTGCGCAGCGTGTGCGGTGGGATGGTGACGGCGTGGGTGCTCGGCATCAGGTCGTCGTGGTCGAAGGTGCGTGCGGGCGCGGGGGCGCCGGACCGCAGCCAGTCGCCCACCTGGCGCCGGCCGGACAGGCCGGGCAGCCGGGCGGTCCAGTCGAGGAGCACCGTGCGGGGAGTGGGAGCCGGTGCGACGCCTTCCCCGCCGGTTGCGGACCGGAGCGGCTTGTCGCTCACGAGCAGGTGCGCGTTGACGCCGCCGAACCCCGAGGCGGCGATGCTCACGTTGCGGGCCCGGTCCTTGCGTCGGGGCAGCGGGATCGGCACGGTGCTGACGTACAGGCGCTGCTCGACCGCGCCGGCCAGCTTGGCCGGCAACCGGGCGAACCGGCGTTGTGCGGGAACCATCCCGTGCCGCAGCGCGAGCAGGGCGTGGATGACCGAGACGGCCCCGGACGCCCAGCCCGTGTGCCCGATGAGCGACTTGTTGGAGGACAGCGGTATCGGCTCGGAGCCGGCCGTCTCCGCCACGGCCTGCAGCTCGGCGGCGTCCCCGGCTCGCGTGCCGGTGCCGTGCCCGAGGAACCAATCGATCGCGTCGGTGTCCATGCCCGCCGTCTCCCGCGCCTGCCGGATCGCCCGCACCTGGCTGCTGGCATCGGCCGCGGCGACCGTGACGTGCCGGACCGTGGAGGCGGCGCCGAATCCGGTGACCACGCCCCAGACGGGATCGCCGCAGCGTTCGGCGTCTGCCAGGCGCTTCAGCGTGAGGACAGCGGCTCCGTCCGACAGCAGCGCGCCGTCGGCGCCCTGGTCGAACGCGCGCACGTCGTCCGTCCTACTCAGCCCCCCGAGTCGGCCGAAGGCGACTTGGAGGAGCGGGCCGACGCTGAGGAGCCCTCCGCACACGGCCAGGTCGCGAGCTCCTGCACACAGCATGCGGACGCCGATGTCGACGCTGAACAGCGACGAGGCGCAGGCGGCGTCGATGGCGGTGACCGAGCCGTCGACGAGGCCGGTCATGGCCTCCCGGCACACGCCGTCGGGGCCTTGGCGGGCGACGGCGCGACGGCCCCCAGGCAGCGCGGTCGCGAGCAGTTCGCGCACCCGGGCCGCGTCGGGACCCGCCCGCCGGGCGAGCGCGGCCGTGACGGCGCTCTCCTCCAGGCCGCGGGAACCGCACACCGAGGCGCCCAGGCACAACTCCACCCGGTTCGCCGCCGGCAGGCGCACGCCGTCGAGCGCCTGCCGAAGAGCCGAACGCAACAGCAGCGCACCTTTGTCCGTCCCTTCCGGCAGGCCTCGGCCGGTTGACGCACGGGCGCAGCCGAAGGTGGTCGTGTACATCCGGTCGTCGTGCCCCAGGTTCCGCACGTTCGCGTCCGACCCGAAGTCCGTGACGTCGAACCGTGCACCGGGCGCGCCGAACACGGGCTGAGCACCGAGCAGCAGCCGCCAGAACTCGTCGATGCCGTCGGCTCCGGGGACGACGACCCCCATGCCGGTCACCGCCACCGGAATACTTGGCATTCCCTGTCCTTCCGCCACAACTGCTTCCGGTGCGCCGGCACCCCGGTGCGGCTGCCAGTTCGTTTTCGCCGGGCCGCCTCCAGTGTGAGCAGGTGGACAGCAAAGGGAAATACGTCTTATGGGCAGGGCAGTTGGATCGGGTTCCAGCGCTCTAATACCTGCGTTCCATTGCCGGCGGGGTGCACGCGCACGGACAGTGACTCGTGCACCGGACTGCCCGTGCCCCACCCGACGACGGCCGGGACCAACTGATCGACGGCCGGGACCAACTGATCGGAGTTCCCGCATGAGTGAGGAAAATGGCATCCCGGACGAATTGGCGCCGGAGCCCGCGGTGCCCGACCTTTCGGCGGGTATTCCGACGACCGATCAGGTGGTCGCGGATCTGCGCGAATTCTACGCCGCCGTGCTGGAATACCCCCGGGAAATGGTCAACCCCGACACCAACATCGAGTTCGACCTGGGCGTGGACTCCATGCAGCAGACCGAACTTCTCGTCCGCGTCGTGGCGCGTTACGGCTTGGAGCCGGAGGAGGTCAACGCGAGCGTCTACCTGACGCTCACCGACGTCGCCGACTACGTGGTCGACCGGCTCAAGAGCACCAGCCGTACGTGAATCGCACGCGATCCGTTCCGCAGAGAGGGGCCGCAGCAGTGGCACTCGACGATGTCGCCGTCGTGGGCATGGGGGTCGTCGCACCTGGGGTGGATGGCCCCCGTGATCTCTGGGAGCTCCTGCTCGGCGGCGCCCCGGTCTTCCGCCAGGACGAGAATCGGTGCCCGGCCGCGTCCTTCGGCGCCGAACACCTCGGTTCGTCCACTGAGGACACGTCGTGCCACCTCGTCGCGGGATGGATCGGGGACAGTCCCGAGGTCGCGGCCACCGGCCCCGCGCACGTCGAGGAATGGCTGCGACGGGCGGCACGGCAGGCGCTGCGGGGAACCGCCCTCCCCGAGGGCGGGCGCTTCCTGACCGTCACGGGCTTCATCTGCGAGGGGGACCAGCGCCTCGACGAGGCCCTCGTGCTCGAACAAGCCCGGGACCGGCTGGCGGTGGCCGGCCTGCCGAATGGTTCCCTGCCCTCCCGGTACCCGTACGCCGGGCCGGTCGACGAACGCCTCGCACACCGGTGTGCGAGGCGGGCCTTGGCCGGACTGTGGCCCGGCGCCGTCACTCATCTGAGCGTCGACACGGCGTGTTCGTCGGCGCTCTACGCGATCGAGCTGGGGGCGCGGTCCGTGCGGTCGGGATCCTGCGACGTGGCGTTGTGCGGCGGGGTTTACGCGATCACCCCGCGCTATCAGGTGCTCTTCTCCGCGATGCGGGGACTGAGCCCCACCGCTCGGCTCCAAGCACTGGGACCCGGGGCTGATGGCACGTTGTTCAGCGACGCCGCGTCGGTGGTGGCGCTCAAACGTCACGACCGCGCGCTGGCCGACGGGGATCACGTGTTCGGTGCGCTCCGGGGGTTCGGGCTCTCGTCCAACGGCAGGGGGAAGGCAATCAACGCGTCCGATCCCCGCTGGCAGCGAGCCGCACTCGAACGGGCGCTGCGCGCGTCCGGGTGCGCCATCTCCGACGTGGATTGGGTGGTCGCGCACGCCACCGGGACGGCGGCGGGTGACAAAGCCGAACTTGACGCGCTGGAGCGGTGCGTGGCGGGGTCGGCCCACCTGGCGGCCCCGGGGCTGCGGGTGACCGCGAACAAGCACCTGGTCGGCCACACCGGTCCGGCAGCCGGCGCGATCTCGGTGCAGCACGCCCTGCTCGGGTTGGAGCACGACCTGATCCCCGGATTGCGCGGTGACTCACCGCACCCGGAACCGCCGGGTGGGGCCGGCGGACCGCTCTCGCGCAAGGGGCTCGTGATCCCCGCCGATCACCTCGCGTGGCCCGCCGAGCGCGGCCGCAGCCGGACCGCGGCGGTACTGGCCTTCGGGTTCGGCGGCACCAACGCCTGCCTGCTGGTGTCCGACCCCCCTCCGGCGCCGAGCACCGGCCGGACCACCCGCGCCGTCTCCCGCACCACACCGTCGACCCGAGCCCCGGTCGCCGTCACCCGGTGGACCGCCGTGTTGCCCGGCCGACCGGATGCCGCGGCGGTCGACGCCTGGCTGGCCGGCGTCGGTCACCAACCGCCACCCGCCCGCTTCGGCGCGGACCACCGCCCGCCGATCACCCTCGCCCTGCCCGGACCCGCCCGGCGCTCAGCCGATCTGAGCCAGTTGCTGGCCGCAGCGTGCGCCGAGACGCTCGCGGCGGGCATGCCGCGTGACGTGCTCGACGACACGGCCGTAGTGCTGGCGATGCCCGGTCCGACGCGGGCGTCGATCGAGCACGCCCTGCGTTGCTACCTGCGCGACCTCGCCGCGGACGGCGACCGGCGGCCGTCGATGCCGGCCGGCGTGCTGGGCGCACTCGTGGCCGACGTGCGGGAGCGGACGGCGCCCACCTCCGCGTTCTCCGTCACCGGGATGATGGCGAACGTCAGCGCCGGACGGGCCTCGAGCCGCATCGACTCGCACGGTCCGAACGTCCGGACGGAATGCGGTCTGGACTCCGCCTTGGCCGCGCTGCACATCGCCCACGGCTACCTGGCTGACGAAGTGGCTCGGGCGGCCCTCGTCATCGCCGTCCCGGCCGCCGCGGGATCGCCGGTGGCGCGGGCGCTGGGAGCGCCGGCCGACAGTGCGGACGGCGCCTTCGGCGTCGCTCTGATGCGCTCCGACGTCGCCGGGGCAGAGGAGCCCGAGGTGCTCGCCCTCCTCGGGGCACCGGAGGAACTGGGGCCCGCCTCGCCCGGCCCGGGCGCCGCCCCGTACGTGATGGCGGAGGAGCGCTATCCGGGATGCGCGGCGATCCTCGCCTTGCTGCAGAGCCTCGTGCTGGGGACGAACCGCTCCCTGGTGCGGGTGGCGGACGACGCGCTGCCCGCCCTGCACATCCGCGTCCCCGGCCACTGAGCAGCAGGCCGGTCCACTGCCTGGAAGGCGCCGCACCATGACCCAGGAGACCACCGCACCCGCCGCCGCTCCCATGACCGGCTCCGAGCCCGGGGCGACCGGCCTGCGCAGCGCCCTCGGCACGCTGTTCACCGGGGGTGACCTGGCCGAGCTGCACGACCGCATGCGCGCGGCGTGCGAACACCCCGTGTTCCACTGGCATCCCGGGCTCACCGCCGCCCAGCGCGGGGAACTCGCGTACCACCGCCTGCGGCACCTCGATGCAGCCGGGCCCGGCGCCGGCAGCCTGCTGGCCCAACCGTTGCAGCTCTTCGCCGTCCAGGAGTGGGCCGCGCTCACAGACGGGGCGGTGCTGTCGCTCGCCGCGATCCACTACAACCTGTGCCTGGGCACGATCCTCGACCACGGCGGCCTTGACCGCGAGGACCTGCGGCCCGTCGTGGACGAGCTCGCCGCCATGCGGACGTTCGGCGTCTTCCTCGCCACCGAACTGGGTTACGGCAACAACGTCGTCGCCCTGGAGACGGAGGCCGCGTACGACCCCGGCACCGGCACCTTCGACCTGCACACCCCGTCACCCCGCGCGGTCAAGTACATGCCCAACACGGCCCTGCCGCTGCCGAAGACCGGAGTCGTGCTGGCCCGGCTCCGCTGCGGAGGACGCAGCCACGGCGTCTTCCCGTTCCTCGTGCCGATCCGCGACGCAGCCGGCCGGCTGCTGCCGGGCATCCGGGTCTGGCCCCTCCCGGAGAAACCGGGAGTCGACCTCGACAACGCCATCACCCGGTTCGACCACGTGCGGCTGCCCTTCGAAGCCCTGCTCGCGGGACCCCGCTCCGTCCTCGAACGCGATGGCACCTTCCGCTCGAGCACCAGTTCGCACGGCCGTTTCGCGGACGCCATCCACCGCGTGCTGCCCGGGAAGCTGGGCCTGGCCGGGGGGCACCTGGCTGCGGCCAGGGCAGCACTCACCCTCGCCTTCCACTACAGCCGCCGGCGCCGGACTTCCGGACGCGCCGGAGGTGTGCCGATCTACGCCTACCGCAGCCACCGATCCGCCTTGCTCACCGAACTCGTCCGCACGTACGCCGCTTCCCTCCTCCTCGACGAGGTGCGCCGCGAGTTCGCCTCGTCGCTGAAAGAGGGCGATCCCGCCCTGGAACAGCGCGTCGCGCTGACCAAGGCGATGGCGACCTGGTCCGCAGCGGGTACCGTCGACGTCTGCCGTGAACGGTGCGGCGCTCAGGGGCTGTTCGCGGTGAACCGGATAGCGGAGTACCTCGGGACCGGCATGGTGACCATCACCTCCGAGGGCGACAACACGGTCATCGTGAGCAAAGCAGCACAACACCTGGTCATGGGCATCGGCCGGCACGCGCCCGGGGAGAACCCCGGTGCCGACGGCAGCCGGGATCGGTACGGAAGCCTGCTGCGCGCCCGGGAGCAGCGCCTCATCCTGGCCTGCCGCGCCGACCGGGCCGCCCACCCGGGCCGCTCGCCGTTCGAGGCGTGGAACGCGGTCGGTGACGCGTTGATCGCCATCGCGGACGCCCATTCGGTCCGCTGCGCGCACGAGGCCGTGCGGCGGGCCGCCCGCCGCGTCGGGCAGCGCGAAGCGGCGGAAGCACTGGAGCGGATCGCCGACTCGTACGCGCTGCTGGCCATCCACGAGCACTGCGGCTTCCACCTGACCGAGGGCCTCATTTCCCTTCAGGAGGCCCGCGCGCTGCCCGGTCTCCTGGCCGAGGCGCACGACGGGCTCGCGCCGATCGCCGGGGAACTGGTGGCAGCCTTCGGCATCCCGCAATCCGTGCTGAACGCCCCGATCGGTGCGCCGGACTACGTGGCGGCCTACGACCCCGTCTCCGGCATCTCGGGGATCGAGGCGTCCACATGACCACCGCACCCGGGGCGCACCCTTGATCGCGCGAATGCTGTCGAAGCGGTCGTCGACGACTCTGCTCGCCAGCGTTCAGAAACCTGGTCTGAGGCTTTCACCCACAGGAAGGTTGGGACGCCGCATGTCGATCGAACGGCACAGCACCGACGACCACGCGCAGGAGGACGTCGAGTCGACGATCTCGCGGGACGCGACACTGGCCGCGGACGTCGATGCCCAGGGGTTGGACGACGTCCCGGGCCGACCGCGGTCGGCCCTGCTGACCGGCGCGACCGGTTACCTGGGCGGTTTTCTCCTGGCCGATCTGCTCAGCGGCACGGACACAGTGGTCCACTGCCTGGTCAGGGGTGACTCCCCGGACGAGGCCGGCGCCCGGCTCAGGGGCGCGCTGGCCCGGCACGGTGTCGACGAGGGGGAGGCGGAACGCGTCCGGGTGGTCCACGGCAGCCTTACGAAGCGACGCCTGGGGTTGACCGACGACGCCTACCTGGAACTGGCCCGCGGCATCGAAGCGATCTACCACTGCGGTGCTTGGGTGAACCTGATCGCCGGCTACCCGGCCCTCAGGGGAAGCAACGTGGGCGGCACCGTGGAGGTGCTGCGCCTCGCGACCCGGGTGCGCAGGACACCGGTCCACCACGTCTCGACGATCGGTGTGCTGATGACGGCGTACGAGGCCGGAGCCGGCCCCCTCTCGGAGGACCATCCGCTGCCGCCGCCGGGTGGCGTCGGCTACTTCAAGAGCAAGTGGGTCGCCGAGCGCCTCGTGCGCCAAGCCGCCGAACGCGGTGTGCCGGTGACCGTCCACCGCCCGGGCGTGGTCCTGGCCGACAGCTCGACGGGTCTGGGCAGCGCGTCGGACTGGTTCATGCGCCTCACCGCCGTCAGCGTGCGCGCGGGTTGCTCTCCTTCGTACGACTTCCTGCTGTCCCTCGCCCCCGCCGACTTCACCAGCCGGAGCATCGTCGAACTGTCCCGGAGGCCACAAGCGGCCGGGCGGATCTTCCACAATTTCCTCCCGGAGCCGATGACGCTCGCCGACTACTTCTCGTTCGTGGAGTCCTGTGGTTACCACGTGCCGGCCGTCCCCTATCCGCAGTGGCTCGCCACGGTCAAGGGCCTGGACGGTGTTGATCGAGCGACGGTGCGGATCGCCGAGTCGTTGCCCCGCATCCTGTTGCGCCCGCGCAACGGCGTCCCCACCTACGGGACCTCCGGCGCGACCGCGGCCGCCATCGGGTCGAACGTCACACCACCTCCGCTCGACCGGGCCTACTTCGCCCGCATGTTCGCCGAGCTCGTCCGGCAGGGGGAACTGCCCCCGCGCAAGCGGACCGCTGTCCGGTGATGCCGCCGGCCACACTCAACAGGATGGCCGTCCGGAACCGACCCGGAACCGAGAAGACAACCGAACTCCAGCGCAAGGGACACGGCCTCGTGAAGTTCACCCTGGATGATCTCAACCGGCTCATCGACGGGCACATCGACATCGACGCCCGGATCACCGAGAGCACCCTCGACAAGCCGTACGCAGAACTGGGCATGGACTCCCTCGGTCTCGTCGACCTGGCCGAGCGCATCAACATCAGTTACCGCGTGCCCGTGCCGCTCGACATCATCGAGGAAATGCGCACCCCGCGCCGGACGGTCGACTACGTCAACGAGCACCTCGACGGGGATGCCCGGACGAGCAGTGATCACTGAAGCGGACAACGGCCGAGTGCCACGACACGAACGCGGCGGTCGCCGCCGAACACGTCACGACGTCCTCGACCCGGATGGCCGCGCCGCGGGCATCCGGGCACCGGCTCAACACGATTTCGAATTCAGGGGTGAGCATGGAGAACGCGGACAACGCCACTCGTACGCCTGTGGACCAGCGGAACGACCGGATCCCTGCCGGGTTCTTCGACCGGTTCCTCATGGAGGTCGGCGCGCTGGGACCGCGCGAATCCGACCTGTACATCGGCGGGGTCCTGCTGGTGGGTGGGCCGGCGCCGTCGTTCGAAGCGCTGCGCGACCGCCTTGCCGGCCAGGCTCGCCACATCCCGGCGCTCGGCTACCGGCTGGTGGGGGACGGACGGGAGGGGTGGGAGAAGGCTCCCGGCTTCGACCCGCGCGACCACATCGACGCGGTGTCCCTGCCGCCGGGGACGGACGTGCTCACCGCGAGCCTCGACGTGGCCGCCCGGCCACTCTCGCCCGGCCGTCCGCTGTGGGGGCTGACCATGGTGCACGGCTACTCCGGCGACGAGTACGCGTTGTGCTACCGCGCCCACCACTCCTTCCAGGACGGGCTGGCGATCGTCCAAGTCGTCTCGGCTCTCCTGTCCACGTCGGCTCCACCGAGGCCGGCACCTGAAAGGCCGACGGCACGGCGCCGATCGGCGAACCGGTCCTGGCGGGCGTTGACGGATTTCGGCATTCCCCTCAAACGCACGGCCGACGACTGGCCGCCCTTCACCCCTCCGCTCACCGGACGCCGGGTGCTGGTGACCGCCTCCCTCAGCGCCGCCGCGGTGCGCGACGTCACCGCGGCGACCGGCGCCTCCACGCACCAGGTGTGCCTGACCGCCATCGCGGGTGCCATGCGGGAGTGGACGCCGGACCGGTGGACCGGGAAGGGAGGTCGCAACAAGGTCCGGAACCCGCACGTGCTGATTCCCCTCGACCTGAAGCGTTCCCGCAACGTCGCGGAACCGGGCAACTACCTGTGCCTGATGCGAGTCGAGCTGCCGTGCGGCGAGCCCGCGGCACTGGCCCGCCTCCGGGCGATCACGACCCAGACCGCTCCGGATCGCCTGCTCCGCCACCGGAACAGGTATCGGACGCTCCTGAAGGTCTTGCCTTACCGCGTCACGGGCACGATCATCCGGCGGCTCACGGACCGCCGTTACGTGTGCATGGTCGTTTCCACGCTCCGCGCGTCGGTCGACGTCTCCGCGGAGGACGGGACGGCGCGCGGGCTGTACGCACTGCCGCCCCTGTATCCGGGACACCACGGGATGGTTGTGATCCTCCAGCAACCGGACGTCCTCACGGTGTCCGTGCTGCTGGACGAGTGCGTGCCGGACGCCGGCCGGTTCCCCGAGCTGGTGGTGGCAGCCGTGGATCGCTTGCGTACCGAGGTGGCGAGTGCTTCCGGGGGAGGTAGCGCGGGATCGCGGTGACCGGCGCTGCCACGTGCCCGCCGCGCCATCTTCCGCAAAAGATCAGGGGCGCGGCGGCCCCTCGAACCGCAGGGTGGCCTCCTCACCGGGCGGCCGTCGGTGTGGCTCTGGAGTACCCAGCACCGCGTCGAGCACCAGGTCGGCCACGGCCTGGGGCCGCTCCCGCACCATCAGGTGCCTGCAACCGCTGAGCACGGTCGTCGGTCGCGGCCCCGGCGGGGACGCGGTCGATGTCGTACACGAGCCACCACATCAGGGCGCGCCGGACGGCGTAGGGGCGCAGGAGGGAGTGGCCACACGGGGCGAGCACCAGGGCCATCGCCATCACCAGCGCCAACCCCGTGATCAAGCGCAGCCGCTCGCAGACCGTTGACGGCCAGACCGCGCTCGGGCACAGCGCGACCGTGGACAGCGCCCGGCCGCGGCGGATCAGTTCGAGCGCCACCCAGGCGCCGATGGAGTGCCCCACCAAGTGGGCTTTGTCCAGGCGCTCGCGGTCCATCCACCGCTCGATCTCGTCGGCCATCGTTTCCGGGGCCGGTCGCCCGCCTCCGGCCGGCTCGGTGCCCCAGTGCCCGGCAAGGGTGGGGGCGAGGACCTCGCACTGGGCCTCGAGCGCGGGGAGTATCGGGGTCCAGGCGCGCCAGGTCTGGCCGAAGCCGTGCAACAGCACCACCGGCGGCCCGCTGCCCGCGTGGGTGGTACGGAGGTGGGGCGCTGCACGCCGGTGCACGGGCGGCCTCACCGGGTTGCCGGCGGCCGGAGCGGCAGCCGCGCGGTCGTGAAGGAGCGATCGGCTCGGTCGCGTTCAGCCGCCGGGTTCCCTCGTATGCCGGGCGCATCCTGTGCGGGCGAGGGCGGGTGGCGGCGGTGGAACACGCACCGCCGCCACTCGCCCTCGGGCCGGTTGCCGAGCAGGGCACGCGCCACGCCCGTGTTCCGCTGCGTCGTGCCGTCGTCGCCGGGCAGGTCGTGCGGGTCCCATTCGTCGCTCCCGGTCGTCGCTGGTCTCCACTGAGCAGTGTGTTCCGGTGGGGTCCTCGCGGGGACATGGTCCGCCGGTCCGGGGAATTCCGGCCCCGGCCGATCGGCCGGGGCACGGCGGACGCGCTGCTCCGCCCGCGGCACCGCGGCCGGAGTCGCATACCGCGCCTGGGTAGGAAGGGAAGCGGCGTTGCGGGATGTCGTGCGCGCGGTTCACCATCGGAACGTCGTACGCGGTTGGAGCGGGGAGAACGACCATGACGGGACCCGCGGTGTACTCGCCCCCGGTTGCCGGCCCGAGGTCTTACCGGGCGCGGCCCGTCCGCCGTGGCGGATCTCCGGGCGGCTTCGCCCGGCAGGACGACACCCCGCGCCGGCGGCGGCGAGTGCTCCTGATCCGGAGGAGGCGCTCCGATGTGGCCGGTGGCGTGACGGCGGTTCACCCCGCCGGCGAACGGGGCAAGCCGTTCGCCGGCCGCGGGCCGGTTCACCCTCGGCGGCCGGCGTGGGAATCACCCTCCCGCCCTGCGCCACGGTCCGTCCGGGCGGCCTCGGTGCGGCCGCGGGCAGCGCCCACGCGACCGGGGAGTTGTCACCCTCGCCGACACGTGCTCGGCGCATTCACCCGGAGGAGGACGCGTGGTGGAACCCGACGTGGACCTGACGCGGAGCGGGCACCGCTCGGGACGTTCCCGCTGACCGGCCGCGAGCGCGTAGACCGCGAGGAACGGCACGGCGTGGTCATCATCGGCTCGGGCGTGGGCGGCAGCGTCACCGCGTTCCGCCTCGCGCAGGCCGGCGTGGACAACCTGGTGCTGGAGCGGGGTCGCCGGTGGCCGATCACCCCGGCAGCGGACACCTTCCCCCGGTGGCCGTTGCCGGACCCGCGCCTGCTCTGGCTGGGCCGCCCGTCGTCGGTGCCGCTGCTCTCCCGCCTGCCCTGGATCGCGCCCACCGCGGAGGCCGTCGCGGCCAGGGTGCTCCCGCGCTCCACCGGCTTGCTGGACGTCCTGCTGCACCAGCACCTGACCGTGGTGTGCGGGGCCGGGGTCGGCGGTGGCACGTTGGTCTTCGCCGGGCTGCTGCCGCAACCGCGAGCCGACGACTTCCACCGCATCTTCCCGCCGGACCTCGACTACGAGGAGCTCGACCGCGTCCACTACCCCCGCGCCCGTCGCCGCCTGGGCGCTGCTGAGTTCCCCGACGACCTGCTCACCCACGCCCGCTACCGCTCCGCCGCGATCTGGCGCACCGCCCTGGCCGAAGCCGGCCTGCCCCTGGAGAGAGCCGTCAGCACCTTCGACTTAGACGTCGTGCGCGCCGAGCTCGGCGGCCACGATCGGGCAGTACCTGTTCACCGGATGCAACAGCGGGGCGAAGCTCAGCGTGGACCGCACCTACCTTGCCCGTGCCGAGACCACCGGCAGGACGGAGGTACGGCCGTTGCACGAGGTCACCGGGATCGGTCAGCGCCGCAACGGCCGGTACCACGTCGCCGTCGAGCGCCTCGACGTCCGCGGCGCGGTGCTGGAGCACATCCGGATCACCTGCGACCGGCTGATCCTGGCGGCCGGCGGCGTCCACACACCCCGGCTCCTGCTCGCCGCCAAGGCGAGCGGCGCCCTGCCCCACCTCAACGAGTTCGTCGGGTCCCAGTGGGGCACCAACACCGATCAGATACAGCTGCTGAGGGTCGGGTCGATGCCCGGCGAAGGCGCGCACGGCGGACCACCCGCGTTCCTCACCCGGTCGCGCGACGGGCTCGTCACGCTGACCCACACCGGCGTCGGGGGACTCGGGAAATCCTGGATGCTCTGCCTGGGCATGGGCATCCCGGACCGGTTCGGACGCTGGACCTGGTCGGCAGCCGCCGATGCGCCCCGCCTGGAGTGGACTCCCCGCAGCGATGCCGGCACCCGGCGGGCCACGACCGAGCACCTGCGCCGGGTGGCGGGGCATGTGCCCTCCGGCGCCACCGTGCACGACCCGTTCGGTGCCCACCCCCTTGTCGTGCACCCGCTGGGGGGCGCGGTCCTCGGCAAGGCGACGGACGGCCAGGGCCGCCTGCACGGATATGACGGCCTGTACTGCCTCGACGCGGCTCTGATGCCGGGCAGCACCGCTGCCGTCAACCCGGCCATCACCATCGCGGCCGTCGTGGAGCGCTGACTCGACCACGTCATCGATGACTTCACCTGACGTGGTGCGGCGTGCCGCCCGCAGACGTGCGGTCACCCGGTTCGGTGTTGATCGTCTCGTGATCGAAGCCCGTTCACCCGCCCCTCGACCTTGTGTGCGGGGGCGCCGGCGTGGTTTCCCACACGCCGCGCAGGTACTGCCGAACAGGGATGAATCGTCGTCCGCAAATCCGATTCCGGTCGGCGGTGTTTGCCGGAGAACAACTCCAGCCCCGGCTCCTCGGCTCGAACGCGTGGGTGAGATCAACTGTTCAGCGGGTCCTCGGCTCCAACTGAGCGCATTGCGAAATCGCCACGGTGGCGCGACTCGGCGCCGACTCCGGTGCTCCCTCCCGACGCCGCGAAGTGCTCAGAAGATAGCGCGTCGCGTTGTCCTTCTTCAGCTGCGCCGGACCGCACGTGAAGGTACTGGGGGCAAGCACCACTCCGCCACATCGAAGAGCACTCGTGCCGGAGCTGTCGTGTAGACGTTGGCGACACGTATGTCGAAGCCGTACTCGCCGCGCGTCCGGGTCCGCGCACGGCCGATGCGCTGAGCAGCTGCCACGCACCTTGTAGTGGCTCCGGAGGTCGGGGCCGTCGAACATCCAGGCGGCCAGCCTGGCATCCGGCAGTTGAAATTCCTCGTCCCACGTGGGGAGGTCCGCGAGCTCGTCGGCCAGCCGGCGTGCGCGGTCTCCCAGGAGATCGCCGAGCCCGACACTGACCCCGGCGACCTCGCGCAAGGGATAGCCGAACAAGGCATAGCCGAACAAGGCATAGACACCTCGTGGGGTCAGCTCGATGAGAATGCCCTTCTCTGCACCGGTTTGCTCGTCGACCAGTGGTCGATCATGAGCCCGTTGACCGGTGATACCGCTGCGGGCGTGGGTTCCCCGGCGAGCGCGGGTCTGACCGGACTCACGAGATCGATTCCCACGATGACGAGCCGAGTGCCGGGATCCGGCGCAGGATCGGCCCGGAAGGGTTGCGGTCATGCCCGAGGTAGGCGCGGACATGACCGGCCAGCCAAGACGCCGGCATGCGGAGGGCGAAAGGTGCGGTTCTACCGTAAACGATGTCGGCGCTCGCTCGTGTCCCACCAGTTTCAGCTCCCCAGGGTGGCGTCTGCGGCACGTCCCTCTACAGGGTAGCCGTTTAGCTCTCCTGGCGCTGTGGTTCTCCTGTGCCAGTCGAACAGTCATGGTGCGTTTCTGCACTGCTTCGCGGCCTCTGTCGAATCGTGACGACGTATAACGCTGTGCGAGCGATCTGTACGGTTGAGCACCTGAGCCCTGGGTTGGGAACAGGTGGTGGCCAGGCGAGTGAAATCCAGCAGGCAAGGGAAATGATGCTGCACACGGACTTTGGCGCCGCGCTGCGTTCCTCAACGTAGGTCCTCGCGACGTCGTCACGGCGCTGATCGACAGCCCGGGTGCGCAATGCGGCGAACCAGCTCGGCAGTCAGCTTGCTGCAATGTCACTGAACTGATGGGCTTTACTTCAGCGGATTATCGATCGGGTGATCGCCGCGTCGACGAGTATGCGATTCGTGGTGCCTTGATGCATCATGGATGCGCTCAGCGTCGAGTACCGGTCTCCCATAGTTGCCACGAGAGGCTTCCGCCGAGTGATCAAGATCTGCCAGGGCCGTGACGGAAACGGCGCGAAACGCATCGTTTTCAGCTTGCCCGCCGATGAGCCTCCCGGTCGCGTCAGCGTGGTCGGATCGTTCAACGGCTGGACTCCCGGCAAGCATGACCTCCAGCCACGCACCACCGGACGCCGGTCCGCCACCGTAGAGGTCGCGGCCGGCATCGCCGTCCAGTTCCGGTATCTCGGAGAGAACGGTTACTGGTTCGACGACCCCGACGATCCCGACGTGCTCGCCCGGGTCAACGACACGCCAGCGTAGTTTCCGGCGCTGTGCTCGGCGCAGAGGCGATCGGAGACGAGAGCGGCAGACCTGCTCTCCGTGGGGCAGGAATCGTCTGTGGGTGCCGGCTAAGGGATGTCTCGTAACCCGGTGCCGGGCCGGCGGGGCCGGTAGTCGATCATGTTGGTGTGGTGCAGGTGATCACAGCGTCGCGGCCGGAGTGGATTGCCCCGTTCGCCGGGCTGGAGCCGGGCCAGTTCCGCAAGCTGGTGCGGCTGGTCGCGAAGCGGGGCGGGGACGAGATCGCGGACGGCCGCCCGGGCCGGCAGTGGGCGTTGCCGCTGGCCGATCGCGTGTTGCTGGTGGCGACCTATTGGCGGACGAATCTGAAGATGCGCCAGATCGGGCCGTTGTTCGGGGTGTCGCATTCGGCGGCGCATCGGGTGATCGACTCGATCGGTCCGCTGCTGGCGCTGGCGCCGGTCCGCAAACGCCGGGTGGATGCCGTCGCGATCGTGGACGGCACGCTGGTGCCCACCCGGGATCACCGGCTGGGGACACCGTCGGAGAACTATCGGTACTCGACCAACGTGCAGGTCGCGATCGACGCCGAGACCCGGCTGGACATCGCGACTGGTGACCCACAGCCGGGCAGCCGCAACGACTGCACCGTCTATCGCGACTCGGGCATCGCCGGGCAACTCGCCGATCGGCCGGTGATGGCTGATGGCGGCTATCAAGGCAATCCCGGGGTTGTCATGCCTTACCGCAAACCTCGCGACGGCAGCGAACTCCCGGACTGGAAAGAGGATCTTAACGCCACCCACCGCAAGGTCCGCGCTCGCGTCGAGCACGTCCTGGCTCGGATGAAGAACTTCAAGATCCTCCGCGACTACCGCCGCGCCGCCAGCACGCTCGCCGACACGGTGTCCGGAATCGCGTACCTCCACAACGTCCTCCTCGAAGCCTGATGCAACACCAGCCCCACCAACCACGCCCTCAGTTACGAGACATCTCTTAGGCGAGGCCGGCAGAATACGTCGACGACGCCTTTGATCCGCTCGCGGGTGAATGAGGACAAGTCGAGCAGGAGGAGTGCCTCTGAGCTAGTATGAGTACATGATCTCCCCAGACACGGGAGATATCCCATGTGTAAGTGTTCAAGTCCTCGGACACAGTATTACCCCACGGATCGCGAAACGTGATCTTGAAGCACGGTCGATCGTAGGTTAGCTTGAGTCGATTTCCTGCAGTCGCCATCCGGCGTGGTCATAGACGATGATCTTTCTTGAGTCGCGCAGCGCCGCTGCCACGCGTCTGTGTCGTGGTGGATCAAGCTCCGGTGTGGTGTGGCAGTCGTTGCCTTCATCTCCGAGTCGGATGCTGATCTCGTCGACGAGATGGTCTTCGCGGATGTAGAGCGTTTTTGGTCGGGGCTGGCCGGCGCGTTGGGTGCTGGTGTGGCCGTGGCGGCAGCGGTAGGTCGGACGTCCGTGGTTCCAGTGCGAGTCCAGCCGCCGGTCGCAGACGCCGCAGTGGATCAATCCGGCCAAGGCGAACCGGCGAGTCCGGCCGTCAGTGGCTGGTCGCGTCGCGCGTATCTGCTGCGCGGCGACGAAGTCCTGCTCCGTGACAAGAGCCGGGTGTGCAACCTTCGCCGACAGTGCCGGCGTTGAGGCTGGGCCGCTGTTGTCGGTGGCGCGGCGGTTCCAGGTCTGGCGGCCGGTGTAGCGCGGGTTCGCCGGGATCACGGCGACCGTACGCAGGGTCCAGGTCCTGCGGGTCCGGTGGCGGTTGCGGTCGGGGTCGGCGCTGGACGGGCAGGGGACACGGCGCTCGTTGAGGTGTCGCGCGATGCTCGCGACGCTGTGTCCGGCCAGGCGTTGCCGGAACATCCAGGCGACGTGTGGTGCGGTTCGAGGGTCGGGTGCGAGTCGCTGGAGGCGTCGGCCCCAGCGGGCGTCGACGGGATTGGGGTGCGGGCCGGCGTCGACGAGACGGTAGCCATACGGTGGCCGGCCGCCGAGGTACCGGCCCTGCTGGATGGTTTGGTTGCGCATCGTCGCCAGCACCCGGTGGCGGGCGCGGAGCACTTCGCGCTGCGACTGGGTCGCGAGAAGCGACAACAGCGCTCGGTGATCGCGGTTAGCGAGATCGACTGGACCTCCTGTCTCGGGCAGCCACAGCTGGAGGCCGTGCCGGGTGCACCAGGTGTAGAGGGTGGCGAACTGGGTGCCGGTGAAGGCGCGTTCGTACTCGCCGATCACGATCGCGTCGATCACGGATTCTGGGCTCGAGGCCGTGGTCATGAGCTGGGCAGCTTGGGGTCGTTGCCGCCATGGGATGCGACGTGAGGTGCCGGCGTCGAAGTAGGCGGTGGCGACCTGGCCGTGGCCCGCGACCAGCTCATCGGCCATGTCGCGTTGCCAGCCTTGTGACGACACGCGGTCTTGATGACGGGTGGTCGACGTGCGGCCGTAGAAGGCGAATCGCAGGCCGTTCACATGGACATTTGTGGATGCCGGGCCAGTCTGGTTCTTGCTGTTCATCCACTGCGCGAGTAGGTCCGTAGCGTCGTTCGCAGGAGGGGACTGGGGCGGGTGTGGTCGATGCGGATGCACGTTGGACCGATGGTGAGGCTGACGCCTTATGACGGCGTAGTCGAGTTCGTTCGCCCGTTCGGCGCAACCGACCGGTCCGCCCATGCCATATAACGACATATAAGACGAGGGTTGACGCGATTAGTACTTGAATGCCGCGGCTTGCTCATCTGTCATGGGCGCGTCGACCGACCCGGCACGAGCGCCTGCTGGCCAAAGTCGGCGCTTGCCTCGATCTTGGCCACTACCTCGAGGCAATGCTCCGCAAGCGCGGCGCTCTGCCCGGCGCGACTGCGCTGGGGGCAGGCCCACTGGGCGGCAAGTTCACCCCGGTTTGCGACGTTGTAGTAATCCAGCTGCGGGCGGACGTGGGCGCCTACAGCAGGCGGTCCGGAGCAGTGACTTCTGGCTGCTCGGTGTGTTGGGCAGGTGGGTGCGGGAGGGTGGTTGTCCCTCTATCCGCTGCACGCCAGCTACCCGACGACGACAGTCACTGAACCGTGAGTGGTACAGGGCCGTCGGATAGGCACGAGATTCGTCTTGATTGTCACTTGCAGTGCAGGTCGGATCCTATCGGCTTGACCAACATGTAGACGTGGTCGGTGGTCGGGAAGGTGGCACGTAACACCGGCACGGGGGTAGGCGATCAAGCTGCGGACTAGGGGGGGAACATGTTCAAGGTTGTCGTGCTCGTCGGTCTGGCTGTGCTTCTTGCCGGTTGCTCCGGCCCGGAGGTCGCCACCACGCCGTCTTCGTCCGCGTCGCCAGTGCCGGCATCGACGACGAAGACGTCGGCGACGCCGGTTGCGAAGGATGTCACGGTCTACCTGCCGACCTACGACGAGGTGAAGGGCGCAGGGTTGGCCGTTCAAACGCAGCCGGTCGTGTACACCATCGGTCCGCACACACCGTTTCACCTCGTCAACGCGTGCGGTGGTCTGCCCTCGGACCCCTTGGCGCAATGGGCGGCTCAGGGCATCAGCTACATACCCGGGGGCGGGAAGGGCAACGTCCACCAGCTGGTGGGCGAGTATGCAGGACTGACCGGCGCCGACGTGGTCGCCAGCGTCAAACAGGCGATCAGCTGCCGGACGGTGACCATCCAGGATGAGCAGTACTCGATCGTCGGTGACTTCTCGGTGCCCGGACTGGCCGACCCGCAGGCGGGGTTCTGTGCGAGCCTCCGCACCCACAGCCTGGTGCACTGCGTCCTGGTGCTGGGCCACGCGAACCGGGCCACGTCGATCACCTTCGCGGGAGCCTGGAACGACAACCTGAAAGCGGTGAAGGCTTTTGCAACCAGGACTGCGCCGCTGTACGTGCCAGCTTTCGAGCGTGACTGATCCGCCCGGCCTGTCCTTGCGTCAACGACTCAATTGTCCGATTTGCCGTAATCGCGAGCATTCGTAGGACGGTTTCGCCGGATTTATACGCCTGATGGTCTATTCCGGATCGTCGGCCGGTTTGACAGGGTGATCATGGGTCGTCGGGGGCCCGGCTGTGTGCTGGTTGCTCTGGGCGAGGGGGATCTCGTGCGTTCTGTCGGTGCGCCTTGGCGCGCTCTTTTTCTCTGCGCGGCTATGGCTGTGGGGACTGTGGTGACCGTCGCGCCGGCTCAGGCAGCGACGTCGGTCCCCGATTCGGCTCCTGACCAAGTCACGGCGGCTGCCTATGCCCGGGAGGGTGGTAAGCCGGTCGAGGTGAGCTCGGAAACCACCGAGACGTCGCAGACCATGGCCAATCCGGACGGTTCGTGGACGATGACGCAGTACGTTCACCCGGTTCGGGTGAAACAGGCCGCCGGCTGGACGCCGGTCGACACCACGCTGGTGCATCGAGCGGATGGCTCGATCGGGCCGAAGGCGGTCACCGTCGATGTCAAGCTCAACTCCGGCGGCGCCGGTTCGGCTGCCGCACCGATCGTCCAAGAGGGGCACGACGGCAAGGAGGTCGGGCTGAAATGGGGCAGTGACCTCCCGACGCCCACGTTGGACGGCGACACGGCCGTGTACGCCGAAGTGCTGCCGGGCGTCGACCTCACCGTGAAGGCAGCGCCTCAGGGGTACACGGAGAACCTGGTCATCAAGACGCCGGTGGCGGCGAAGGACTCGCGGCTGCGGGAGATTTCGTTCGGGTTGCACACCCGGAACACCACCGTTTCGGTCGCCGAGGGGGAAGGCCGCGGTACTCCGGCGCAGAGTGCCCCGGCGGACGGGCTCGAGGTCAAGGACGCAGCCGGGCAGGTGGTCTTCGCCGGGGACGCGTCCCGGATGTGGGACTCGACCGGTGCCGGTTCGCCCGCGGAACAGCAGCTGGGTGAAGGCGGCGGCCGCCGCGAGGCGGTGATGGATGTCGCTCTCGCGCAGGACAAGGTGACCATCAGCCCGGACCAGGCGTTCCTGACCGATCCGGCAACTCGGTATCCGGTGTCCTTGGACCCGGACAACTGGTGTACGTCGTGCGGGATCCAGTCGCATGTGGTGGTGCAGTCCGGCTATCCAGAGGCGAGGAACTGGAACGCGTCGACGGGGGACCTGTCGAATCTCAAGGCGGGCTACGAGAACTACGACACTGCCGGTACGTCGCGGTCATACATCCAAATGGATTCGTCGCGGCTCGCCGGCACGGTCGTGCACAGCGCCACGGTGAACACCACGATCCAGCACAGCTACAGCTGTTCTCCGGCGCCGACCGGGTTGTGGCTGGCGAATGCCGCGAGCCCGGATACCCGGTGGGCGGCTCAGCCTGGCTGGGGCTACCAGCTGT
Organism: Amycolatopsis sp. NPDC051102; assembly: GCF_040682815.1. NCBI lineage: Bacteria > Bacillati > Actinomycetota > Actinomycetes > Pseudonocardiales > Pseudonocardiaceae > Amycolatopsis > Amycolatopsis sp. NPDC051102. The sequence goes on from NZ_JBFBBT010000001.1 coordinate 113,581, forward strand.
CGACCATGAACGTCGCGAACTGCAACGACGCCGGGGGCGTCGTCGGCCAGTTCGACGCCACCCGCGCCGCGAAGGACGCGGCCGCGAACCGGTGGGCGAGTACGTGGTTCATGCTGGGGGCGGCCAACGAGGGCGACGGGATGGCTGCGTGGCGGCGGTTCGACCTCAACCCTTCCTTCCAGGTGAATTACGACTCCTACCCGAACCCGCCGGCGAGCCTGTCGATGCAGAACGGTCTCCTGCCGTGCACCTCCGGTGCGAACCGGCCTTGGGTGTACACGAAGACGCCGCAGATCGCGGGCCGCGTGTCCGATCCGGATGGTGGCACCGTCTACGCGAAGTTCGCCCTCGCCTACGGGGCGCTGGGTCACAACGTCTACGTGCACGAGAACGCCGCCAATCTCGTGTCAGTAGGCACGGCGGGGCCGAATCAGGGGGCGACTGCGCAGCTCGCCGCGGTGCCGGCGGGGTGGATCAACGAGGACGGTATCTACAACTGGTCGATGCAGGCCTACGACGGTGAACTGTGGTCGAACTGGGTCGGCAACTGCGAGTTCACCGTGGACACCCAGGTACCCAAGGCACCCGTGGTGGCGATGGCGTCGTCGACCGATCCCAAGGTCCAGGGCGATGCGGTGGAGTTCAGCGTCTGGACCGGCATGGCCACCGAGAACTTCTACGACATCGACCACTTCATTTACACCACCGACGGTTCCGAGCCGCAGACTCAGGGGTCGCCCACCGCACCAGCGGTTCAGGGAACCGACGCCAACGGCAAGATGGTCGCCACGACGGCGATCAAGGCGGTGGCGGCCAACGGCAACCAGAATCTGATCAAGGTCAAGTCCGTCAACAAGGCCGGGACACCCAGCCCCAACGCCACGTGTGTGGTGCTGCCGAACTCCAACCCGGCACTGGATGGACCCTCGTGCTCGTACCACGTCCAGCCGCTGATCCCCAGCAAGAACCTGGTGGCGGCCTGGGGCGCCGACGAACCGTCCCGCTCGACGCTGACCGACACCGCGTCGTCCACTCCCGGCAACGCGGGACTGCCGGCGCACCCGGCAACGATCTCCGGCGGTGTCACCCCCGGGCCGGGCTACGACCACGGCAACAGCTGGACCCACCCCGACACGAACGGCTACAGCGACGGCGGCAAGGGCAGTCTCACGTTCGACGGAACCACCGGCTACGCCCAAACCGGTGACCGCGTGCTCGACCCGGCGAAGTCCTTCGCGGTGGCAGCCTGGGCGAAGCTCAGTGACATGACCCATTCGCAGACCGTCATCGCCCAGGACGGCACCCAGTCGATGGCGTTCGCGCTGCAGTACAACAAGGATCGGAACGCCTGGGCGTTGCGCGTCACGGCCGGGGATTCGGCGACGCCGACGGCTGTCTGGGCCTTTTCGAGCGGGCCGCCTCAAGCCGGGGTGTGGACCCATGTGGCGGGGACGTATGACGCGTCGACCCAGGTCGCCACGCTCTACGTCGACGGCGCGAAGCAGAGCACCGTGATGGCCCAGCCGTGGGCCGCGACCGGACCGGCGGTGCTGGGCGCAACGAAGTGGGCCGGCGCTCGCGCCGACTTCTTCCACGGGGCGCTCGACGACGTCCAGGTGTGGCAGCGGCCCCTGTCGGGGCAGGACGTGCACGACCTGGCCAACACCGTGGTTCCGCTGGCGAACTACGGCCTCGCCGAAGGATGCGGACCAGAGCTGATCTCCACGACATCGCGGATCCCGTCACTGCAGACGAACTGGACGCTGGGGGAGACCAGCGGCAACACAGCGGCCGACAGCACCGGGCACGGTCACACCGCCACGCTGACGGGCGGGTTCGCCCGGGTGCCCGGGCACGACGGCGGCGGGTTGCAGCTCGACGGCGTGAGCGGCTACGGAACCACCAGTGGACCGGCGGCGAACACCGCGGACTCGTTCACCGTTTCGGCCTGGGTCAATGCGGCGGACCTCAACACGGACTACACCGTCCTGTCACAGGCTGGGACCACCGCGGCCAACTTCGTGCTGCGCTATGACAAAGCAGCGAATCGCTGGGCGTTCGGCATGACTTCGGCCGACGACCCCGCCGCCACCCGGATGTGGGCGGTCGGCAAGTCGGCACCGCAGGCCGGGACCTGGACGCTGCTCACCGCGGCGTTCGACGGCCCGACTTCGCACCTGCGCCTCTCGGTCAACGGGATCCACGAGGCCGACGCCACGGCCTCGGGAGCCTGGACGGCGAACGGGCCGCTTCTGCTCGGGGCGGAGCCCGGCGGGAAAACCCCGTTCAAGGGTGTTGTCGACGAAGTTCGTGTCTGGTCCGCGGCCCTCACCGACGACCAGGTCGCCGCGACGAACGGGTTGCGCTACCTCGACGCCGTGACGCAGACCGCCGCGACTGCCACGGGCGGCGTGAAGCTCGCGGCCGAACCTGACAGCGGTGGCACACCGGTCGCTTGCGCGGCGCAGTTCGACAGCTCCGGGTCCGGCCGGATCACCGGATCGCGCCCGGTGAACCTGCGGACTGAGAAGTCTTTCACCGTGGAAGGCTGGGTCAAGCACACCTGGACGGCCGCCGACGTCGCCGCGCACGGCCCGGTGGATGCCGCCACCCGCACGATGATCAGCACGGACGAGTCGCAGTACTCGCCGTTCTTCCTCAGCTACCGCCCCTACAAGGACGCGAGCGGACGTGATCACGGTGCGTGGAGCCTGATCGTCACCGTGCCCACGGCCAATGGAATCTTCGCCTCGACCGAGTACAGCGACGTCGACGCCGTCGACAACCAGTGGACCCACCTCGCGGCGACCTACGACGTGTCCACCAAGACGATCGCCCTCTACGTCAACGGCGTGCTGCAGCACGGGTTGTTCTACACGGGCTCCGGAAACGCGACCGGGGTGAACGTGGGCGCCAGCACCGGAAGGCTGCTTCTGGGCAGCGGGGTGTGGACCGGTCAGAACACCAACAATCTCATCGGCGCTGTCGCCGGAGTCAGGGTCTACTCCGGTGTGCGAAGTGGCGTCGACGTGCGGAACGACTCCGTGAACGACGATCCCCGGCTGCTGTTCCAGAACTGAACCCACCGCGGCCACATCGAATCTTCAGAGGGCGGAACAGGTATGCGGACATTCTCGAGGACGAGCAGACGGGTCAGAGCCGTCGCCGGAGCAGTTGTCGTCGTATTGCTGGGGACGGGTCAGCAGGCGGTCGCGGCTCCGGCCGCACCGGGGTGGCACGGGCTCGGCTGGGATCTGCCCGCGCTGCAGCAAACGGATTCCGTGGACGTCCAGCCCAGCGGACTGAGCGCTGCTCCGGTCGCGATGGCTGCCGCGCCGACGCCGTCGGTGTCGTGGCCGGCCGCCGCGGCAGCCGACGTCGCGCTGCCTCCGGCCGGCGTGGGTAAGGCCATATCGCCGCTTCCGGTCACCATTTCCCGCAAGGGCGGAGATTCCGGGGTGCGGCACGCCGAGGGATCGGTGCGGGTCGAGGTGCTCGGGAAGGCCGACGCGGACCGCAGTGGTGTACGCGGAAGCCTCGTTCGCCTGTCCGCCCTGAGCGGCGACACCACCGGACCGCTCGACGTCGACGTCGACTACCGGTCGTTCGCCTCCGCCTACGGCGGTGACTACGGCGGCCGGCTTCAGCTGTTCCGGTACCCCGGGTGCGTGCTCACCACCCCGGACGTGCCGCTGTGTCGTCAGAAGACGTCGCTGGCCTCGCGCAACGACTCGGGGGCCGGTCACGTTACTGGGCAGGTCGGCTTCGCGGCGGCCGAGACTTCCGCTGTGGTGGCCGCCGAGGCCGGCGACAAGGGGGACGGCGGGGACTTCAAGGCCACCGACCTCAAGCCGTCGGGGTCGTGGAGTTCGGGCGGATCCACGGGCGCGTTCACGTACTCCTACCCGCTGAAGACGCCTGCGGGCCCGAGCGGCACCGGTCCGGCATTGAGCCTGGACTACTCCTCGGATGCCGTGGACGGGTTGACCTCGGCGTCGAACAACCAGGCATCGGCGATCGGGGACGGCTGGGCCCTGTCCGGCGGCGGATTCATCGAACGGTCGTACAAGTCGTGCGCGGACGACCTCGGCGGGAACAACGGGCAGAACAAGCAGAACGGTGATCTCTGTTGGTTCTCCGACAACGCGACCCTGTCCTTCGGCGGGACCAGCGACATGCTCGTGCACGACAAGGACCACCCCGAGAGCTGGCACACCAAGATCGACAAGGGTGCGAAGATCGAGAAGCTCGCCAACGCCGCGAACGGCGCCCAGGGCGGCGAGGCGTGGAAGCTGACCACGGTCGACGGCACGCAGTACTTCTTCGGCCTCAATCACCTCCCCGGCTGGCAGCAAGGCAATCCGGAAACCCGCTCGACGTGGACCGAACCGGTGTACAGCAACAACAGCGGGGAGCCCTGCTACCACGCCGCCTTCGCCGATTCGCTGTGCGCCAGCACGGCATGGCGCTGGAACCTCGATTACGCGGTCGACACGCACGGCAACGCCACGGCCTACTACTACGATGTCGAAAACAACGCCTACGCGGTCAACGGGAACACCGCCGCACCCAGCGCGTACGTCCGTGGCGGCTCCCTCGCCCGCGTCGAGTACGGCTTCAACACCCGCGTCGCCAACGTCTACACGACGCCCCCGGCACGAGTTCTCTTCGATACGACAGAGCGGTGCGTACCGACCAGCACCTTCACGTGCGACCCGGCTCAGCTGACGAAGGACAACGCAACACGCTGGCCCGACGTCCCGTTCGACCGCATCTGCGCCACGGGCGCCAAATGCCTCAACGCGTCCCCGACGTTCTTCAGCCGCAAGCGCTACAAGACGATCACCGCGCAAGTCACCGACGGCGCGGGCGGCTGGAAACCGGTCGTGTCGTGGACGCTGGCGCAGTCCTTCCCGACTCCGGGCAGCGGCGGCAGCCCCGCCCTCTGGCTGGACTCGATCACCGAGACGGGCCTGGCCGGTTCGTCGAGCACCAACCCGCCGATTTCATTGCCGCCGACGACGTTCCACGGCGTCCCGAAGGCCAACCGGGTCAACACGACGACCGGGTACACGGCTTTGACCCGGCAGCGGGTCGACTCGGTCACCAACTCGACCGGTGGCGTCACGTCCGTCACCTACGCCGAGCCCGAGTGCGTCACCGGGGTGAAAATGCCGGCCGCCCCTGAAAGCAACACCCTCGCCTGCTACCCCGTCTACTGGACACCGGGCGGTGCGACCGACCCGATCCTCGACTGGTTCAACAAGTTCCCGGTCACCGAAGTACACGAAGACGGCAAGACAGCGTTGTCCCAGCAAATCGTCACCCACTACGACTACCTCGGTGGCGCAGCCTGGCACCACGACGACAACCCCCTGGTCAACCCGAAGTACCGGACCTGGTCGCAGTTCCGCGGCTACGGCGACGTCAAGACCACCAAGGGACAGGCAGCCGGGGACCCGTCCGGCCCGCGCACCGTCACCGAAACCCGCTACCTGCGGGGCATGGACGGCGCTTCGGTGTCCAGTTACTGGGGCGAAAGCGTCACCGATCGCGACCAGTACGCCGGATACGTCCGGGAGGAACTCACCTACCTCGACGGCAAGGTCATCGAGGAGCGGCTCAGCGATCCCTGGCGGAGCAACGACGCCACCGCTACCGACACCGATGGGTTCCAGTCCTTCTACACCGGTACGGCGGTCCAGCGGACACGGACGTGGATCGACGCCGCGCAGCAGTGGCGGGTCAGCCGGAAGAAGTCCACGTTCGGTGACTACGGCTTCGAGATCGCCACGGAGAATGCAGGAACGCTCAACGGTGACATGCCTGCTCCGGACCAGGTGACGTGTACGACCACGACCTACCTCGCGAACCCCGGCAGCTGGCTGCTGAACGCGGTGCAACGGTCGCAGACGTTCGCCGGCACCTGTGACGCACCGGTGACGGGCACGAACATCATCTCCGACACAAAGAACTCCTTTGACACCTCGTCATACGGAATTCCGCCGACGATCGGCGACGTCACCCAGACCGATGTCCTCGACAGCTGGCCGTCCGGCGGAGACGAGCAATTCCAAAGCCCCGCGCACACGGCGACGTTCGACAAATACGGCCGCAGCCAGACCGTGGCCGACCACCGCAACCTCCCGACGCGCACGGTGTATACGCCGGAGACCGGTGGCCCGGTGACCCGCATCGCGACGACCACACCGCAGGTGAGTGCCACCGACACCAGGACCTTCACCTCGGTCAAGGAACTCGATCCGGTCAGCGGGGCGATCCTCGCCGAGACGGACAACAGCGGCCTTCGCACGGACGCGGCCTACGATCCCCTGGCCAGGCTCACCTCGGTGTGGAGCCCCGGGCACAGCAAGACGCAGCCCGCGTCGACGATCTACGTGTATTCGGTGACGGCGGACAGCGGGAAGGTCAGCTCGGTCGCGACCAAGACGCTGCTGGCCAATGGCTCGTACGCGACCAGCTACGCCATCGTCGACGGGCTGGGCAGGACGGTGCAAACGCAGACACCTACGCCCTACGCACAGGGCGGACGGCTGATCACCGACACTCTGTTCGACTCCCAAGGTCGTACTTCCATCACGCACAATGCTTATTGGAACGGTGCTTCGGGCCCTTCGGGGACGTTGCAGGTCGTCCAGGACAACGCCGTGCCGAACAGCACGTACACCACCTACGACAGCGCCGGCCGGACGACCGGTTCAGCGGTCGTGCTCAACGGCGCCGAGCAGTGGCGCACGACGACTCGGTACGACGGCGATCGCGCCGTGTCGATCCCGCCAGCCGGCGGGATCGCGACCGCGGTGGTGACCAACGGCCTGGGCCAGAACATCCGAACGATCCAGTACCGCGACCGCGACCACACCGGACCGAACGACCCGGGTGACGTCACCACCTACACCTACAAGCCGGCGGGGCAACTCGCCAGCGTCACCGACGCCACCGGCAAGAACGTCTGGACCGCGAGTTACGACCTGCACGGCCGCAAGTCCGCCGGCACCGATCCGGACACCGGTGCCACCTCCTATACCTACGACGACGTCGACCGGCTGTCCACGACGACCGATGCCCAGCACCGGACTCTCGCGTACACCTACGACAACATTGGCCGCCGGACCGGTGAGTACCAGGACACGGTGAACGGCACGAAGCTCGCCGAGTGGACCTACGACACGGTGCTGCCCGGTCAGCCCAGCGGGTCCACGCACTACGTCGACGGCCGCGCGTACTCCACTGCCGTCACTGGCTACGACACCGCTGGCCGCGTCACCGGCGTCCGCTACACGATCCCCGCCTTCGAGACCGGGCTCGGCGGAACCTACGACTTCGGGACCACGTACGACCCGTTGACCGGGGCGGTGGACACCACCACGAGCCCGCGCAAGGGCGGTCTCCCCGCCGAGACGATCAACCACGACTACGGTGTGCTCGGCCAGGCGAGCACGCTGGACACCGCGGTCGTCGGCGGTTCTCCGCTCCGCCTGGTGTCGGGCATTCAGTACAACCCCCAGGCGCAGGTCTTGCGCACCGACTTCCAGGACCCCGCGAGCCCGTATCAGCTGGCGGTGACGAACACCTACGAGAACGGCACCGGCAGGCTTGCCACCACGCTGGCCCAGCGCGCCACTACCACCGGACACGACATCACGAACCGGACGTACACTTACCGGCCCGACGACAACCTGACCAAGCTCGCCGACACACCGCAGGACGGTACCGCCGACGTCCAGTGCTTCCAGTACGACTGGTTGCAGCGGCTCACCGGAGCCTGGACCCCGAAATCGGGGGACTGCGCACCCGACCCGGTGGTCAGCGGACTCGGCGGCGCGGCGCAGTACTGGACGTCGTGGAACTACGACACCAGCGGCAACCGGATCAGCCAGGTCCAGCACACGACCGGCGGCGACGCCACCACGACCACGACCTACCCGGCGCCGGGGGACCCGCGACCACACGCCGCGCAGACCGTAACCGGGCCGGGCGGCTCGACCAGCAACACCTACTACGACGACGGTCGCACCAAGACCCGCGGCCCGGCCGCAGCCGGCCAGACGTTTGCCTACGACGCCGAAGGTAAGCTCGCCTCGGTCACCGAGGCCGACGGCAAAACCAGTACGTACGTCTACGACGCCGACGGCAACCGGCTGATCGCCCGTGACCCGGCTGGGGTCACCCTGACTGTCGGTGACCTCGAGCTGCGCGTCCCGGCGGGCGGCAGCTTCGCCACCGGCACCCGCTACTTCAGTTACAACGGCCGGCCGATCGCGGAGCGCAAGGCGACGACCGGGGTGTCCTGGTTGCTGACCGACCAGCAGGGCACGACGTACGCCAGCGTCGACGCGGCCGACCTGACGGTGCACAAGCGGTTCCAGGATCCCTACGGCCTCCCGCGGGGTGTCCCGGCGGGTCCGTGGGTGGACAACCATGGCTTCCTGGGCGGCTACCAGAACCCAACCGGGCTCACGCACCTCGGAGCCCGCGAGTACGACCCGAACACCGGCAGCTTCATCACACCGGATCCGCTGCTGGACCCCACCAAGCCGGCCCATCTCAACGCCTACACCTACGGGTTCGACAACCCGCTGGCCAACCCGGACCCGACCGGGCTCGAGCCGATGCTCAGCACTTGCCATGACGCCGATGACCGGCGCGCCTGCGCCAACTACGGCTACACGGCCAGCACCGGCAACGCCAGTGACGACAAGTATTACGGCAAATACAAGTCGTCGTCGATCTGGGGATGCAACTGGAGCCGCTACTGCCTGGCGAGGAACGTCGATGTCACGCGAAAGGGCAGCAAGCCTCCGACGCGAGAGCGCGCGGAGGCGATCTACCGGGAGTTCCACCACGAGGGCATGACGCTGCAGGAGATCGTGGAGCTCGGCTGGCAGATGACGGGTATCCCGGACACCATCGACTGCAGCAACGACCCATCCTGGGGCGCATGCCTTTCGGCTGCGTTGACGATCGTGCCGTACCTCAAGGGTGGGAAGGCGATCGTGGCGCTGGCGAACTCGTCGAAGCTGGGACGCGTAGCGCGTTTCGCGGGTGTCATCGACGACGCGGTCAAGGGCGAAGACGGGCTGTGGGACCTGGCCCAGGCGGCGTGCAAGGTCGCGCACAGCTTCACCGGCGACACGCGGGTGTTGATGGCGGATGGCACGACGAAGCCGATCTCCGAGGTGCAGATCGGCGACGAGATCGCCAACACGAGCCCGGACGGCAAGACGGTCGAGCACCATAAGGTGACCGCGGTTCACGTTACGCAGGACGACCACGATCGGGTAGACCTCCTGCTGGCCGGCAATGATGAGCCGATCCGGACAACCGAGCACCACCAGATCTGGGAGGCCCGTTCTCATCACTGGGTCGAGGCAGGCCAATTGCGAACCGGTGACCAGGTGCAGGCGCTCGTCGACAGCACGGCGATCGCTCGAGTCGGCCGGCACATTGAGGTCGGCCCTTCCTACGACCTGAGCATCGACGGTCTACACATGTATTATGTGTTCGCTAGTAGTGCTGCGGTGCTCGTGCATAACTGTCCGGCTGTCGCCGCGGACCGGGCATTGTGGCAATTGACAAAAGAAGGGTCGACGGCAAGGAAGCAGGGCGGTCCGTTCAATACTACTTTCTACAAGAGTGCGTCTGATCAAACTTGGTGGACAAGAGATGTTAAAGGTGACGGCGGGTCCGCTTTCAAGGTCTACCGCGAAACTGGTAAAGGGCTTGAGTGGATCGCTGATGCGGACAAATATGGCGACTATTTCACAAATAAGTGGAAGAGTGATGTCGGCAAGTTTATCCCGTGGTCCCAGTTGCGTGGGGTGAGATGATGATTACTTCGGCGGAGGAGTTCATTGAGCTGAGGTACAGTGAAAATGCCAGCGACTATAGGCGTGCGGCGACTGAGGCGGCGCCCATGGGTGTCTGGATGGATGTGCTTGAGCGGTATCCTGAGGCTCGCGTATGGGTGGCCCGGAACAAAGCTGTGCCGATTGAAATTATCGGCATTCTTGCGGGTGACTCGAGTGTGGAAGTGCGTTTCGCGGTGTCGATGAAAAGAAAACTGACTCCGGAGCTTCTTGCTCGTTTGGCTCGTGATACTGATGAGTCGGTGCGATTGCAGGTGGCGCGACACGAGAATACTCCGACGGAGGTCTTGGAATTTCTCTCCGAAGATGATTGGCAAGATGTTTCCGATGCTGCTAAAGGTCGACTCAGTGGCGCCGATTGAAGCTATTTATCCAGTTGTTCGAAGGTAAAAGGGCTCGCTGACGAGAGGGTCGGCGTGGTGCAGGTCGTTCTCGGCGAGGCAGTGCACGGCGAGCCCATACAGGTCGATCACGCGACGACCTCCCGCCCGCTGGCTGGCAGCGTGCACAGCTCCTGTACTGCTCCCAGGTGTAGTGCCAGCTGCTGGCCGATCTCGCCGAGGACGATTCTCGAAACGACCGGCGTCACCGCGGCCTCCCGGCTGCTCGACTGCGGCCGCCGGGACGAAGGACTTGCCGCTCTCCGGCAGGTCATCCACGACGAGATGACGACGCCGTCCCGCAAGGTGGCGTTCGGAGCGATGCCCGGCTGGCTCACCTTGCCCGTCCCGACGCCGACCCTACGTCTCCGGGATGATGGCCGAGGTGCGCCCGCTGGCGTTCCCCGCTGCCCTAGCTGGATTATGAGGCACGGGGCCTGCGACGTTCGCTGGGCGGGGTCGGACGAGACGCCGTCACACAATCGCTGACCGATGTGCTCGCGGCTCACGGCCGACCACGCGAGGACCGCTTCGAGGCAGCCCACTCGAGGGGCCTCTCGCTGATCTACTGCTGGACGCCGACACGTCCAAGCGAGCTGACTCAGCCCGTATTCGGCCGAGTAACCGTTCGTCGATCACCACGTCGGTCCAGGATGTTCGGGGTTGGATAGACCCGGTTTCCACTGCCGGTGGCGCTCGGCGACCGACCGGCAAAGGAGCAGCGGCCGCTAATGCTTTGCCAGCCGCCGAACTGCTCGTCAGCACTCCGGCTCCTGGCGGTCGCTGCTGGGAGGTACCGGAGGTCCCGCGCACGGGGCCGCCCGCTTGTCCCTGGTGGCTCGCTTCCTCGGATGCGTGTGCAGAAACCCTGAGCTACAGTAGACGCATGATCTCCCCGAACACGGGAGATATCCCACGTATGGGGGTTCAAGTCTCGGACACAGTATTACCCCACGGATCGCGTAACGCGATCTTGAAGCCGGGTCATCGTAGTTCAGCTTGAGTCGATCTCTTTCAGTCGCCATCCGGCGCTGTCGCAGACGACGTACTGTCCCGAATCGCGCAGTGCTATCGCGACGCGACTGCTCCGTGCCCGGGCAGACTTCAACCTGGCGTGGCCGTCATCGTCTTGAACGCCGAGCCGGATATGGATCTCGTCGACGAGGTGGTCTTCGCGGATGTAGAGCGTCTTCGGCCGCGGCTGGCCCGCGCACTGGGTGCTGGTGTGGCCGTGTCGGCAGCGGTAGGTCGGTCGCCCGTGGTTCCGGTGCGAGTCGAGCCGGCGGTCGCAGACACCGCAGTGGATCAAGCCGGCCAGGGCGAACCGGCGAGTCCGGCCGTCGCTGGTGGAGCGCGCTGCTCGGATCTGCTGGGCTGCGACGAAGTCCAGCTCGGTGACGAGCGCCGGATGCGCAACCTTCGCCGACAGCGCTGGCGTTGAGCCTGAGCCTTCCGATCCGGTAGCGCGGCGATTCCAGGTCTGCCGGCCGGTGTAGCGCGGATTCGCCAGGATCACGGCGACCGTGCGCAAAGTCCAGGCGCCGCGGGATCGGTGGCGGTTGCGGTCCGGGTCGGCACTGGACGGGCAAGGGACACCGCGCTCATTGAGGTGCCGGGCGATGCTGGCGACGCTGTGCCCGGCGAGACGCTGCCGGAACATCCAGCTCACGTGCGGCGCGGTTCGGGGATCGGGAGCCAGCCGTTGCAGCCGCCGGCCCCAGCGAGCGTCCGCCGGGTTGGGGTGCGGGCCGGCGTCGACGAGACGGTAGCCGTAGGGTGGTCGACCACCGAGATAGCGGCCCTGTTGGGTGGCCTGGTTGTGCATCGCGGCCAGGACGCGGTGGCGGGCACGGAGCACTTCGCGCTGCGACTGGGTGGCCAGCAGCGACAGCAGTGCCCGGTGATCGCGATTGCTCATATCGACCGGACCTCCCGTTCCCGGGAGCCACAGCTGGACGCCGTGCCGGGCGCACCAGGTGTAGAGGGTGGCGAACTGGGTGCCGGTGAAGGCACGTTCGTACTCGCCGATCACGATCGCGTCGATCATGGATTCTGGACTCGAGGCCGCGGTCATGAGCTGGGCAGCCTGTGTTCGCTGGCGCCACGGGATGCGGCGTGAGGTGCCGACGTCGAAGTAGGCGGCGATGATCTGACCGTGCCCGGCGACGAGGTGCTCGGCCATGTCGCGCTGCCACCCCTGCGACGACACGCGATCTTGATGGCGGGTGGTCGAGGTTCGGCCATAGAACGCGAACCGCAATCCACTGCGGTGGTCGGGGCGGGGAGCGGTCGTGGTTGTCGGCTTCTTGCCGTTCATCCACTGCGCCAGCAGGTCGGCCGTGCCGGCGGGTGGTGCGGCCAGGTGACGCGGGTGCGGTGGGATCACGCTGGACGGATGTCGCGGCCGTTGGGTCATGACGGCACACTCTGAGCCGTTCATCCGATCAGCGCAGTCGCGTCGTGTCATTACCGTATAGGTCGCTCGTGACTGCGCCTCATAGTCAATGACCGGCGGGCGTCGCTGGTCCGACGCCACCGCGTGCTGCCCAGATCCTCGTAGACGATCTCGGGTGCCCGGCTACGTCGAACCCGGGAATCAGAATTGTCACCGATGGCATTTCAAAGTGTGCGGATATCAGGAAAACTACTTTCGAGTAGGCTGCGTTTCTACTTAGAGTTTATTTGCCTGCGCCGAATGGGTGTTCCCGTGTCGAGAAGTGGTTGATGTAGTAACAGGACGATCGTCTCGATCGACGCCAGGGGCCGATACGTACAGTCACTTCAGTGAGGGGTTTTCATGTCGACAAATTTCTCCTCTCGCGACGTGCGTGCCGATTCTGAACCGATCGCGATAGTGGGTATCGGATGTCGATTTCCCGGCGAGGCATCGAGTGTCAAGCGGTACTGGTCTCTCCTTATTGACGAGGGTGACGCGTTGATCGATGTGCCTGCGGATCGATGGAGTATGGAAAAGTTCTATGATCCAGACTTGGCTGCGGGTAAAAGTCGTGTCCGGCGAGGTGGCTTTCTGTCTGAGCCTGTGGATGAGTTCGACGCATCGTTCTTCGGTATCTCACCGCGTGAGGCGGACTATATAGACCCGCAACAGCGCCTGCTATTGGAGGCTGCCTTCGAGTCAATCGAGGACGCCGGGATTCCGGTCGAACGGCTGGCAGGGCGCGTGGCGGGGGTGTTCATTGGTGGGTTCACCCTCGACTACAGTCAACTGCAATTCGCTGCCGCCGATCGCCACCGTTCCATGCTGCACGGACACACGGCTACGGGCGTGGTCATGACCATGCTGGCCAACCGCATCTCGCACGCGTTCGACCTACTCGGACCGTCCATGTCGGTCGACACGGCATGCTCTTCATCGCTCGTGGCCGTGCATCTGGCCTGCCAGTCGATCTGGCAAGGTGAAAGTGAACTGGCGTTTGCCGGCGGTGTGAATCTGATGCTCAGTCCGAATTTCACGATCACAGCCTCCCAAGGTGGATTTCTCTCCCCGACCAGTCGGTCCCGTGCCTTTCATGCTGAAGCCGATGGTTATGTACGTGGAGAGGGCTGCGGGGTCGTGGTACTCAAACCGCTCCGCCAGGCCAGCGCCGATGGTGACCGGATCTATGCGGTCATCCGAGGCACGGCCGTAGGTCAGGACGGGCACACCAACGGAATCACCGTGCCCAATGGCAAAAGTCAGGAACGCGCTATGCGCGCTGCTCTCCGCAGCGCCTGCATAGATCCGGAGACGGTCAGTTTTGTTGAAGCCCATGGCACCGGCACCCCGGTTGGTGATCCGATCGAGGCAAACGCTATCGGAAACGTTTACGGTGTGGGCCGGGGCGAGCAACGGCGATGCTTGATCGCCTCGGTCAAGACCAACATCGGGCACCTCGAGGCTGCCGCTGGCGTGGCCGGACTGATCAAAGCCGCACTGGTACTGCAACACGGCCAAGTCCCCGCGCACCTACACCTCACCACGATCAACCCCCGCATTGACCTGCCGGCGCTTGGACTCGACATTCCCAGGACGCTGGTCCCGCTCCCGGCAGCCGGACCGCTGGCGAGGGTCGCGGTCAACTCATTCGGCTTCGGTGGCACGAACGCCCACGTCGTCCTCGAGGCTGCCCCAACCCCGACACCTCCGCCGACCGCGGCGCCGATGCCCGGACTCGGCACCGTCATTCCGCTTTCCGCCCGCAGCATCCCATCACTGGCGCGTGTCGCCAGCCGGCTCGCCGATCTCATCGACGGAGGAATCGATCCGGACCAAGTTGGCGGTGCACTCGTTCGCCGCCGCAGCCAGCACACCCACACCCGCGCTGCGGTCGTTGCCGATGACCCTGCGAACGCCCAGGCCGCACTTCGTGCCCTCGCAGTTGGTCAGCCGCACGAGAGGCTGCTGACCACCACCACGGTTTCGTCTGCCCGATCCAAACTGGCGTTCGTCTTCACCGGCATGGGCCCACAGTGGTGGGGGATGGGACGCTCATTGCTGACCGGCAACCCGGTCTTCCGTGACGCGATCGAGCGCTGCGACACACTGTTCACCCCCCTGGCCGGCTGGTCGATTCTGGAAGAACTCGGGCGGGATGAGACCACGTCGCGGATGGCTGAGACACAGGTCTCCCAACCCGCCAACGCGGCTCTGCAGATCGGGCTGTTCGAGCTGTGGCGGGCGCTGGGGATCGAACCGGACGCGATCGTGGGTCACTCGGCTGGGGAAGTCGCCGCGGCATACGCCAGCGGTGCTCTGAGCCTCTCCGACGCGATGACCGTTGTGTATCACCGTGCCCGATTGCAGCAGCGCACCAGCGGGCAAGGTCGGTTATTGGCTGTCGGTTTGTCCCCCGAGCAGGCTGCTGCTCTGGTACCTGTACTGGCCGGGCGGCTTACCCTGGCCGCGAGCAACGGACCGTCCGCGGCAGCACTGGTCGGACCCGAGCCGGAGCTGCTGGCCTTGCAGCACCAGCTGCAGTCGCGCGAGGTGTTCGCGCGACTGGTCGATGGCGATGTGCCCTACCACGGCCCGGCGATGGATCCGCTGGAGACCGATCTCCGCTCGTGCTTGCACGGCCTGCGCCCGCGAGAACCACACATTCCGATGTACTCCACCGTCACCGGCCAGAAGCTGCACGAGCTGGCGCATGACGCCGGCTACTGGTGGCGGAACGTGCGCCAGCCGGTACTGTTTGTCGACGCTGCCAGAGCATTGATCGCCGATGGCCACACCGTCTTTGTGGAACTCGGACCGAACGCGGTGCTCGGTTCCGCGATCAGCGAGACGCTCAGAGCCGCGCGCGTGAGCGGCGTAAGCGTGCCGTCATTACGACGGAAACTGCCCGACTCCGAGAGCATGGCTACCGCCTGCGCACAGCTCTACCTGCACGGGCACAGTCCCGACTGGCCGGCTCTGCTGCCCGACGACGGCGCCAAACTGGAACTGCCCACCTACTCCTGGAATCGCGACCGGTACTGGATCGAGGACGAACGTTCCCGTGCCGACCGAATTGGCACGTTGGCCCACTCTCTGCTGGGCGTGCGCGCCGGGGAAGCGACACCGGTCTGGCATCGGGTACTTGATGGATCACGACCGGCGTATCTCGCCGACCACCACGTTCACGGCGCGAATCTTTATCCGGGCGCGGCATTCGTTGACATGGCCATGGCAGCCGCTCGGGAGGAGGGCCCCGCAGGACACTACCGTCTTCAGGACATCATCTTCCACGCGCCTGTGGCTTTGGGCGTCAGCACGCTAACGGAACTGCAGACGACCCTGATCCGCGAGACCGGTTCAGTCGAAATCAGCGGCCGGCTAACCCCACAGACTCCCTGGGTACGACAGATGAGCGCAACGGTTACAAACGCCCGTGGCGTTCTCGCCTATCACGGCCTGGCCGCCGCTCGAGACCGCTGCCTTGACGAGCGCACCGTGGATGAGTGCTACGCCATCTTCCGAACGGGCGGGTTCGACTACGGACCCCGTTTCCGGACCATCGCCGGCCTCTGGCTCGGCGCCGATGAAGCGGTCGCTCGGCTCGATCGCACAGCTCTCGGTGAGGCAGATCGATTCGGCCGTGTCGATGCCGTGCTCGATCCGGTCCTACTCGATGGTTGCTTCCAGCTGCTGCTGCCACTGGCGGAGCGGCGCGGTATTCCTCTGAGCTCAGTGATCCCAATGGGGGTTGAACGGATCGAGCATCACCAGGATGTCAAAGAGCTTGCTGGGTGCGGGGTAATCTGGGCTCACGCCCAGCTGACTCGTACCGAAGACGACCTGGTCGTCGGGGACATCGTGGCCACCGACGAACACGGTCGGGTCTTGGTCGAGGTCCGCGGATTCCAAGTTCGAGTCCTATCCGGAGACGGTTCGGTAAGCCGGCAAGGACGGCATTGGCTGTACGAGCTGTCCTGGGAACCACAAGCAGGCACCACTACCGAACCACTCTCGTCTGTCGCCGCGCATGACTCCATCGCGGAGCCGACGAGCTCGGGAACCTGGATCGTGCTCGCCGACCGAGATGGGAAGATCGCGGCACGGTTGCGTGAGCAGCTTGGCTACACTGGCGACAAGATCATCGTCATCCATTGGCCCGGCTTCGACTTCGGGGAAGCAGCGGGTACTGACACGACCCCGGTCGTGCTGGTGCCACCGGACGCGGTCGTCTCCGTCGACGTCCGCGGCGGCGGTCCGGCCACCCGCGACACCGCGGCCCTGGACCCTCGCCACCCGGCTCCGCGCGTCGGCGCGATCACCCTCACCGGCGGCAGCGCGTTCGGTCTCGCAGCCGCCGGGAGCGTGCTGGAATGGCTGGCCGAGCACCGCCCGGAGGCGACCACGGTCGTTCCGGCGGCGGCGTTGTTCGACCTCGGCCGCGGTGGCGACTTCCACGCCCGTCCGCACGCGGAACTCGGCGCCGAGGCCGTCCGCGCCGCGACGGACGGGCCGGTGGCGCAGGGCAACGTCGGTGCTGGAACCGGCGCGGTCAGTGCGGAGATGAAGGGCGGCGTCGGCACCGCGAGCACGGTGCTGCCGGACGGCACGGTCGTGGCGGCGCTGGCCGTGCTGAACTCCCACCACCCGGCGGTGGATCCGGCTTCGGGATTGCCCTACGGCTACTCGCTGGGTGCGACAGCCCGCGGCGACGCTGCCTGGCAGGAGTTTGCGCTGGCAGCGCCGGGCGAAGCGGCTCGTGTGGCGGCGCGGGAGCGGCTCGCGGCGTCGACACGCGACCGGGACACCCGGACCCCGCTCAACACGGTGATCGGCGTGGTCGCGACAACGGCGTCCCTCGACCCGGGCGCGGCGTACCGCTTTGCGGGCGCCGGCCAGGATGGGCTGGCGGTGGCGGTCCGTCCGGCCCACGGCGTCGCGGACGGCGACACGGTGTTCGCGGTGGCCACTGGAGCGACCAGCGCAGGTGCGACCCCGGAGCTGTTCGCGGCCGCGTCGAACGCCTTCGCCCGCGCGATCGTGCACGCGGTGCTGGCGGCGGAGTCGGTGACGACGGACTCGGGACACATCGCTGCTTACCGTGAGCTGTACCCCGGGATCGGATGACGCCGGCCTGCCTGATCGTGCTCGGCGGCCTGCCGGGCACGGGCAAAACCACCGTGGCCCGGCCGCTGGCGCGCGCCCTCGGCGCGGCCTACCTGCGGATCGACACGATCGAGCAGGCCCTGGTGGACTCCGGCGAGCTCACCGCCCCACCACGAGTCGCGGGGTATGTAGCCGGCTACGCACTGGCCCGCGACCAGCTCGGCAACGGCGTCGACGTCGTCGCCGAGTGCGTGAACCCGCTGAAGCTCACCAGGGACGCGTGGCGCGCGGCCGGCACCGGCTTCCCGGTCCTCGAAGTGGAACTCGTTTGCTCCGACCCGGCGGAACACCGCGCCCGTGTCGAGGGCCGGGTGAGCGATCTCCCCGGCCTCCGGCTTCCGACGTGGCAGGAGGTCGTCGCGCGGGAGTACGAGCCGTGGGATCGCGAGCGCCTGACCATCGACACGGCGTCGGTCGGCGCGACCAGGAGTGTGGAGGTCATCCTGGCCGCGTTGCGCCTCCACGGCTTCAGTGGTTCCAGTGTTCGGCGAGCAGCTCGTAGGACCGCACGCGGTCGACGTGGGCGTGGGTGATGGTCGTGACGACGAGTTCGTCGGCGCCGGTCGCCTCCTGCAGCTGTCGCAGCCGGGCAGTGACCGTGGCCGGTGAGCCGACGAACTGGGTGTCGACGCGGTCGGCGACCAGCGCGCGGTCCTCGTCGGTCCAATCGTGCGCGGCGGCTTCTTCCGGCGTGGGAAAGGGGATCGCGCCCTCGGCACGGCGGATGCTGCGCACCCACAAGCCGTAGCCCGAGGCCAGTTCCCGCGCGGTGGCGTCGTCGTCGGCGACGACCACGTCGGCCGACACCGCGACGTAGGGCCGTGGGAGCGCGTCCGACGGCTGAAAGGCTTTCCGGTACGCGTCGACGGCTTCGAGCACGCTCGACGGGCTGACGTGGTAGTTGGCGGCGAACCGCAGGGCGTTGCGGCCGGCGACGGACGCGCTTTGCCCGCCGCTGCTGCCGAGGATCCAGACCTGCGGCCGCGTGCCTTCGCCGGGCACGGCGTGGGCCTCGACTCCGTCGGCGGCGCGGTAGGTGCCGTGGAGCAGGGCGAGGATGTCGTCTACCTGCTCGCCGTAGTCGGGGGACTCGGCGCCGGGCTGCTGCAGGAGCCCGAAGGTCACCCCGAGGCGGGATGAGCGCGCCAGACCGCTGAAGTCGGGTTTCGGCGGGATCAGCAGGCCGTTGATCGTCTGCGCGGGCGCCGCCGGCCGTGTGGCCGCCGCGGCGTATTCGCGGACGAGCTGCTTGCCGCTGCGGCCGAGCCCGAGGTCGAGCCGTCCGGGGTGCAACGCGTCGATGAGGCCGAACTCCTCGACCGTGGCCAGCGGCGTGCGGTGGGCGAGCTGCACTCCTGCGGAGCCGAGCCGGATGCGTTCAGTGGCGCCCGCGACGAGCGCGATCAGGATCGGTGGGGACGCGCCGGCGACGCCCGGGTTGAGGTGGTGCTCGGCGAACCAGTAGCGCCGGTAGCCGAACCGTTCGGCCTGCCGGGCGAGATCGACGGTGTTGCGCACGGCTTCGGCGACGGTCGCGCCGGAGCTGATCGGGACGAGGTCGAGGACAGAGAGGGGGACTTCGGGCACGGGCGGTCCTTTCAGGCGGGCCACGGCGGAGCGGGGATCTCGCGGCGCAGCACGGGGGCGACGTCGGACTGGAACAGCTCGAGGGCGTCCCGGTGCTGCCGGGTGGTGAGCCCGTCGCGGTCGGCGTGCAGATGGATGACTTGGTGCCCGAGCTCCTTGTGGTAGCGGAGCACTTTGTCGACGACCTGCGCCGGGCTCCCGATCAGCGCGGAACTGCGCTCGACGAAGTCGTCGAGGGTCCGGAAGACCGGTTCCAGTCCCAGCCTGGTCTGCATGGCCAGCCGGCTTTCGAAGATCGGCCGGTAGGTCTCGAGCGCTTCCTGCGACGTCCGGGCGACGTGGAAGCCGGCGGTGCCGGCGCCGACGAGGGCGGCCGCGGGGTCGTGGCCGTGATGGACCCAACGCTCGCGGTAGTAGCGGACGAGTTCGGCGTAGGGTTCAACGGGGTTGGTGACGTTGGCCGAGAACAATGGGTCGCCCCACTTCGCGGCGACGTCGACGGAGTCGCGGCTGGTCGCGCTGCCGTGCCAGACGCGGATCGGCTGCTGCAGCGGCCGCGGCCAGACCTCGGCGTCGGTCAGCGACGGCCGGAAGCGTCCGGACCAGGTGACCCTGTCCTCGCGCCAGAGGCGCCGGAACAGCTCGTAGCCTTCGGCGTTGCGGTCCCACTGGTCGTCCGGAGTGACGTGGAAGAGCTCGCGCTGGGCGGCGCCGTTGCCCTTGCCGATGATCAGTTCCAGCCGTCCGCCGGAGAGGTTGTCGAGGGTCGAGTAGTCCTCGAAGGCGCGCACCGGGTCGAGCAGGCTGAGCGTGGTGACGGCGGTGAACAGCCGGATCCGCGTGGTCCGCGCGGCGATGTGGCTCAGCACCACGGGCGGGGATGAGGAGATGAACGGCCGCTCGTGCCGTTCCCCGACGCCGTAGCCGTCATAGCCGAGTTCTTCGGCGAGCTCGGCGTTGGTCACCACTTCGCGGAGCCGTTCGTGGGTGGGGGCCTGGACGCCGGTGACCGCGTCGGGGACGTGGGTGATGAGGGTGATGAGCAGGAACTTCACGCGTTCTCCACTTCACGGGCTCGGTACTCCACAGCTATCCGAGCCGAGGTCGCACCGCACTCGTGTTCACGCTGTGGGCGCGGTCGTCTTGCGCCCTCCGGCTCGCCCGGCCGCGTGAATGGTCAGGAAGCGGCGAACGCGGCGATCGTGGCGAGAACGACCTCCTTGTGGCGGTCGAAGTCGGGCCGGACCGGCTCGGGGGCTGCCGGCAGCTCCCGAACGTCGGGCAGCACCCGGAGCAGGGCGTCCACCGTCCGCCGTTGATGCGCGGGGTTCGGCTGCGCCGACGGCAGCACACCAGTGGGCACGCGCAAGCCGGCCAGCTCGTCGTCGCGGACACCGCGCAAGGTCTCGCCCCGCAGCAGCTCGGCCGCGGCCGTCTCGTCGGTGATCCTCTCGCGAACGCGATCGTCGATCGCGGCGTCGCCCGCGGTGGCCGGCCAGGCGAGGACCAGCCGCTCGATCTGCTTCGGATGGGTGAGGGCCAGCCGGACGGCGACCGAGCAGCCGTTGGAGCCCGCGACGACCACGGCCGGTTCGTCGAGAAGGACCGGCGCGAGGTGATCCGCTTCGGACTGCCAGCTGACGGCCCCGGAGAGGCGGTCGGGTGCGCGAACGCGCAGTCCCCGCTCTTTCAGGCCGCTGATGACGCCGGTGGTTCCCCAGAATCGCCGGGCGTCCATGTCTTCGTGCAGTCCGCCGTGGATCAGCAGGATGTTCACACGCACTCCTTCGCGTCGGCTCGCGCCATCCAACCGCAGAACCCGGTCGTTGGTGACCGTAAGCGAGCAGGCATCGTCCGCGGCGACGCTCGTCGGCTCAAGACCTGGCCGACCGGGACTGGAAAGTCCATAGTGGACCGACGGTGGAGTTGGTCCATCCGTACCAACGGTGGTCCATTCAGTGAGAAGGTAACAAGCTGGCTGTGTTGCTCGTCCTCGACCGGTTAGCCTCGAAAGATCGTGGCGACCGGGGGCGGCCAGTGGCGACCGCCTCGCCGGCGAGGCGGGTGAGACCTGCCGGGCCTTCTTTCCACCGCGGTCGGTCGTGGCAACCCGGGACGCGCGAGCTGCCGAGCTTCGTCGTGAGGGGGGCATGTGCGCTTGCTACTGGTCGGGACGATGCCGGCGAACGCCGGGAACCTGAGCCACGACCTTCGGGATCACGGCTTCGAGGTGAGCGTCGTGGACACCGGGACCGCACTGCTCGCCACCTCGGTCCTGGCCGATCTGGTGGTGCTGGCCCTGGATCTTCCCGATCTCGACGGTCTGGAGGTCTGCCGCCGGCTCCGTGCCCGCAGCCGGGTGCCGATCGTCGGCGTGTCCGCTCGTGACTCCGAACTGGACCGGGTGCTGGGTCTGCAGGCAGGGCTCGACGACTACGTGAGCGGGCCGGTCCGGCCGAGTGAGCTGGCCGCGGTGATCGACGCGGTGCTGCGCCGGGTACGTCGACCGGCCTCGGAGCCTTCGGCGGCGGCCGAAACCGTCGTGCACGGCTCGCTGCGCATCGGATTGCGGAACCGGGAAGTCCGCATCGGTGCCAGGCAGATCGCCGTGACACCGAAGGAGTTCGACCTGCTCGCCCTGCTGGCCTCCGAGCCGGGCCGGGTGTTCACCCGGCGCCGGATCATGTCCGAGGTGTGGCGCGATTCGAGCGGACGGGGAACGCGGACAATCGACACGCACGTCCGAACATTGCGGGCGAAACTGGGCGCGCACTCCTGGGTGGTCAACGTACCCGGAATCGGCTTTCGGCTCGGCGGCTAGTCGGTACAACGATGACCTGCTCTCGCTGTAGTTCCGGTTGTCCTGTCAGGTGTCGGTGGGGCTGTGTTCTGCAGGGATCGTGAAATCGTCTGCATTCGTCTTGGGATTGGTTGAGAAGTTCCGAGAAGGTTGTCAGAATCGGCGACCGAGACCACTTCTCCGATGGTTGCGTGACGATTCACTGGGGGCAGTGATGGTGCGTGTGCTGGTTGCCGAAAGCGACGAGGTGGAGCGGCTGGTCGTCGCCGGCGCGCTGCGCAGGCAGGGGTTCGAGGTCGAAACCGCCGAAATCTTTGTTGGCGGGAGAATCATGGCATTCATTTCGGCGGAAGCCGACATTCTGACCGTGCTCAACCTGTTCGGCGCCAAAACCGCCGTGGCACAGGAAAAACTGCTCACCACGATGCGCGGCAGCATCGACTCGGCCGACTTCCCCGGCTGGATCTCGTCCACCCTCTTCGGCGGGATCGCCGAACCCGGCACGGCGAACTACATCCAGTGCCGCAGCGCCGAGGACCTGCAGAACCGGTACCACGGCGAGAAGTTCCAGCGGGAGATCGTCCCGCTGTTCAACGAGCTCGCCACCTCCGTCCGGCTCCTGCAGACGAAAGTGGTGTTCACCCGCCGCCGCGCCGGTCTGGACACCATCGAGATCGGCCCGGACCACGACCACTTCACGGTGCTCGCGGTGATGGGAGTGGCCCCGGCCGACCAGCAGGAACTCGTCGACCTCTTCTCGCAGGAAGACGACTGGCTCGCCGGATTCCCGGGCTACCGACATCGCGGGCTCCATCGCGGCGCAGGCCATCAACGTCTGCGGCGGTCTCGGCAACTTCTAGGAGAGTCATGCCCATCACACGCAACGTCGAGCACGAGATCACCGTCGCGGCCCCGGCCAAGGAGCTCTACCAGCTGATCGCGGACGTGGGGAACTGGCCGCAGCTGTTCGCCCCCACCGTCCACGTCGAACACGCGTCCCGGGAGGAGCGATCGGAGCGCATCCGGATCTGGGCCACGGCGAACGGCACAGCCAAGACTTGGACGTCGCGCCGGGAACTCGATCCCGGCGCGCTGCGGATCGACTTCCGCCAGGAGGTGTCCCAGCCCCCGGTCGGCGGGATGGGGGGTGCCTGGCTGGTCGAGCCGTTGTCCGAGGAGACGTCCAGGGTGCGGTTGCGCCACGACTACCACGCCGCCACCGACGACCCGGCCGACCTGGCCTGGATCGACCAGGCGGTGGACCGCAACAGTCGCGTGGAGCTGGCGGCGCTGAAGGACACCGCGGAGGCTTCGGCGTCGGACCTGCTGTTCAGCTTCGACGACACCCTGGACATCGACGGCAGCGCGCGGGACGTCTACGACTTCGTCAACGACGCCTACCTGTGGCGAGAGCGCCTGCCACACGTCGCGCGGGTCGACCTGACCGAGGACACCCCCGGCCTGCAGGTGCTGGAGATGGACACGCGCACCCAGGACGGCTCGACGCACACCACCCGGTCGGTCCGGGTTTGCCTGCCCCACCGGCGCATCGTCTACAAGCAGGTCCAGGTGCCCAAGCTGATGACGCTGCACACCGGGCACTGGCTGTTCGAGGAGCGGCCGGGCGGGGGAGTCACGGCCACCTCGCGGCACACCGTCCGGCTCAACGAGGACACCATCACCGAGGTGCTCGGCCCGGAAGCGGACGTGGCGGCCGCACGCGCGTTCGTGCGGAAGGCGCTGAGCACCAACAGCCTGGCCACCCTCGGCCACGCCAAGACCTACGCCGAGAGCCGCTGACGTGCCCGAGGTACTGGTGGTCGGCGCCGGGCCGGTCGGCCTCCTGCTCGCCGGCGAGCTGCGGCGCGCCGGGGCCGGGGTGACGGTGGTGGAGCGGCTGGCGCGGCCGATGCAGGAGTCCCGGGCGTCCCAGCTCACCAGCCGCACCGCGGAGCTGCTGCACGAACGCGGGCTAAACGCACTGCTGGCCGAGGCCGTCCACGAGCCTCGCTCGCACTTCGGCGGCCTCGGCTTCGAGATGTCCGACGTGGACAGTGAGTTCGCGGGTAACTGGAAGGTCCCGCAGTACCGGACCGAGGCCGCGCTCGCGGAGCAGGCGCTCGGCCTCGGGGCCACGCTGCTGCGCGAGCACGAGCTGACCGGCCTGATCGAGCACGACGACCACGTCGAGGCGGCGTTCGCCGGCCGGCCGGCGCTGCGGGCGGACTTCGTCGCCGGCTGCGACGGCCGGCACAGCACAGTCCGGCGGCTGGCCGGGTTCGCGGTCGACGCCGCACCGGCCACGCGCGAGCTGCTCCGGGCGGACGTGACCGGCCTGGACGTCCCGGACCGCCGCTTCGAACGGTTCGAGCACGGCATGGCCGTCGCCTCGACCCGGGCCGGGGTGACCCGGGTCATGGTGCACGAGTTCGGCCGCGAGGTCACCCACGAGCAGCCGACGTTCGCCACCGTCGCCGAGGTCTGGGCGAAGGTGACGGGTGAGGACATCTCGCACGGCACGCCACTGTGGGTCGACGCCTTCGACAACGCCCGGGGGCAGGTCACCGAATACCGCCGCGGCCGGGTGTTCCTCGCCGGCGACGCGGCGCACTGGCACCTGCCGATCGGCGGGCAGGCGCTGAACGTCGGCCTCAAGGACGCCGTCAGCCTCGGCGAGGCGTTCCGGCCGGGGCGGTCGCCGGTCGCTTACCACGACGAACGGCACCCCGCCGCCGCGAAGATCCTGCGTTACGTCACGGCGCAGGAGGACCTGCTGCTGGGCGGACCCGAGGTCGGGCCGCTCCGCGCGGTGCTGGCCGAGCTCGTGGCGCTGCCGCAGGTCCAATCCCATCTTGCCGCCCTTCTCAGTGGTGTTAGGAGCAGTGCATGACTCCTCCGGAGATCCCGATTCCCGCCCGCATCCTGCAACTGGCGACGGCGAGCTGGATGTCGGCGGCGGTGAGCGCCGCGGCGTCCCTCGGGGTCGCCGACGCGCTGGCCGCCGGCCCGCGCCCGGTCGACGACATCGCGAAGGAGATCGACGCGCACGCGCCGACGCTGTACCGGTTGTTGCGCGCGTGCGCGGACTTCGACCTGTTCGAGGAACACGACGGCCAGGTCTTCGCGCTCACCGAGCTGGGGCACGCGCTGCGCACCGACAGCCCGCTGTCGATGCGCGGCTTCGCCCAGTGGGTCGGCGATCCGGCGGACCGCTACAGCTGGTCCGGCCTCGCGGACTCGGTCCGGACCGGGCGGTCGGCGTTCGAGCGGGTGCACGGCCAGGACGTCTGGGAATACATGGCCACGCACCCGGACACCGCGCGCGTGTTCAACAACGCCATGACGAGCGCCACCGACCAGATGATCAAGCCGGTGGTGGCGGCCTACGACTTCGGCCGGTTCAGCCGGGTCGTCGACGTCGGCGGCGGCCACGGCGCGTTGCTCGCCGAAATCCTGCGGACCAACCCCGGCGTCCACGGTGTGCTGTACGACCAGCCCGAGGTCGTGGCCGGTGCGTCCCACCCCGACGTCGCCGACCGGCTGTCGGTGGTGGGCGGCAGCTTTTCGAAAGCGTGCCGCCGGGCGGTGACGCGTACCTGCTGTCCAACGTGATCCACGACTGGGACAACGAGAAATCGGCCCGGATCCTGTCGAACGTCCGCGACGCGATGGCACCGGACGGCCGCGTGCTGCTCGCCGAAGTGGTGCTGCCGGGAAAGGCCGAGCCGGCCGCGACGGTGAAGCTGATGGACCTCAACATGCTCGTGCTCTGCGACGGCAGACAACGGACCGAGGCCGAGTTCGCGGAGCTGTTCCGCAGCGCGGGCCTCGAGCTGTCGCGGATCGTGCCCAGCGGGTTCTGCAGCGTCGTGGAAGCGGTCCGGGCATGAGCGCGCTGGAGGGAAAGGTCGCCATCGTCACCGGGGGTGCCGGTGGCGTCGGCGCGGCCACCGTGGCCGCACTGGCGGAGGCCGGGGCGCGGGTGGTGGTGGCCGACGTGGCCGCCCCCGCCGTCGCCGAGGTCGTCGACTCGCTGACCGCGCAGGGCCTGAAGGTGGCCGGCCACCTCGTCGACGTGTCCGATGAGGACAGCGTGCGTGAACTCGTGCGGTTTGCCGTGGACACCTTCGGTGGCGTCGACATCCTCGACAACAACGCGGCGCTGGTGTCGGCGATCAAGCGGGACCGCGACGTCGTGACCATGCCCGTCGAGCTGTGGGACGAGGTCATGGCGGTGAACCTGCGTGGTCCCATGCTGCTGTGCAAGCACACGGTGCCGGTCATGATCGAGCGCGGCGGCGGCTCGATCGTCAACATCGCCAGCGGCCAGGGACTGTCCGGGGACCGCACGATGGTCGCGTACGGCAGCTCGAAGGGCGGCCTGATCGCGCTGACCCGGTTCGTCGCCGCCGCGTACGGCGACCACGGCGTCCGGTGCAACACCGTGGCGCCGGGGCTGATCAAGACCCCGGCGCTGGACGCGGACATGCCGGACTTCGTGCAGGAGAAGATCCGCGCGCACAACTTGGTGCCCCGGCTGGGCACCTCGGCGGACGTGGCCGCGCTGGTCACCTTCCTGGCCTCGGCGGCGAGTTTCCTCACCGGCCAGCTGATCCCGGTGGACGGCGGCTTCCTGTCGCACCTGCCGACGCTGGCGGTGCTGGCACCGCCCGGTCAGGGCGGCGCCGGTCACGTGGCCGACCGGACGTAGTCCCGGCCGGCCATTCACCGGACGTGAGCTTCGGTACTGACCTCAGGACCTGGCGTACCGGGCTGCCTCGAGCAGCAGCTCGGTGAGCTCGACGGGCATGGTGATCATGCAGTCGTGGCCGGTGGGCAGCTCCCGCACCCGTTCGTCCGCCGGGACGGGACGCCGGGTGATGCCCGCCGGCTGACCACTGACGCAATGGATGTGCGTGCGCGGAATCGCACGCGCGGCCGGGTTGCCCAGCCGGACGGGCTCCTGCAGGCACCGCACCGGCTGGTCCGACAGCATCGAGCGCAGCCAGGCGATGTCCCCGGGATCGGTGACCCCGAACAAGCCGAACGGCGGCGGCTGCTCCGGCATCGGCGGAACCCGCCAGCCGTCCACGGCGGCGTCGACGAACCGCTTGGTGACCGGAAGGACGTCGACGGCGGTTTCGCCGTCTTCGGGAACCATCGCGTCGAGGAACACCAGCTGCGCGATCCGCTCCGGGACCCGGTGGGCGACCCCCGAGACGACCATCCCGGCGTAACTGTGCCCCACGAGCACGACGTCGTCGAGACGCTCGTCTTCGATCAGGGCGGTGACGTCGTCGATGTGGGTGCCGAGCCCCACTTCGGGGCCCAGCAGGTGGGCCTTGTCGCCGTAACCGGTCAGCGACGGCGCGAGCACCCGATGTCCGGCGGATTCCAGTAGCGGGACCACCCGGTCCCAGCTCCGCCCGCTGTGCCAGGCGCCGTGTACCAGCAGAAATGTGGTCATGGTCGTGCGGTTCCTCCTCGTGCCCCGGTACCATTCGGTAACCGTGAACAGCGTGATCCACCCGACGCGCACCGGGCAATACGGCACTTTTCGGTGCCCCGGTTCCCAGGAGGTAACCATGCAGGACCCGTGTTCGGCCCGCGACGTCCTCGGAATCGTCGGGGACAAGTGGGCGCTGCTGATCGTGCGCATGCTCAAGGACGGGCCGCGGCGCTTCACCGAGCTCAAGCGGGCCGTCGACGGCATCAGCCAGCGCATGCTCACCGTGACTCTGCGCGACCTCGAGCGCGACGGCATCCTGACCCGCACGGTCCGCAACGTCATGCCGCCGCACGTCAGCTACGAGCTGACCACGATGGGCCGGACCCTGCGCGAGGCGACCGCACCACTGCTCGAATGGAGCATTGCGCACCATCCGCACATCAACGCCGCCCGCGCGGCGTACGACAACCGCTAGCCCCGTTTCTGGCTGTAGGTGCCGGTCCAACCCAGGGCCGCCGACTCGATCTCGGAGACATCCGGGGAGTCGACGGCCCATGCCGTGTATCCGTCCGGCCGCACCAGCAGGGCGTCGCGCCGGCTGTCCGGCCAGTGTGCCGTGACGACCTGGCTGGGCGGGACGTTCGCGTGGGAACCCTTCGGCAGGACGAGCACGAACTTGCCGGCCCGCAGCGTCTCGTAGAGCCGGCCGGACGCCAAAGCGTGGTCGGGGGTTCGCCTGCCGGCCGAAGGATGGGCGCCGCGGGGAGCCGGATAGCCGTACCCGATACCGGTGATCTCGCCGATCGCCGCGCGGCTGACCGCCGGGACGCGCTTGACCATCTGGGTGCGCATGAAACGCAGCGCCACCTCGGCCGGGTTGCGCGCCATCGCCAGCCGGAGGTTCAGCCCGCTGCTGCGCAGCACCGACCGGCCGACGGGGTGGCGCTCGGCGTGGTAGCTGTCGAGCAGCGCCGCCGGGCCTCACCCGTGCACCGCCGCGGCGAGCTTCCAGCTCAGGTTCGCGGCATCCTGCAGGCCGGTGTTCATGCCCTGACCGCCGGCGGGGGAGTGCTGGTGCGCGGCGTCGCCCGCGAGCAGCACGCGCCCGGCGCGATAGCTCGGCACCTGCCGTTCGTCGCTGTGGAACCGGCCGAGCCAGCGCGGCGAGTGCATGCCGTAGTCGGTGCCGAAGGCCCGTTCGGTGATGGACCGCAGCTCCTCGAACTCCACCGGGGTGTCGTCGGGAAGGTCCCGGTGGCGGCGGTCCCAGCCGCCGATCCGCCAGTAGCCGTTGCCGAACGGCGCGATGAAGCCGAAGGCGTCTCCGCCACCGTGCACGCGGACGGTGATCTCCGGCTCTTCCACCAGTTTCACGTCCGCCAGGACCACGGACCTGATCAGCACCCGGCCGGGAACGGCAACCCGACGGCGCTCCGGACGGCGCTGCGCACGCCGTCGGCCCCGACCACGTAGGACGCTGGGAACTCACCGGAACCCGTGGCCACGGCGACGCCGTCGCCGTCCTGCCGGAGACCGGTGACCTCGGTGCCGTAGCGGAACACCACCCCGAGGTCGTGCGCCCGCTTCAGCAGCAGCTTCTCGACCTCGTACTGCGGGGTCACCAGCAGGAACGGGAACCGGGACGGCAGCTGTGTGATGTCGAACGGGATGGACCCGAACAGCCGCAGCTCGCCGATCACCTGCCCGGTGGGCACGAGATCGTCGGCCAGCCCGCGCGCGTCGAGCAGCTCGAGGGTGCGCGCGTGCACGCCGAAAGCGCGGGACAGGTTGCTGACGCCCTCTTCCCGCTTCTCCAACACGGTCACCGGCACGCCGGCGGCCGCGAGGTCGCCGGCGAGGAGCAGCCCGGTGGGACCGGCCCCCACCACGATGACGCTCACCGGTTCAGGTTGAGCAGCTCGAGGTAGGACTCGACACGCAGGCTGGCGCCCTTGATCTTCGAGGTCTGTTCCGCGCCCAGCACGCCGACGGTCTCGTTGTAGGAGGCGCCTCCGTGCGGACCGAGGGGGAGCGCGATGCCGGGAGACGCGGGGGTGTAGGCCGCCAGCTCGGTGCCGCCCTCGATCAGCGTCCGGATGTTCGCGGTGACGATCGCGGCCTGCTGCTCGGCGGCCTTGGCCATCTTGGCTTCGGGGATGGCCGTGACGTCGCCGATGGCGAAGACGCTCGCGTGCCCGGGCACCCTCAGGTCGGGGCCGACGCGCAGGGCGCCCTTCTCGTCCAGCGCCGCGGCCAGGCCGCCGTCGGCGTAGTCCGTGACGGGTTGCACGCCGAAGCAGCGGAACCAGATGTCGGCGGAAATCTCGGTGCCGGACTCGGTAGTCACGGTGAACTCGCCGGCGCGACCCGGTTCTCCCGGCGGATCCGCGGTCAGGGCGGTGCCCAGCACCAGCTCGACGCCCGCCGCGTCCAGCTGACGGCGGACCTCGGCTCGCAGCTCGTCGGGCAGCGCGGTGGCGCCCAGGATGTCCGGTGCCGGGTCGACGATCGTGACACCGGTGTCCGGCCAGGCCGCCTTGATCTCCCCGGCCAGCTCCAGCCCGACCGGTCCGGCGCCGAGCAGCAGGACGTGGGTCGCGCGGGCGAGCGCGGCGTGGGCCTCGCGCAGCGTTTCCGCCGCCTCGGCGCTCGCCGTCTCCTCCACCTTGGCCGGGAACGGGTACCGCGAGCCGGTGGCCAGCACGACGTAGTCGGCCGGGACCTGGTCGCCGGGACCGAGTGTCACCCCGGTGGCGTCCACGGCGACCGCGCGGTCGTGGATCACCTTGCCCCGGGTGAGCAGCCGGTCGTACGGGAAGAACAGCCGTCCCGACCAGCCCGGGTCGACCAGGTGCCGCAGGATGGCGACGTTGTGCACGAAGGCGTCCCGCGGCTCGATCAGGACGACGTCGGCGAACTCGTCGAGGGCCTTCGCGGCGGTGACGCCGCCATAGCCGCCGCCGACGACCGCAACGGTAGTGCTCATCGATCTCCTCACCCCCACAGCCGAGCCAGCGGCTCGACCAGTTCGTGTTCCTCATAGGACAGATGGGACAGCAGCGCGTCGGTCAGCAGGTCCACCGTGGCGCGCAGGGCGGGCACGTCGAGCGGCTCGGCGACCAGCGTCCGGTCGATCCGCTCGACGAGCCCGTGCAGGGCTTCGTGCTCTTGCTCCAGCCGGGCGACGACCGGGCCGAGTGGTGGTTCGAACGCCCGCAACCGTGGGAAGAGGTCGGTGTCCTCGCGGTGGTGGTGCAGCAGCACGATCCGGCAGAACGCCCGGCAGGAGCCGGCGAGCTGCGTCTCGGCGGGCCACAACGCCAGCGCGTGCAGCGCGGCCCGCGCGGCCGCCGGGCCGATCGCGCCGGCACTCACGTCGGACATCAGCGTGCGCAGCCGGGCGAGCTCGGTCCGGAGGTAGTTGTGCACCTCGATCAGCCGGCGGCCACCCGCTTGTTCGCGGGGCGTGTAGCGGCGACCCGCTTCGGGCGGCGGCGCCTGCGGACGGGTCCGCTCGTCCCACAGCCGGTCCGGGCTCAGCCGGACGTCGGACACCGGCGTGGGTACGGCAGTCAGCTCTCCGCCGGTCATCCGGCGGCCCGGCTCAGCGGTGCCGCCACGGCCCGGCGCAGCGGCCCCGGCACGGCGAGGGCGGCGATGGTCGCCACGCCCATGGCGATCGCTGACAGCGTGAATGCCGTGGTGTACCCGGATTCAGCCGGGATCCGGGTGCCAGGGAGCAGCGTGGACGTGACGATGGTGGCCGCGACCTGGGCGCCGAGCGTGCCCCCGATGGTCCGCATGATGGTGTTGATCCCGGTCGCCTCGCCGGTCTGCCGGGGATCGACCACGCTGACGACCAAGTTGGCCAGCGACGCGAACGCGAACCCCACACCGATGCCGATGATCCCGTTGCCGAGGTAGAGGGGCAGCGGTGTGTCGTGTGCGACCGCGAACAAGGCGAAGCCGATCGCGCCGATCACGCAGGCCAGCACCAGCGGCAGCTTGAACCCGAGGACGGCTCCCAGCCGTCCGGCGAGTGGGCTGGCGACCAGCATGGTCACGGCCATCGGGATGATGAAGAGGCCGGCTTGGGTGACGGACGAGCCGAAGCCGTAGCCGGCCGACGACGGCGTCTCGACCAGGGCCGGGATCAGCGTGAACGCGCCGTACATGCCGATGCCGATGATCAGTGCGGTGACGTTGGCCGCGAGCACCGTCCGGTTGCGCAGCAACCCGATGTCCACCAGCGGCGCGGTGATCCGCCGCTCCACCAGGTCGAACACGACGACCAGCGCGACCGCGGCGGCGAACAGGCCGAGCACCGGAGCGGAGCCCCAGCCCCACGCCCGGCCGTTGCTGATGGCCAGCAGCAGGGCGGCGATCGCGGCGGACAGCAGCAGCGCGCCGGCCCAGTCGACCCGGCTCGGCGACGTGACCGGTGACTCGCCGACGAAGGCCGCCACGGCGGCGATACCCAAGACGATCATCAGCAGCATCAGCCAGAAGATCCACCGCCAGCCCAGCGCGTCCACGATCAGGCCGGGGATGACCAGGCCGGCGCCGAAGCCGATGCCGAACACCGAGCTGATCCAGCCGATCGCGACCGGCACCCGATCGCGCGGGAACTGCTCGCGCACGATGCCGAAGGCCAGCGGGAAGGTCGCGGCCCCGACACCCTGGACAGCGCGGGCGGCGATGAGGACGCCGATCGAGCCGGCCAGCGCCGCGAGCAGGGTGCCGGTGGCCGACACGATCACGCAGGCCAGCAGCACCCGCCGCTTGCCGAACATGTCGCCGAGCCGGCCGAGCAGCCCGGTCGCGACCGAAGCCGTGAGCAGGAAGGCACTCAACACCCAGGACGCCGTGGTGGTGGGCACGCCGAACGCCTGTTGCAGGTTCGGCAGCGCGGGCACGGGCATGGTCTGCAACAGGGAGAACGAGAGCACGGCGATGAGCAAGGCGGCGAACGGTGCCGCCACCGCACGCTCCGGGTTCGTCATGGCTGCACTCCTCCGAGGGGAAATCGTGTCACCGCGACATCATTACATGACGACATAGTTCTGTCCATCGAGTACGCTGCGTCGCATGTCACCTGAGGGGATCCGCCCGCCGACCCTGCTCGCCCTCCCGTCCTATCTGGCCAGCCACCTCGCCCAGATCGGCCGGCGGGTGCTCGCCGACGCGCTCGCCGAGCGAGGTCTGCGGCTGCCCCACTTCGCCGTGCTCACCGGCCTGGCCGACTTCGGCCCCCTCGCCCAGCACGACCTCGCCGACCGGCTCGGCCTCAACCGCAGCCACCTGGTGGGCTACCTCGACGAGGTGGAACGCCGGGGACTCGTCGCCCGGGAACGCGATCCCGGTGACCGCCGCCGCCAGCGCGTCGCCCTCACCGACGACGGCCGTGCCCTCGCCGCCGAACTCCTGACGACCGCGCAGCGGTCCCAGCGCGAGTTCCTCGGCGTGCTGTCCGAGGACGAGCAGGAGACTCTGGTCGGACTGATGCGCCGGGTCGTCAACGCCGACGACGTGGCACGCGCGCGCGTGGCCGGCTAACCGGCCACCGCGGTGCGGACGGCCGGAAGCACCTCCCGGGCCAGGAGTTCCTGCGCCGCCACCGATTGCGGGCCCAGCAGCAGGAACGTGAACCCGGCCCGGACCACTTCGACGATCTGCCGGACCACCTCGTCCACGCCGCCCGTGACCAGGCCCGGCCGGGACGTCTGCGCGGGGTCGACCCGCACGGTCAAGTTGGCCGCGCAGGTGATCGAGCCGGGATCCCGCCCGGCGTCGGCGGCCGCTTTCCGCACCGCGTCCCGCATCTCGACCGCGCGGGGCAGGTCGATCCGCCCGAACGAGGGCAGCCAGCCGTCGGCGAGCTGCCCGGTCAGCTCCAGCGCCCGGGGACCGTACGTGCCGAGCCAGAGCGGGATCCGGTGCGCAGGCAGCGGGTCGATGCGGGCGTCGCGCACGGAGAACTCCCGGCCGTCGAACACCTCCGGCTCCCCGGCCCACAGCCCCCGGATGATCCGGATGGCCTCCCGTTGCGCGGTGATCTTGCGCCCCGGCGTGCGCACCGGCAGGCCGAACGCCTCGAACTCCTGGTCGTAGCCGCCGGCCCCGAGCCCCAGCACCAGCCGGCCGCCGGACACGCGGTCCAGCGTCTCGGCCGCCTTGGCCAGTACCGCGGGGGCGCGATAGGGCAGGCCGAGCACGTTGGTGGCCAGCTCGATGCGCGTCGTCTTGGCCGCCAGCCAGCTCAGCGCCGTCCAGGGTTCCAAGGTCGGCTGGTCGGTGTGCAGGTGGTCGCTCAGGCTGAACAAGTCGAAGCCCAGCTCGTCGGCGCTCTGCGCGAGGTCGAGCAGCCGCGCCGGGTCGGCGCCGCGGAAGATCCCGCCCGCGCCGAAGCCGAGCCGCTGACCGTGGATCGCACTCATCGTGGTTGGCTCCCTGTCGTTATCGGGCGGGCCGGCTCCGCCGACCACGCCGACCAGCTCCCGGGGTACAGCGACGCCCGCACGCCGATCAGCTCGAGCGCCAGCAGGTCGTGACACGCCGTCACGCCGCTGCCGCAGAAGACCGTGACGTCCGCGTCGCCCGTGACACCGAGCGCGCCGTAGTGCTCACGCAGCCGTTCCGGGGAGGCAAAGGTGTTGTCTCCGTTCAGATTCGCCGCCCAAGGCGCGTTCACCGCACCGGGGATGTGTCCCGATCGGACGTCACTGGGCAACACGCTTTCCCCCGAGTACCGCTCGGGTGCCCGCGCGTCCAGCAGGACCGTGGCCCGCGCGGCTTCGTCCGCGGTGCGGAAGGCGCCGGCCGGCCAGTCGAGGACCTGACGCGTCACCGGCGGCCGGGTGACCACGCCCGTCTCCAGCTCTCCCGGCCACGTCTGGAGACCGCCGTCGAGCAGG
Source organism: Amycolatopsis sp. NPDC051102 (assembly GCF_040682815.1). NCBI lineage: Bacteria > Bacillati > Actinomycetota > Actinomycetes > Pseudonocardiales > Pseudonocardiaceae > Amycolatopsis > Amycolatopsis sp. NPDC051102. The sequence continues at coordinate 148,201 of NZ_JBFBBT010000001.1, forward strand.
GCCGCCGGCCGGCCCAGCAGCCGCAAGAGCCAGACCAGGCGAGCCGCGTAAGCCCCGCCGTTGTCGTCGTAGGCGATCACCGTGTCGTCGTAGGCGATCACCGTGTCGTCGTCGGCGATGCCCGCCCGGCCGAGGCCTTCGGCGAAGGCCTCCGGTGTCGGAATCGGATGCCGGCCACCGGCCGGGTCCGGCGGGCCGCTGAGCACGGTGTCGAGGTCCACCCAGACCGCGCCGGGAAGGTGGCCGGCCGCGTAGGCGGCCGCACCGCTGCGCCCGTCGAGGTACCAGCGCACGTCCACGAGCGTGTGCTCGGCCGGGCTGATCCGGTCGGGACCGACGACGGGTTCTTCCATGATCACTCCTTCCGGTGAATGTGGTCGGCCTGCATCCGCAACAGCACCCGGTCGCCTTCGGCCCGGCGGATCTCCGGCTTGCCGGTCCACTTGGTGAACGTGGCGCGGGCCAGTGCGAGCGCCGCCTCGCCGCGTTCGACGTCGACGATCCGGCCGCGGACCTCGATGTAACGGCGGCTGTTTTCGGAGTCCAGCAGCAGGATCGTCACCCGCGGGTCGCGGACGACGTTGCGGTACTTCTGCCGCGAAGTGTTGGTACCCACCAGGATGTGCCGCTCGTCCGAGTGCGGCCACACGGCACTGGTCTGCGGCTGGCCACCCGGCATGAGCGTGGTGAAGATGCCGAGGCTGCGCGCGGCCGCGAGCGCGCGGACGTCGTCATCGAGCACTGGCGGCCACCGTTCCGCGCCGGACCTGCGGCAGCACCTCGGCGGCGATCAGCTCCGTGGCGCCTTGCACGGTGGCGTAGGGGATCCCGCCGATGTCGACCGACAGCAGGTGCAGATCGTGACCCCACAGCTGCTGCAGCCGGCCCAGCTTGTCGACGACCTCGGCCGGGCTGCCGCACAGCGCCGGGCCGTTGACGCCGATGTGGCCGTCGAAGTCCAACGGCCCGTTGGTGCGGGCGCTGAGGTAACTCTCGATGTACGTCGACCACAACGCCCGCGCCTCCTGGGACGTCTTGGCCACGAACGCGTGGCTGGCCGCCCCCAGCCGGCCGGGCTCGCCGCCGCGGCGCTCGTGCCACTGGTCGCGATAGGCGTCGAAGAACGGGACGAACGTGGCCGGCTCCCGGGCCGTGGTGCCGAACACCATGGGCAGGCCGTGGTCGACGGCCAGCGCGATCGAGTCCGGGTTCGTGCCCCCGCTGATCCACAGCGGCGGCCGGGACTGCGCGAGCCGGGGCTGCACCAGGACGTCGTCCAGCGGCGGCCGGAACTCACCCCGCCAGGTGACCCGCTCCTCGGTCCACAGCCGGTGCAACAGCTCGAGGTTCTCCCGCTTGCGCGCGCCCTTGGTCCCCGGGGCCTGGTCGAACACCGTGTACGGCTCGGGGAAGAAGGAGCCGCCGACGATCATCTCCAGCCGGCCGTCGGACAGCAGGTCGACCAGCGCGTAGTCCTCGGCGACGAGGACCGGGTCGCGGTTGGCCACCAGCGTCGTGCCCGTCGCGAGGCGGATCGTCGAGGTGTGCTCCGCGATCGCGGCCAGCACGACCGCGGGCGACGGGATCACGTCCCGGTCCCGGAAGTGGTGCTCACCCACGGTGTACCAGGCGTACCCGAGGTCCTCGGCCTCCTTCGCGGCGCGGACCACGTCCCGGAGCCGCTGTCGCTGGCTGAGGGTGGTGCCGGTGCGGACATCGGCCAGCAGGCTCCCGAACGTGATCAGTCCTAGGTCCATGATGCTTCCTCCGTGCTGCCGGGAACGGCGTCGAGCAGGCTCTGGGTGTACGGGTGCCGGGCCGCGGTGAAGACGTCCTCGGTGGCGCCGGTCTCCACGATCCGGCCGTGCCGCATCACCGCGATCCGGTCGCTGACGTGCCGGACCACCGCCAGGTCGTGCGAGATGAACAAGTAGGACAGTCCCCGCTCCCGCTGCAGTGTCACGAGCAGGTCGAGGATCTGCGCCTGGACGGTGACGTCGAGGGCCCATGGGGCTGTCCATGGCGTTGTTCGAGGACAGCGTCCTCGAACCGCGCACCGGGCACGTGGTCAACCACGACCTGGCCGAGTACCACGTCGCCACCAACGCCGACATCGGTGATCTGCGCGCGGACTGGCTCGACGAGCACGACCCGCACGTGAACCCGATGGGCACCAAGGGGATCGGCGAGATCGGCATCGTCGGCACCGCCGCGGCGGTCGCGAACGCGGTGTACCACGCGACCGGCGTCCGGGTGCGGAAGCTGCCGATCACCCTCGACGCGCTGCTGTCCGCGCTGCCCTGACCGCGCTCCGCGCGTGTACCTGCGGTGAGGCCGGGTACGCGGATGGCTTCCGATCGGAGGAGGAAGCAGTGAAGGCAGTCGTCTGGCACGGCGTCGGTGACATCCGCATCGACGAGGTGCCCGATCCGAAGATCCTCGAGCCGAGTGACGCCATCATCCGCATCACCCGCAGCGCGATCTGCGGCACCGATCTCCACCTGGTCCGGGGCACGATGCCGGGCATGCAGCCGGGGACGATCCTGGGCCACGAGGCCGTCGGGGTGGTGGAGGAGGTCGGCCCGGCCGTCCGCGGCTTCTCCCCGGGTGACCGCGTGGTGGTGACCTCGACCATCGGGTGCGGCACGTGTTCGTACTGCCGCGCCGGGTACTTCGCCCAGTGCGACACCGCGAACCCGAACGGGCCGTCGGCCGGGACGTCGTTCTTCGGCGGCCCGGAGACGACCGGGCCGGTGGACGGGCTGCAGGCGGAGTACGCGCGGATCCCGTTCGCGATGACGACGCTGGTGCGCGTTCCGGACGCGGTGAGCGACGACCAGGCGATCCTGGTGTCGGACATCTTCCCGACGGCGTGGTTCGGGGCCCGGCTGGCCGAGGTCGGCGAGGGCGACAGCGTGCTGGTGCTGGGCGCCGGCGTGGTCGGGCAGTTCGCGATCGCTTCGGCCAAGCGGCAGGGCGCGGGCCGGGTGTTCGTCGTCGACGGGCTGCCGTCGCGGCTGGACAAGGCGCGCGCGCAGAACGCCGAAACCGTCGACTTCAACCGCGAAGACCCGGTCGCGGTGGTGCGGGAGCTGACCGGCGGGATCGGCGTCGACCGGGTGATCGACGCGGTCGGCGTGGACGCCCAGCGGCCGTCGGGTGGGCCCGCGGCCGAGCAGCTCGCGCAGCAGGCGGAGCAGTTCGAGCAGGAGCGGGCGCAGGCCGCGCCGGAGGCGTCGCCGTCGGGGGAGCAGTGGGTGCCGGGGAACGCGCCGAGCCTGGCGGTGCGGTGGGCGGTGGAGGCCGTCGCGAAGGCGGGCACCATCGGCGTGATCGGCGTCTACCCGCCCGGCTTCGACCGCTTCCCGCTCGGGGACGCGATGAACCGCAACCTCACGATCAAGCTGGGCAACTGCAACCACCGCCGGTACGTGCCGGGCCTGCTCGGCACGGTCGCGTCCGGGGCGATCGACCCGCTGGCGTTCATCACCCAGCACGAAGAGCCGGCGAACGCGATCGAGGCGTACGAGACGTTCGACCGGCGCGAAGAGGGCTGGCTCAAGACCGTCCTCGACGTATCGGCCTGAGCGCACCGACCGAGCACGGGGAGCACGCGGCCCGGCGGTGCGCCGGTCACGGTTCGCCGCGGAAGTTCTCGCTCCCGGACGGGTGACCCTTCCGGGAGCGGGCGTGCTCGTCTTCGAGCGGACCCTGCGGGTCGTTGCGACGCGGTGGAGCACGCCGGGTGCCCGGTGAATCGGCCCGGGAAGACTTCTCGTGCTCGGTTTCCCCGGCCGGTTCCGGATGCTGGTCGGTCACCATTACCTCGGTTCCGTGTTCACAGCTGTGGCCGGCTTTGTTCTTCCCGGACCGTCACCCACTGCCAGCGGGTGAACTCGTCGAGGTTGACGAAGGAGCCGAACCGGCTGCTGCCACCGGATTCGCCGATCCCGCCGAAGGGTGCGACGGTTTCGTCGTTGACGGTCTGGTCGTTGACGTGCACCATCCCGGCGTGCAAGCGGTCGCCGACCGCGCGGGCGCGAGCGGCGGATCCACTGTGGACTCCGGCGACGAGCCCGTAGGGCGGGGCGTTGGCCAGGCGGACCGCTTCGTCGTCGTCGGTGAACGTGGTGACGACGGCGACCGGGCCGAAGATTTCTTCGGTGAACGCCGGCATGTCGGGGGTGACGCCGGCGAGCACGGTCGGGCGGACGAACAGCCCGTCGTGCCGGCCGCCGGCGGTGACCTTCGCGCCGGCGTCGACCGACCGTTGGACGACGGATTCGATGTGGTCGGCCTGGTCGGAGTTGATCACCGGTCCCAGGTCGACGTCGTGACGGGGGTCGCCGACCCGCAGGTCGTCGGCGAGGCGCGAGAGCTCTGCGACGTAGGCGTCGGCGAGCTTCTCGGCGACGAGGTGCCGGCCCACGGCCATGCAGACCTGGCCCTGGTGGACGAAACTGCCGAACGCGCCGGCGGCCGCGGCGGCCGGGACGTCGGCGTCGTCGAGCACCACGAACCGATGGATCCAAGGTGTCACGTCGGTCCGGCGAACGCCAGCGGAGCGAGAGCCCGAGTGCCGGGAGCCCTGGTGCGGCCGGACCGGGACGTCGTGCCGGGCTTGGCCGCCGCTGCCCGCGGGTACCCGTCGGCGGTGACTTCGCGGTGGCAGAACCGGCTGCGCACCACCGCCCGCGCGGCCGTCGGCCGGTTCCGGCGGGCCCGGTGGGCGGTCGTGCAGACGGCGGTCGCGGTGAGCTTGTCCTGGTACATCGCCCACGACCTGCTCGGGCACCCGCAGCCGTTCTTCGCGCCGATCGCGGCGGCCGTCTCGTTGTCGGCCAGTGACGTGCTGCGCGGACAGCGGGCGCTGCAGCTGATGAGCGGGGTGGCGCTGGGGATCGTGCTCGGCACGCTCGTCGAGGCGATCGCCGGCACGGCCGCGCCGGCCTTCGCGCTCGCGGCGCTCCTGGCGGTGTACGGTGCGCTGGCCCTCGGCGGCGGCCCGTTCGGCCAAGGCCTGATGTTCGTCAACCAGACCGCGGCGTCGGCGATCCTGATCCTCGCGCTGCACCGGCCCGGCTCCGGCACCGAACGGCTGGTGGACGCCCTGGTCGGGGGCGGCGTCGTGGTGGTGATCGGCGTCCTGCTGGTCCCTGCGGACCCGCACCGCCTGCTCGACGACGCCGCGCGCGGCCTGTTCGCCGAACTGCGGGACGCGCTGAACGGACTGCGGCAGGCCGGCCCGCCGGCGGCCGGCGACGCGGACCGGGAACTGGCCGCCGGGCAGCGCATCCACTCGCGGCTGGCCGCGCTGGCCCAGGCCCGCGGAACGGCGCGGCAGGTGGTGCTGATCGCGCCGCGCCGATGGCGCTCGCGGGCGAGCGTCGATGCCGCGATCGCCCGCAGCAAGCACCTGACGTTGCTGGCCAACGCCGTGCTCAGCCTGGTGCGCGTCACCGGTGCCGCCGTCGACGCGGGCGAGGAACTGCCTGAGGCATTGGGTGAAGCGGTCGCCGAGCTGGCCCGGGCGTGCGCCGCGCTCGCCGGAGACGGCGGCGCGGACGCGGCGATCGGGGCCGCCACACGGGCCGAGCGGCTGCTCGACCCCGCCCGGCACGCGGGACCGGGCTACCGCGGCCCAGCCGTCTACGCGGCCAGGGCCTGCGCGCGTGACCTCCTGGCGGCGATCGGCCCGCGATGACGCGGCGCGGCCTCACGGAGTGCCGGCGCAGACCGGCGGCCGCCCCAACGGCCGAGGCAAGACCGTGCTGAGCGTCAGCTGACTTCGGGGCCTGATCGGCACCGGCCACACCGGGTGCGGCCGGCGCCGATCCGGGCCCGGTGGAGCAAGGCTACTCAGCGGCCAAAGGGATCTGATCGTAAATCAGGCTGCTCAGCGTTCGGGGGGTTCGAATCCCTCACCTGCCGCTGTCAGCGCCAAACGCCCCACCGGCGTGCCGGAGAAGCCGATGGGCGCCCTCGTCAGGCGGTGCCTTCGCCGAGGGCGATCGGGCCGGCGTCGATCGGGGTGCGGAAGAGGGAGTACGGAGGCTGCCGTTCGTCCTTGCCGCCGCGGTACTTGTCCTGCCGGTGCAGCTGGTTCGCCGTGACGTAGAGATGGCCGTCGGCGGCGACGGACATCGTGTCGGGCCACAGCAGCCGCGGGTCGTGGACGACCGTCTCCCAGCGGCCGTCGGGGTGGCGGCGGTGGATGGCGTTGTGCTCGCCGTCGGTGGCGTAGAGGCGGCCCTGGTCGTCGGTTTCCATGCCGTCGCCGGCGCCACCCTTGTCGCCTTCGTCGATCAGGGTCGCGGCGACCGCGTCGTCGTCGACCTCGCGGTCGGTCAGGGCGTCGGTGGAGACGCTCCACCAGCGCCGGGAGGCGAGGCAGCAGTAGTAGAGGCGGGCGCCGTCGGCGCCGATGGCGATGCCGTCCGCGCCCATTTCGATCGGGTTGGCCGAGCCGTCTTCGGAGAGTTCGACGAAGTCGCGGCCTTCCACGACCATGCGCAGGTCCGGCGGGGTTTCGGCCTGGGTGCTGGGGTGGTCGTGCAGCCGCCGCCAGGATTCGCCGGTGTCCAGGTCGACGACGATGATCCCGTTGGGCCCCTGGTCCGAGGAGTCCGTGATGAACGCGAACCCGCGGCCCAGGTCGAACCGGACGTCGTTGAGGTAGGTGGTCGGCAGGGCGACGTCCTCCGGGAAGAGGATCGTCCGGGTGACTTCGTCACGCTCGAGGTCGACGCAGACCAGTTTGGGGCCGCCGTGGGCGGTGGGCCGGAACAGCGGGCTGCCGGTGTCGAGGATCCACAGCCGGTCGGCGGGATCGACGACGATACTCTGCACCGACACCAGGGCGTCCGGATCGGTGTCGCTCTTGGGGTCGTTGAAGGCCTGGCTGGGGTAGGGAACGAGGTCGCCGTCGCGGATCTCGGCGACGGTGAACCGCACGTCGTCGCCCCACTTCGGGAAGTTCACGAACACGCGGCCCTGGCGGGACACGCTCACCCCGGTCGGCATCGCCCCGGTGAACTCGTGCACCACCTCGAGCTCGCCCAGCGACTGGTCGGTTTCGGCCACGGCGATCACGCCGTCCCGACGAGGTGCTCGCGCAACGCCTGGCAGGCGTCTTCGCACCTGCGGCAAGCTTCGGCGCAGAGTGCGCAGTGACGATGGTGGGCTGCGTGCTGTTCGCATTCTTCGGCGCAGGCGCGGCAGGCCTCCGCGCACGCGAGCAGGAGCGCATCGAGGACAGCCGTCGTGCCGGTCCGGCGGGACAGGACGCGGGCCGTGGTGCCGCAGAGGTCGGCGCAGTCGAGGTCGGTGCGGATGCAGTGGGCGAGGTCGGCGACGGCCGGTTCGGACAGGCAGGCGTCGGCGCAGACGGCACAGGCCCGGGCGCAGGCCAGGCAGTCGTCGATGCAGTTGGCGATCGCGGTGGGGTCGATCCCGCCGAGCTGGTCGGGGTGGCTTTCGAGCAAGGGCAAGGTCATGAGTCCTCCGTTCGGGAAGGGCAACCGTCACGGCGTACCCGGCCGGCGAGCCGTCAACCGCTCGATCCGCCCACGGGAGGTCAGCGGGGCGAGTTCACCGCGTCGGCGACGAACCGCTCGGCGACTTCGCGCCGCTTTACGTTGGTGTCCTGCGACTGCTTGACCAGCCGCGCGAAAGCTTCGTCGGCGCTGATGCGGTACAGGACCATCAGGATGCCTTGGCCTGGTCGATGACGGCTCGTGAAGTCAAGGCCGTGCGCAGCTCTTCCACGGTTTCCAGAGCGTGCCGGGAGCGGCGGCACTGCGCAGCGCGGCTTCGGCCGCGGTGGTGTAGAGCTCCAGCAAGGCCGCGTCGAGCGAGCCGAAGCCGTCGCCGTCGGTGCCGTAGAGGTTGAGGGATCAGTGGTACTCCCGTTCGATGAACAGGGGCGCCGACAGGTAGCTGGCCACCGCGTCGTCACCGGCCGCGGCGGTGAAAGCAGGCCATCGCCGAGCGGCTTCGCTGACCTTGACGCGCTGGACCTGGCCGGTCCGCGCCGCCTCCAGGCACGGCCCCTCATCGGCGTCGTATTGGGCCTGATCGATGCGGAGAGCGCTTTCTCCGGTCGACGTGGCGGTGTAAGGCGCACTGTCGCGCAGGAGCGTGATGCTGGCCATGTCGGTGTCCGGGACCGCTGGACGACCTGCCGGCACAGCCGCTGCTGGACCACCGGGAGCTCCTCACCCTGCTCCAGGCCGACGGACAACCGCTCCAGCGCGCTCGTGACGTCGTCCACCCGCCGGGCGACCTCCTGCTCGCTGAGCAGTTCCTCGGTCATGGGTTTCCTCCCGTCGAGCCCTGCCGCCGTGAAACCCTCGGCTTCGGGTCTGTTTCCGGTCGGAGCCAATATGGGCGATCGGGGCCACGCCGGCTCGTGCTCCTCGGCAGTTCGAACGGGACCCGGGAGGCCGGTGGCCGTCGATGTGCAGACCGAGATCGTGATCGGCGTTCCGCGCGACGTGGTCGCCGAGTACACGATCGATCCCTCTCGTGCGCCGGAGTGGTACGCCAACATCGAATCCGTGGAGTGGAAGACGCCGCCGCCTCTGGCCGACCATGCGCACCGCCGAAGGCCCGTTCCGATGGAGACGACCAACACCTTCACCGCGCACGGGAGCACTGGCACGCACATGACGTTGCGCAACCGGGGCGAACCGAAAGGGTTCTCGGCGATCAGCGCGCCGCTGATGGCCGCGGCGATGCGCCGGCCAACCGCAAGGACTTGGCTGCTTTGAAAGCTTTGCTGGAACGCAATTCCGCTTCGTCCGGGGCGTGATCACGTGGCGACTCTTGCTCAGAGCCATCGGTCGGTGCAGGTCGCGGCCGGGGCCGGCGATGTCGGTCGTCACGAACGCTGACCAACGACATCCCGGACCCGGCGCACTCCGAGGCCGCGCCGTATTCGTGGCTGCGCTACTTCGTTGTCGCGTGAGCCGAGCGATCGCCGCCGGGCGGTGCGACCCAGCCGGGTTTTCCGAGGCCGGGCCGCGGCTCGGTGCGTATTTTACGGCTACCGGGGTATTCGAAACTTCGAGGGTTCGGCGACGGTCGGCTCCGCACCGCCCGAAAGGCCCCCATGAACCACTCACGACGCACCATGCACGAATATTCCTTCGCTCCGGGCGGGGCACCCGATCTGGCGGCCATGCGCACCTGGCTGCGCTCGGTGCTCGACGACGAGACGTTCGATGCCGTCCAGGACGCCTTGCTGATGGCCACCGAGCTGGTCACCAACGCGTTCGACCACGCGCGCGGCGCCCGCACCCTGCGCGTCTTCTGCCGGGGTCCCGGATCACCGGGCCGGCTGGAGATCGACGATGCCTGCCCCGACCTGGAACTCCACTTCGACGGCGGGGCGCCCCAGGGGACACGGGGGCGTGGGTTGCTGCTGATCGACGCCATCAGCCCGCGATGGGGCGTCACCCGCACCGGCACCCTCAAGACGGTGTGGGCCGATCTGGCCGGGCGATGACCTTCAGGCGGCGGTTTCCGCGCGCAGGTCGCGCAGGATCCTGGTGAGCAACCGGAAAACCTGCATCCGGGACACCCCGATCCGGGTGGCGTTCTGTGACTGGCTCAAGCCGTCGAAGAAGCGCATGGTGATGATGGCCCGGTCCCGCTCCGGCAGGCGCCGCAGCAGCGGAACGACCGTCTGGTGGTCTTCGACGTGCTCGAAGCGTGCGTCGAGTTCGCCCATCGAGTCAGCCGGCGTGAAGGAGCCGCCGGCATCGGCCGGCCGATCCAACGACGACGTCTCGTAGCAGTTCGCGGCGAGCAGTCCTTCTCGACGGTATCGACGTCGATGCCGAGGTGCCCGGCGAGCTCGCTGGGAGTGGGAGCCCGGCCGAGGAGCTGGGAAAGGTGGGTGGTGCCCTTGGTGAGCCGGCCGCGCAGCTCCTGCAGCCCGCGCGGGACGTGCAGCGCCCAGCCGGTGTCGCGGAAGAGACGGCGGACTTCGCCCATGATCGTTGCACCCCCGCCGGTCAGCGCGCGGAGACCGCCCGGTGGCGGCGCTCCGAGCCGGCCGCCGCGGCCTCGAACTTCGGCGAGCCCCGCGCCGACGAGGGCGGTGGGCCGCCACCGGCCGAGGGAGCCGCCGGACCCGGATCCCTGCTCGCCGCCCGGCAGCGCGCGGAGGCGGCCCGCCGACGGGTCCGCGCGGCGCTGCTGCGCTCGGCCGCGGCGCACGAGCGGGCCGCGGCCCAGCACGACAAAGCCGCCGACGGCGGCGAGGCGGGTGCCGCGGAGCACCGGCGGAAAGCCGCGCGCCACCGTACCGGCGCGGAGGCCGACCGGCGTCGGGAGACCGAGATCGCGCCGCCGCCCAGGCACGAAAACCGGTAGCCCGCTCAGGCGATCCACACGGTCTTGGCGTTGACGAAGGCCCGCGGCCCGAAGCCGGCGAGTTCGCGGCCGTAGCCGGAGTTTTTGGTCCCGCCGAAGGGTACTTCCGGTGTCGATGCGGTGAACTTGTTGATGTACATCATCCCGGTCTCCACCTCGGTGACGAACCGCTGCTGCTCGGCCTCGTCGCGGGTCCAGGCGCTGCCGCCGAGCCCGAACGTCGAGTCGTTGGCGATGCGGATGGCGTCGTCGATGTCGCGGGCGGTCCAGATCAGGGCGACCGGGCCGAAGAACTCTTCGCGGTGGCCGGGGGAGCCGTCGGGGATGCCGGTCAGCGCGGTCGGCTCGAAGTAGTGGCCGGGTCGCTCGATCGGGTGGCCGCCGGTCAGCAGGCGGGCGCCGGCCGCGACGGTGTCCGCGACCTGCTTGGCCAGGGTTTCGACCGCGTCCGGGGAGGCCAGCGGGCCGAGGTCGGTGTCGTCGTCCATCGGGTCGCCGATGCGCAGGCCTTCCAGCTTGGCCAACATCCTGCGGGTGAACTCCTCGGCCACCTGTTCGTGGACGATGAAGCGCTTGGCGTTGATGCACGACTGGGCGTTGTTGAGCATCCGCGACGCGACCGCGTTGTCGACCGCGTCGTCGAGGTCGGCCGACGGCATCACGATGAAGGCGTCGCTGCCGCCCAGCTCCAGCACGCTGGGCTTGACGTTCTGCCCGGCTCGGGCGCCGACCTGCCGTCCGGCGGGCTCGCTGCCGGTGAGGGTGACCGCGCGAACCCGGTCGTCGTCGATGATCGCTTCGATCTTCTTCGAGCCGATGAGCAGCGTCTGGAAGACACCTTCGGCGAAGCCGGCGCGGCGCAGCACGTCCTCGATGGCCAGGGCCACCTGCGGCACGTTCGAGGCGTGCTTGAGCAGGCCGACGTTGCCGGCCATCAGGGCCGGGCAGGCGAACCGGAACACCTGCCAGTAGGGGAAGTTCCACGGCATGACCGCGAGCACCGGCCCGAGCGGCTCGTACCGGGTGAAGACGTTCGCGCCGCTGTCGTCGTCGACGTCGTGCGGTTCGTCGGCGAGCAGGGCTTCGGTGTGCTCGGCGAACCAGCGGCAGCCCTTCGCGGACTTGGCGACCTCGGCCTTCGCCGAGGCGAGCGTTTTGCCCATTTCGAGGGTGGCCAGGCGCGCGAGCTCGTCGGTCTCGGCGTCGAGGATGTCCGCGGCCCGCCGCATCCGTTCGGCCCGTTCGGCGAACGAGGTCCGGCGGTGCTCGTGGAACGCGGTCACCGCGCGGGCGATCTTGCGGTCGACCTCGGCGTCGGTGAGCTCGTCGAAGGTGCGCAGGGTTTCTCCGGTCGCCGGGTTGACGGTCGCAATGGCCACGGGAGGTCTCCTCGGGTTCGGGTACGGCTGCATCCCGGGTTCCCGGCGGCGAAGACCGGAAACCCCGCGACGGACAGCAGGCCGGTCCTGCGGCCGTAAACGTCCGCAGCAGATCGATCCGACGGCAGTTCGTCCGGCGGCGTGTTCCACGAACTCAAAGGGTTGCCGGGTGTCCAGTCGCCAATGGACGGGTTAAGAAACCCTTCCGACTACTCCGCCGAATGTGCTTGATGTGTTGGACACGAAGCCTCCACCTGCTGGACGAGGGGAGGGCGTCCGGACCTTGAAACTCGTCCCCTTTCATGATTCCGTGCGGAGACGCGGTCAGCAGCCGGACGTCATCGCCGTTCGCGACCGGGGCGACGCTTCCCGGTGGCGTGCTGCGCGGACCGCGAGGTGACGTGCCGTCGCGGTTCATAAGGCCGTAACCCGTGATCAGGTGCTCCTCACTATGCTCCTCGGTGAGCGTCAGGTGGCCGATTTGGAGACCCGGTTCAGGGCCGCGGGTGGGGGAGGCAACAGGCGGCGCTTGACCTCGACGATGGGAATTGGACCGGGTAGTGGTTCGGTTCGGTGCCTTGGTGGTCGGCGCGGTAGTGCCAGGCGTGGCCGCGTCTCTCGGTGAATCCGATGAGGACGTTGGTGTTGAGCCACCTGCTGGTTGCCCTTCGACACGGAGATCGCCCTTTCGATGTGGCGTGGTGCGGGCTTGATGCCGGGGCGGCGGGCTCGCGGGGTGAACGGCACGACTCACCAGGGCGAGCGCCGACGGTGCAGAGGCCCGCATCCCGAATCGAGCCCGCGGTGCGGACCGGTGGTCGTGCACCGCCGGCGTGGGCCTGGTTCGCTGGGCTGATCCCGCTGCGACGCCCGCGGGTGCGGCGTGCCCGATGGCCCGACGGCGAAGCCTGATACGGCTTCCTTCACAGGTCGTCAACTGTGTCTTGTGTCTCACTCGACGGTGTAACGAGGGCGTGAGGTTCTTCCGATGTGATCGACGAATCCTGGCAAAACACCAGGTCACAAACGGGTGAAACGGACATACGTCTGTTTGCTCGCGTTCTACCCACCGGGCGAGTGCTCGCAGTGGGCGGTTGAGGGGCGGCGCGCGTCGCGTGTCGTGCAGGGGAGGGTGGGCCGTGCTGCGGGTAAAGCATGTTCGGGGACTGGGCCGAACGAGATCGCTCATCGTGCTGCTGGTGCTGGCGTTGCTGGCCGGCACCGTGGAAGCCGTGGTCGCGGCGCCTTGGGCTGCGGCTGCGGCGTCGCCGGTCGATCCACGTGAGGTCGGGTTGCTGCCGTCGGCCTCGCCGGCGCCAGTGGCGCCCCAGGCGCCGTCGAAGGCGGATTTCTCCGCTCAGTCCCGGTTGGACGGGGGTGCGGGGTCGCATTTCGACCCGCAGCGGTCGAGGCCGGTGTCGCGGTCGACGTACATGACCGAGTACGTCAATGTCGATGGCACGCATTCGGTGCGGCAGTCGAGCCAGCCGATGAACGTGCAGGATGCGGCCGGGAACTGGCAGCCGGTCCAGACCACGTTGGAGACCGATCCGTCGACCAAGCGCGCCGAGGCGGACCACCATCCGTTGAGCCCCTCGCTGGCGACCAAGGCCAACGACGCGGCAGTGCTGCAGGTCGAATCGGGCGGGCACACCGCGGGCCTGGCGCTGGACCAGGCGGCGCCGGCGGCCGCTGCGGTGAAGGGTGATTCGGTCACCTACCCCGAGGTCGCCGCGGGGACCGATCTGGACTACGAGGTCACGTCCGGCGCGGTGAAGGAGACGATCAAGCTCAAGCGGCCGCCGGCGGACGGGCGCTCGTCGTGGCGGTTCAAGCTCACCACCGGCGATCTGACACCGAAGCTGGACAAGAACGGGTCGGTGACGTTGGTCGATGCGGCGGGTGCGGCGCAGTTCGTGCTGCCGCCGATCGAGACCTGGGACTCCGCCGGCGGCGGGGTGACGGCGCCGGCGATGACCGGCGGCACCTACACCCTCGACAAGTCCGGCAAGGACTGGTGGCTGACGGTCGCGGTCGACGCGAACTGGTTGCGTGACCCCAAGCGCGTGTATCCGGTGTTCGTGGACCCGACGGTGACGTTCGGGGTGCAGTTCTCCTTTGCCTACCGCTCGGACGGCACCACCTGCACCAACTGCGGGCTGCGGATCGGCAACAGCCAGGCCAACGGGGACACCTACAACCGGTCGGTGGCGCACTTCGACTACTCGCCGCTGTGGGGCAAGACCGTGGTCGGCGCGAGTGTGGACGTCACCCGCAACACCAGCGTCGTCGGCTCGGTGAAGACCTGGAACGCCAACCTGTACCACGCCCTGGACAACAACTTCAACGCTGTTGGACCGTTCCTGGCCAGTGCCCTGGTCGGCGACGTGGGTTCGTTCTCCAGCCAGGCGTTCACCGATTTCCTGCGGACCCGGGTCAACGCCCGTGACAGCAACGTCTCGTTCATGCTGATCGGTGCCGAGAACCCGGGCACCTGGACCTACAAGAACCTCAACGCCACCCTCACGGTGGACACCGGTTCCCCGGCCCCGGCCACCACGCTGGTGGGGCCGGCGGACGGGACGGTGTCGACGTCGGTGACGCCGACGTTGTCGGTGGCGCCGGTGACGGACCCGGACGGTGATGCGGTGAAGTACTGCTTCCGGATCGCCACCGGCGCCGACGGCAAGTCGGGTGTCGTGGTCGAGTCCGGCTGTCTGACCACTCCGACGTGGACGGTGCCGGCGGGTGTTCTGCAGGACGGTGTCGCCTACACGTGGCAGGCGATGACCTACAGCGGCGCCACCACGATCACCCCGGCCTGGATCGGGCATCTGAAGATCGACCAGCGGATCGGTGACCACGGCCCGTCGCCGGTGGACACTGCGGGGCCGGTGAGTGTCAACCTGGCCAACGGGAACGTCTCCACCGCCGAGCAGACACCGTCGTTCACCACGGTCGGTGGCAATGCCGGGCTGAGCTTCACCTACAACTCGCAGCAGGTGGAGAACAAGGGCCTCAAGGCGTCCTACTTCGTCGACCTGTCCCACAACGGGATCATCAACGACGCGCAGCAGCCGGTACTGGTGCGGCCGGAGCCGCAGGTCAACGTGGACTGGGGCACCGACTCGCCGTTCGCGCCGGCGTTGCCCGCGGACTGGTTCGTCGCCCGCTGGGAGGGGTTCTTCCAGGCTCCGGTGACCGGGACCTACCAGTTCGCCGGGGTGCACGACGACGGCGGCACGGTGTGGATCAACGGTGCCAAGGTCTACGAGGTCAACACCGCCAGTGACCTGAACTGGACCCAATCCACGAACGTGTCGCTGACCGCGGGACAGCGGGTGCCGATCAAGGTGGAAAACGCCGAGGCGATGGGCGCGGCGAAGATGCGGCTGTTCGTCCGCACCACCGACAACACCACCGTCGCTCCGCAGATCGTTCCCGCCGACTGGCTCTACACCTCCGACCTCCCGGTTCTGCCGCAGGGCTGGGCGCTGTCGGCCGACTTGGACGGCGATGGGGCGAGCTACACCGAGGCCAAGGTCACCGACCAGAACATCGTGCTGACCGACGCGTCGGGCGCCAAGCACACCTGGACCAAGAAGAGCGCCGGCGGCTACACCGCACCGGACAACGAGGACGGCACGATCGCCCTCGACACCGCCGGCAAGGTCACCCTCAACGAGGGCGGCGCGATCTACGTCTTCCGCGCCGATGGCAAGCTGGAAACCCAGACCAGCGTGCTCGACGGCCGCAAGCCGGCGACGTTGCAGTACCTCTACGACGGGACGCCGTCGCGGCTGCGGGAGATCAAGGACCCGGTCTCGCAGCGTTCGCACGTGCTGCACTACAACCGCCCGGGCGATGACTGCTACGGCGGTGTGACCCCGCCCCCGGGGGCCGCGGCGTTGCCGCCGTCGCAAATGCTGTGCCGGATCACCTACTGGGACGGCACCGAAACCCGCCTCTGGTATTTCGGAACCGGAACACTCAATCTAGGGCGCATCGAGGACCCGGGCTCGGAAATCACCGACTACGGCTACAATGCCCAGGGCCTGCTCGGCGCCACGCGCGACAGCCTGGCCAACGACTGGATCGCCGCCGACCCCGCCAACCGTCAGGCCAACGCAGGCGACCTGATCACGTCAGTCGGTTACGACACCGCGGTCAAGCCGAAGGCCACCAGCGTCACTTCGCCTCCACCCGCCGTCGGTCAGCCGCATCCCGGCCGGGCGTATCGCTATGATCCGGCCAACCACCAGACCTTCGTCGATGTCCTCGGCCTCAACCCGGCCACCGGGTTCTTCTCCAAGGTCACCTACGACGACGCCGACCGTGCCCTGTCCACCACCGACGCGACCGGCCGCACCACCAGCGAGACCTGGAACGTCAAGGACCAGCAGCTGACCTCGACCGACCCGGCCGGGCGGGTGTCGACCACGGTCTACGACTACGCCGACCGGCCCACCGATACCTACGGGCCGGCGCCGGCGGCCTGTTTCACCGGCCAGAACCCGACCCCGGCTTGCGCGGCCACCGTCCCGCACAGCCACACCGGCTACGACGAAGGCATCAACGGTCTGTCCGCGTCCTGGTACGACAACCTCACGCTGACTGGTGCGCCGAAGGCCTACACCACCGGCATCGGGACCACCGACGGCACGCTCAAGAGCGCGTGGGAGTACAGCAACGACGTCACCCCGGGTATCTCGAGCGACGGGTTCTCGCTGCGGCTAGCCGGTGAGATCGCGTTCCCAGCCGCTGGGGACTACACGCTGCGGGCCAATGTCGACGACGGTATCCGCATGTGGATCGACGACCAGCTCGTCATGGACTACTGGCAGATCAGCAACGCCACCGAACGCCAAGCCGTCGTTCACAGCGACACTCCCGGCCAGGTCAAGAAGATCCGCATCGACTACTACGACAACGGCGGCTACGCCAAACTCGACCTCAACTGGACCACGCCCGCTGGCACCCAAGAACTCGTCCCTGGTACCCAGCTACACCCGCGCTATGGGCTGAGCACGTCCACGGTCGAGTCGGAGTCCGACGGCGTGCCGGACAAGACGTCGACCACACAGTACGGCCAGAACGGTCTCGACCCGGTCTTCGGGGCAGACACCAGTATCTCCACCGGTACCGGAACCAGCCGTCTCACCACGACGTCCACGTACGAAGCGCCGGGTACGGGCTACCTGCGGTCCACTACGCGGACGGCTCCGAACAACGCGGTCACGGCCACGGCGTACTACGGCGACACCGAAACCCGCGCGAACCCGTGCGTCGCCGGAAGCCCGGCGGTGAACCAGGGTGGCCAGCCCAAGCTGCTGACCTCACCCACGCCGGCATCGGGGCCGGCCCGCACCGACGAAAACGTCTACGATGCTTCGGGCCGAATCGTCGCTCAGGCCACGAGCGGGGACTGGATCTGCACGACCTATGACGTCCGAGATCGGGTCGTCTCGGTCAAGAGTCCCGCGAACTCGACCAGCGGTGAACGCACCGTCACTCACGACTACGCCGTCGGCGGAAACCCGTTGACCACGTCGATCAGTGACAACTTCGGCACGGTCTCGGCCACGGCGGACTTCCTCGGGCGGGTCGTCGCCTACACCGATGTCCATGGCACCCGCACCGAAACGACCTACGACATCGCCGGGCGGGTCAGCCAGCAGAAGGTGACGCCGCCCAACGCCGTGGATGCGCCTCAGGTCACGACGTTCGGCTACGACGACGCCGGCCGTCCGACGACGGTCACCCACGGCACGGCAACCCTGGCCACCTCGGCTTACGACGCCGCCGGCGAGCTGGCGACGGTCACGTACGCCAACGGCCTGAGCCTCAGCAGCATCGGTCGCAACGCCGCCGGGCAGGAAACCAGCCTGACCTGGAAGACGAGCGACGGCGCCACCACCGTCGCCCAGGTCGGCCGCAGCCGGGCGGGCACCATCGTCGACGAATCACTCGGCGGCGTCGACGCCCGGCCCGACGGCCCCAACTACGGGTACGACACGGCGGGCAGGCTCACCGAGGCGTACGTCACCGGTCACCACTACACCTACGACTTCACCTCACCGACCGCCGCGACCTGCCCGACGGGCAGCGCGAGCAACGCGGGACTCAACACCAACCGGGTCCGGCTGCTCGACCAGACCAGTGCCGGGACCGCAGAAACCGGGTACTGCTACGATAACGCCGACCGGTTGCTGGCCGTCACCGGAGCGACGACGATCAGCTCCGTCGGCTACGACAACCATGGCAACACCACGCAGCTGACCACACCCACCGGGACGACTTCGTTGGGCTGGGACAGCGACAACCGCAACCTCACCGTCCGGGGCACCGGTGCGGCCGCCGCGGATGTCGCTTACGTCCGCGACGCCACCAACCGGATCACCAGGCGCAACGTCGCACAGGGCGACACCGCGACCGACCTGCTGTACTCCTATCTCGGCGACGGGGACTCCGCGTCGCTGACCCTCGCCGGCGGCGACAAGAAGCTGCTCAGCCGGACCTTCGGCCTGCCAGGGGGCGTCGTATACACCGCCCGCTATGACGGCGCCGCGGCCACCTGGGACGCCGCCAACATCCGCGGCAATCTTGTCCTGACCACCGACAACAGCGGTCACCAGGTCGGTGCGCTGCGGAGCTACTCGCCCTACGGCGAGCCGCTGACCGTGAGCGGAACCACCGACAAGGACAACGTTCCCGACAACCAGCCGGGAAAGATGGACTACGGCTGGCTCGGCACCTACCAGCGGCCCTACGAACACGCCGGCGGACTCGCGCTCGTGCAGATGGGTGCACGTCCCTACCTCCCGGCGCTCGGACGGTTCCTTTCCGTCGACCCAGTGGACGGCGGGTCAGCGAACGACTACGACTACGTCAACGCCGACCCCGTCAATGCCACCGACACCGACGGCATGCGCCCCAAAAACGGGGGAGACGACTACGGCCGCAACCAGGCGAACCGCAAAGGCCACCGCAAGGGGGCGAGCAAGAGAACGGAACCTAAACACAGCAAGGGTGACAACCACGGCAAGCGTCGCAGAATCCCGCTGAACCCGAACAAGCACGGCAACCCCAAGAAGAACAAGGGGCAGCAAAATTCGTTCGCGCGGCTCAACGGTGGGGGATTGTCCTTGCGCAACCGTGAACTGATGCATGATTCTCCCTCGCTGAACCGTGGCAGCTACCGCAGTACTGCTCCCGCGCCCGGTTCTCAGTCGAGTTCCGGCGGTGGGTGGGGCTGGCTCGGCGCCGCAGCGGCAGGCGGCGGCCTACTCTGGTGGTTGGGTAAGATCGCATCGCCTGCTTGCGGTCCAGCCTTCCCAGCCTGCGCCATAGCTTTCTAGCTGCACTCACATCGACAGGAACAGCATGACCAGCAACGAAGACATCCGGCCTCTCACCGCCCAGGGTGCTGCCCTGCGGGTCGAGGACCGTCACGAAGAAGCTGTACCGATCCTGCGTGCGGCTATTGCAGCGGGCGAGCCGGAGGCTGACCGTATATTGGCTTTGACGCTCAAGGAGATCAATGACCTCGAGGGCGCCAAGCAGGTACTCGTCGAAGCTGTAGCCAAAGGGCAGACGCACGTCGCCGGCCTACTCGGGGACATCGCGGACGACCTCGAGGACGACGAGTTGGCTGAATCATCGTATCGACAGGCGATCGACGCGGGAGACGACGACGCCCTTAATGATTATGGTGTGTTTCTTCGACGTCGAGAGCGATACGATGAAGCCATCGAAGTTCTTCAGCGAGCGATCGTCAAAGGCGACAGTTTGGCAGCGACAAACCTGGTTTCGCTTTATTTTCATGATCTTGATGATCTCGATAAGGCGGAACAGCTGGCGCTTCGCTATCTGAATGATGGCCACCCCAGTACCTATGTCGCTTTGGCCAACGTCTATGCTGAGCAGGATCGACTGGATGAGGCGGAGAATCACTTCCGGAAAGCTATTGATCTGGAAGCGCCGCTTGCGCATCAAAACTACGCCGTGTTCCTCTGGGAGAAGCGAGGGGACCTAGTTGGGGCCGAGAGGGAATTCCTTCTTGCGCAGGACAATGACGAGCCTGGATGGGGATACCAGCTAGGATCGTTCCTCGTCGAGCAAGGTCGGCGAGGCGAAGCGCAGGAGATCTTGGCTTGGGCTGCATCCTGGGGTGACGTGGACGCCGCTGAGCTGCTCGAAGAAATCGATCCGGACGGCGAAGCCAAGGCTGATCGATAGACACTGTTCCTGTGGCACGCTCCCAGGAGCGAGTTCGAAGACGGCGATCGAACGTCGTATCGTTCGCCGTCTTCGAGTGTGGTCGCAGTTATGGACCGGAATTCGGGTCGGCAGCTCGGTGATCAATCGGAGAGCCGGCACTCCGTTAAGCAGGGTTCAGCAGGTGAAGGTACTAACGCTGGAGCCGAAGGGTGCGGCAAGGACGACAAGGGCTCAGGGCCGGCCGTTGGGATCGAGGTACTGGGGCACGTATCGGCGCTGTCGGTGAGAAAGTGACGGTCAATCGGTTTTACCTGGTGCTACAGTTCCGAACGAACCAAGCTGTGGAGGACTTCATGGTGGTGCGCGCTCTTTTCGTGGTGCCCGCGTTGCTGGCGGGCGTGCTGCTGAGCACGGCCCCAGCCCAAGGAAGCACACCGGCCCACCCCGAATCCGACTTCATGGGTTCGATGGCGCATCGTGTCGAAGGGCACAGCGTGGCCCGCAGCGCTGCCCGCGCCACCGGCGCCGCGGCAGCCGGGTACGCGCCGGGCATGGACGTCAGCCACTGGCAGAACTCGGTGGACTGGACCACTGCCGCCCGCAACGGCGCGACCTTCGCTTACATGAAGGCGACCGAAGGCACCACCTACGTCGACCCGCAATTTGCCGCCAACTACACCGGTTCGGCGAACGCCGGGCTCATGCGCGGCGCCTACCACTTCGCGCTGCCGGACACCTCCTCCGGTGTCGCGCAGGCCACCTACTTCCTCAGCCAGGGCGGCGGCTGGGTCGCCGACGGGCACACCCTGCCGCCGGTGCTGGACATCGAGTACAACCCCTACGGCACCGCTGACTGGCCCGGCTGGTGCTACGGCCTCACCCCGGCGCAGATGACCGCGTGGATCACCGACTTCACCACCACGATCCACGACCGCACCAATCGGTGGCCGGCGATCTACACGACCAACGGCTGGTGGACGAACTGCACCGGCGGCGATACCGGCACCGCCACCACCAGTCCTCTGTGGATCGAGCACAACGGCGCCGACCCCGGCACCATCCCCGGCGGCTGGAACGCGTTCACCTTCTGGCAGTACGCCGACTCCGGCCTCTTCCCCGGTGACCAGGACTACTTCAACGGCACGGCCGACCAGGTCCGGGCGGCAGCGCTGGGCAGCGGACCGGACAAGATCGCCGAGCACTACGCCGCGCTGGGCGGACCCGCGTCCTACCTCGGCACCCCGGTCGGTGGCGAAACCCCGGTCGCGGGCGGCTGGGAGCAGAAGTACACCGGCGGCGTCATCGACTTCGCCCCGAACACCGGCGCGTGGGCGGTGCACGCCGAGCTCCTGACCGCCTACCAGCGGCTCGGCGGCCCCGGCGGCGCGCTCGGGTTCCCGGTGAGCGACGAGACCGCCACGTCGGACGGCGTCGGCCGCTACAACGACTTCGTCGTCGGGTCGATTTACACCTCACCGAGCACCGGCGCGCACAGCGTGCAGGGCGAGATCCGGAAGAAGTGGCGGGCACTCGGCGCGGAGAAACGCCTGGGCTATCCGACCACCGACGAGACCGCCACCCCCGACGGCGCCGCGCGGTACAACCACTTCGGTATGGCTGCGTCGATCTACTGGACCCCGGGCACGGGGGCGCACAACGTTCAGGGCGAGATCCGCAAGAAGTGGGCCGCGCTCGACTGGGAACGCGGCCTCGGCTACCCCACCACCGACGAGTCGAGCACTCCCGACGGCGTCGCCCGCTACAACCACTTCACGACCAACTCGTCCATCTACTACACGGTCAACACCGGCGCCCACAGCGTCCAAGGCGAGATCCGCAGGAAATGGGCCGCGCTCGACTGGGAACGCGGCCTCGGCTACCCCACCACCGACGAATCGGGTACCCCCGACGGCGTGGGCCGCTACAACCACTTCACGAACTCCGCATCGATCTACTGGACCCCCGGCACGGGAGCGTGGTCGATCCGCGGGGCAATCCGTGACAAGTGGGCCTCACTCGGCTGGGAATACAGCGCGCTCGGCTACGTCACCAGCGACGAGTACGCCGTGTCCGTCGGCCGCCGCAACACCTTCCAGCACGGCGGCATCACCTACAACATCACCACCGGCGCCACCCAGGTCACCTACAGCTGAGCCAGTCTGCCGGCGACGTCTTCCCTCGCTGAGGCAACGGGCATGGAGAACCACAGAACATCCGCCGTCGGTGTCGTAGCCGATCTTGCCCGCGTGCAGGGCCAGCCGCAACCGGGATCCGTTCGGTTGCACGACCGCGTCAGGCCCGACCTCCGCTTCGCCACCATCACTCCCGAGTTGCTGCCACTGCACGAACTTAGGATCTGACCACAGTCGCCAAATCCGGTACGAGGGGTAGCCGCTGCACGGGCGTCCGCTCTAGCTCGAGTTTTAACCTGTTCGGCGGGTCGGGGGGTTAGTCGACTTGGTCTTCTTGCCGTGCTTGGGTTTCTGTTTGTTTGCGCTGGTGACGGTGTGGACGTCGTGGCGGGCTGCGGGTTGGCGGTTAGGCAGTCCTGCGGGGCGTCCGGGACCGGGCCGGGAGGGTTTCGGGACACGGGTCGGGCAGGTGAGCTGTGGACGTAGGTTCCGAAACCCTCGGCGGACCCTGGCTGGAGTGAGTCGCTGAGCTGGTCGGGGTTTCTCCCTCGGACGACGCAGATCCGCCGTGATGTCACGGGCAAGTCGCAGCTGGATGTAGGCGGTCAGCAGGAGCCAGGTCCAGCGGTCGGCTGCCTCGGGCGAGCGGAGTTTCGGGGTGGTCCAGCCGGGGGGTTGCTTGAACATGCGGAAGGTGCGCTCGATGTCGAACCGGCGCAGGAAAGCCTGTCACGCAAGATCCACCTTGGCGCGGTCGCCGGGCTGGGTTACCCGCCGGTCTCGCCGAAGCTCCTGCAAACCACGGCGCCCTCGTTGCAGCAGCTGGCCGAGTCCGACCCGACGACCCTCCACCTGGCCATCTTCACGGCGTCCGTGGTGACTTTCCGGTTGCTGGCGGACTGCGGCGTGCGACCGGACCTCCTGCTGGGGCACAGCTTCGGCGATCTGACCGCCTTGACGGTTTCCGGAGCGTGGTCCCTCGGCGACGGCGTCCGTCTGGTGCTCCGGGGTGATGAAGCCCTGCGCCGGCCGTCGACGCCCCGGGGCGGCATGGCCGCCCTGGCGTGCGGGGTCCGCCGGGCTCGTCACCTGCTGGGCGCGGTGGGAGAGCGTCACTTGAGCGTCGCCGCCGACAACAGCCCGGGCCAGGTGGTGGTTTCGGGCCCGGACGCCGCACTGGAGCGCTTGGAGGCGGTGGCTTCGTCGTTCGGCGTGCCGGTCACCCGGCTGCGGGTGCCGTACCCGTTCCACAACCCGATCCTGGCGAGGACGGAGAAGGACTTTTCGGCAACGGTGACGACGGTCCCGCGGCGTCCGCCGCGGGTGCCGGTGTACTCGTCGCTGATCGATCGGTACGTCGCCGGCAGCGCGGACGTGGACCGGGTCCTGACGGGACACCTGACCACCCCGGTGCGGTTTCTCGACGCCGTGCGGCGGGTGCACGCGGACGGCGCAGGCACGTTCGTGGAATGTGGTCCGAAGGGCATCCTGACCAGCCTAGTTGCCGGCGACCTCCCGGGCGTGGCGGTCATCGCCCCACTCCTCCGGAGGACGGACTGGGAGACGTGGTCGGCCGAACTGCGGCCCGCCCTCGGATGATCCGCCAGGATCGCAGAGCCCGCGATGCGGTCGGCCCGAGCATCGTCGTGCCGTCCGGTTGGCTGCAGAGCTCGGAGGCCAGATCGCTGCCGGAGCCTGCCGCCGACCTGCAGGGCGTCGTGGGGGTTCGGACCTGCGCCGCATCGGCACGCTGGGGACGTGCGACGGCATGCTGAACCAGCTGCCGAGCAACGTCGCGTGGGGCGCGCGCGGCAACTTCCTCTCGATCCCGACCGACACCCGGCGCGGGACGAGCGGCTCGGCTGGACCGGCGACATCGACATCTTCGCGCCGACCGCCACCTACCTCAGCGACATGCGGGCGTTCCTCGGCAGGTGGCTGACCAACGTGCGGGACGAGCAGAAGAGCAGCGGGTCCATCCCGGCCGTCGTCCCGTCCACCAACGGGGCGATCGACAACAGCGGCGTCGGCTGGGGTGACGCGCTGATCACGTGCCCTACGCCCTGTGGCACACCTATGGCGACGGGCAGGTGCTGCGCGACAACTACGACGCGGTGAGCCGCTTCTTCGCCTATGCGCGCGAGTGCAGGACCGGACAACCTGGAGACCGGGCGGCTGACGTTCTTCACCAACGATTGGCTGAACCTCGACGACCCGTCGGACCAGGGTGTCCTCGGGACCGCGACCTGGGCGCAGGACGTCCGGATGATGGCGGACATGGCCGCGGCGGTGGGCCGGACCGCCGAAGCAGCCGAGTCCCCCAGCTCTACGGCGACGTCCGCGCGGCGTTCACCAGCGCCTATGTGGCGGCGGACGGGACGGTGCTGGCAACTCGCAGACCGGGTACGCGCTTGCCCTCGGCATGGACCTCGTCACGGACCCGGCGTTCAAAGCGAAGGCGGGGGAGAAGTATGTGGCGAAGCTCGCGCGGAGCGGCAACCACCTCAGGACCAGGTTCATCGGGACGCCGTGGCTGCTGCCGGCGCTGACGACCTCGCCTGCACGTTGCTGTCCAAAAAGGATTACCCGTCGTGGGGCTACGAGATCGGCAAGGGGCCACCACCGTGTGGGAACGCTGGAACTCCAGCCAGCCCGGCGGCAGCTTCGGGCCGGTGGACATGAACTCCTCCAACCACTACGCCTACGGCGCGGTCGCCGACTGGATGCACCAGTACATCGGCGGCATCCGGATCGCCGAGGCCGGCTGCCGCAAGAGCGTGCTCGAGCCGCACCTCGGTGGTGGGCTCACCCACGCCGAAGGCGCCGTCGACACCGTCTACGGGCGGCTGTCGAACGCGTTGGCACGTACAGCTTCCGACGTCGCAGTTCGTCATGCCCCGCAAGCCCTACGTCGCGCTCCCGGCTCCAGTGCGCCGCGGCTGCGCAGCGCTGGCGGGCAGCCGGCTACTGCTGCTCGCCGATCCCGTCCACGACGTGCTCATCGTTCACCCGGAAGCCGCCGCCCAGGCGATGCTGTGCACCTTCCACACCTCACTGGCCGCCCCCGAGGAGGGATCATGACCGCGACCACTCAAGACCTCGAAGCGGCGCGGCTGCTGCTGTCGCGCCTCGGCGTGGACCCGGCCGACCTCATCGGCGACACAACTGCCGACAGGTCCGACGACGAGCGGCCGCCGATGCCGATGCTGAGCTACGGGTCATACTGGAAGAAGGCCGAAGCCAGGTGGGGCGAGCGGCCCATGGACACGATCACGGCCACTGAGATCAAGGCGATGGCCGAGCACGTCTAGAACGTTGTGGTCGGCCGTGTAGCAATCCGGCGTGTCGTTGATGTGGCTGATTTCTTTCCAACTGAAAGCAGTAGCCGGGTTTCCCTGCCAGAAACGTTCAGGTCACGGACGTACGGCGCCGCTTACCACCACGTAACTCTTCGGTCGCGCGGTCCGATCCAACGACCATGGCGATCCACGAGGCGTACATGCGCGAGATGTATGACGAATACGGCTACTTCGCGATGTGGCTGCCGTCAGTTCCTCTTGCGCTCGGTGATGTGGGCACCTTCACCGGGCATCGTTTCGACAAAAAAACCACGTTGGCCGACCTCGGGGTCTCATTCCGGATCTCGTCGGCCAGCGACCGCGCAGACGTGGAGTACTCATCCAGCGGCGCGGTCAGCATGTCGGCCGACGGTGCGGTCGGTGTGACGCGGACAGTGCCCATGGTCTCGTTGTCGATTACCTTCTCTCGGGAGGGAGCGACGTTCTTCCAGGCGCGCGAGTGCACCGAGCAGTCGATCGACAACCTGTCCGAGCTAGCGTCAGCGCTGTTGCCGTTGTGTGGAAACAGGATCTGGCGTCCGAACTACGTGGTCGTAACCAGCCTGGTGTCGACCGGGCCCACGATGGTCCTTGTGTCGAAGGACAGAGGGGCGCGGGTGGATCTCGCGCTGGACGCGGACGGTCTCGGTACGCCGTTGCCGCTCGCAAAAGCCGCCGGGAACTTCGTGGTGACGGCGAAGTCTGGTCTGGCCGCGAGCGTAATGGCGCCGGACGGCGCGACTCCGCTGTTCCGCGCAGCGAGCATGCGGCGGAAGCTGCTGGGCGGCCGTCAGCTGGAGATCCGCGGCGGAGAGGCGGAACTCGACCTGGAACTGGCCTCCGTGGAGTGGGGCGACCGGGTGACGGTGTGACCGACGGGAACACGCAAACCGCCTGCCTCACCCGGTGTCTGGCTGCTGCATCCGTTATGGCGGACGGTGACCGGGTCGAGGTTGAGCACCTGTTGCTCGCGGCAACCTTCAACGATGACGAGGACTGCCGATCACGGCTGGTGATGAAGCAGTTGGGCGCGCACCACTTCTTCACCGACGAGGCCTACCAGCAGGCGGCGGAGGCATTCGTTGACGGACCGAAGTCTGACACGCAGTGGACGCCTGAGGCAGCGGCTGTGCTGGGGCGGCTGGCGTACTGGAAGACTCGCACAGGCGACCACACCGCCGACACCGCGCACCTGCTGCTGGCGTGTGTCGAGCAGGAGCCGGCCACGCTGGCGATTGCCGGTGTCACACCGCGGGACGCCGTCAGGGCAGCGATCACCGTGCGGCACCGGGTGTCGCCGGCGGACCGGCAGCCGAGCGACCGGGGACCCATCCTGTCGCCGCGCCGCCGGAACCGGCCACGGTCGTACCAGTTCACCGTGCGGCGCAAGGCGGACGCCGGGCCGAGCAAGGCGCGGCATTTCGGGTTCCGCTCTCAGACGGCGAACACGGCCGGGCTGAGCGCCCCGATCCAGTTCCACATCACGCAGCTGCACGTCGTCACGTTCATCGTACTGAGTGTCGTGTCATCGCTCATGCTAATCGCGATCGCGCACGCCGCGATCACGGTCACGTGGTGGGCGCTGCTGTGGTTGGCTGGCCAGTCCGGTAGGCGGGCACGGCTGCCCGTCGCGGCCAGAGTCGCAGTCGACGTGGTCCTGGTCGTGGTGTCGGTGCCGCTCGGCCTGCCGTGGTGGCTGGCGGTTCTCGCCGTGCCGCACCGCGCACTCGATGTCGTGGAGGGCAGGCTGGGGCTGCTCGAGGTGCGTGGCGAGTCGGCCGACCCTCTTTTGTCCGAGAAGAACGTCCGAGCCGACCGCCGCGTCAACGTGAAGGCCGGTCGCTTCTTCGCGGCGCTGAAACTGCGGCGGGAGCTGAGCACGCGATGACGGTGTCCACCTTCGACCCATTCCGCCCCGTGTCCGGGACGGAGCTGCGGGAGTGGCTGCGCGAGCGCAATGAGCGGGCGACCGACGAGGTCGTGCTCGACTACGTCATCCCGCTGTCCGGCACGCTCACGCCCGGCGCGGGGTTCGGCATGCGGCTGCGCGGGTTCACCCGGCTCATCCCGTCGTGGCGGCTGACGCGGACGCATCGGACTCGTGATGGCTACATCGGCCTGCACGAGTGCGACATGATCACAGTCCTCGACCGCACCCAGCTGTGGCCGCTGCTGGCAACTCGGCTCGCGATGGTGGCATTGGCCGTCACGGTGAGCGTGCTCATGGCGTTCCCCGGCTGGGTGGTGGCGGTGTTCGGCGCGACCGCGTGGCTCACGACCGGCTGGCGCGCCCGGTTCGCGGTGCCCCTGCTGACGGCCGCACTGGCGCTTCTTGCCCTTGAGCGGACATCTCTGGCGCTGTTGTGGGCGCCCATGGTGTTGCTGCTGGTCCAGGTCCGCCTAGCCCTGCCCATGCTCACCAAGGGGCTGTTGTCGCGCAAGGTGTTGACGAGCCCGGCGCGGTTCCTCGGCAGAGGGTTCCTGTTCCGCGCGATGTGGGACCGTACGGCTTCCTCGGTGTTGCTGGCGGTCGACAAGGCCACGCACGACGACCGGGCGCGGACCGGGATCTTCGTCGACGACGCAGCGCGGGGAAACGTGGCCGCGGAGCTGCGGCCTGTCCTGGTGCAGTGCCAGGCGCTGGCGGCGCTGGGCCGGTTGGCGTTCCAGGAGGCGATGGTGCTCTCCGAGCAGGCACGCGCCCTGGCTGCCGACGCGCCGGCCGAAATCCGTGGGTGGTGTGCGCTGCAGTCCGGGGATGTGCTGCTCGAGGCCGGGCAACCTCGCGCGGCTTGGGCACGGTGGAAAGAGGCTTTTCACCTGCTCGACGGCCGGCCTCGCGCCAGGTACTGGGCGACCCAGGCCGACCTGCGGATGGTCGAGGCCCTGACTTTCGACCTGGCGGACACCGAGCGCTGTCTGGCCGGGCTGCGGCGGCTCTACCGGGTCCGCGTCGCCGCGGTTCGTGACGGTGACCTGCCATTGCTGGACAAGACGGAGATGTACCTGCTGCGCCTGATGAACGAGGCGGGCAACGTGGTCGGTGTCGTCGAACACCTGACACGGCAGAGGGAGTACGACGACGGGCTGGTTCCGATCGGCGACCGGGTGGCCGATTACGCGGCGCGGACCCTGCTCCTGGCGACCCTCTACCTCGACATCGTCGAGAACCCCGACCGGTATCCCGACACGATGCGGGTGGACGATGCGGGCCAGCGCCGGCGGTACCACCACGCGGGCACGCTCATGGACGATGTTCTGCGACACCTGAGCAGAGCCGCAGAACCGGTGCTGGACGCACAGGCCTACGCCGTCCTCGCCCATATCCAAGCGGCGACCGGCCTGACCGGGGACGCGATGGGCAACGCGCTGGAGAGCCTCAACGTCGTCCAACGCGTTCGCTACCAGCTGCCGACAAGCCGGTGGCGAGCCCGGTGGGTCGCGGCGCACGCGCACACCTACGCGCTCGCGCTGGAGCTCGCGAAGGATCGCGACCCGGCACTGGTCGCCGAGCTGCTGGAAACCGTGCGAGCCCAGGCGGTCCCGGTCGAGGCCGGCCTGGCGGGTAACCTCCTGCGTTCGGTGTTCGACTCGCTCGTCACCACCACGCGGGTGCCCGGCGGCGTTGCCGGCGAGACGGCTGAGGCCGGCGAGGCCGAGTCGCAGACCCGCCGGGCGCGGCCTGATTCGACGGCCGGCTGGTTCGATCACGACGACGCGCTGGTCAGCACCGGCGTGACGGCCGAGGATGCCGACGGCGATCCCACGCCGACCGACCCGCTGCACACCGACACCACGGTCCTTGTCGACCAGGCGGCTTGGGTCGGGGGAGACCCGGCCACCGCAGTCGACCTGGACCACGAGCTGACCACCATGGCGCCCGGCGGTTGGTACTGGAGCTTCGCCCGCGTCGACGACTGGATCTATCACGCGGTGCGCAGCCCCCAGGGCGAGTGGACAGCTCACCGCCAGCCGTATGGCCCGTTCGCGGAGGCGTTTCGTGACCTGGTCCGTCACCTGCCGATCGAGCTACCCGACGCCGAGCCTGCCAGGACCAGGCTCCTTGACACAGCGCTCGTGGCGGAACATCCTGCCGACACGGTGGACGGCGGCACGGCGACGGCATCCGAGGTGCTGACCCGAGTCCTGGACAACCTCGGCTTCGCGCTGATCCCGTCGGTTCTCGCCGACGCGTTGAGCGCCGGAGGTCCACCTGCATTGCTGTCGGTCGCACCGACCGCCTCGCTGATGGTAGTGCCTGTGTGGGCCTTGCGGATCAGCTCGTTGCGGCGGGTCGCGGACGTGGCCGCGGTGTGCCATATGCCGTCGGTTGCCCTCCTCGCGCACCGGCGGCGGATGGCCCACGACGAGGACCGTGGCGCGAGAGCCGGCGCCAACCGCGTGCTAGCGGTCCTGGCGCCACACGAGTCACCGGACGATCCCTGGTTCCAGGACCTGCCCAACGCGGCGAGCACCGTACCACCGAAGGCGGAGACCGTCACTGGGCCGATCAGCAAGGTTGATCTGGCTGCGCTGCTCATGCGCCGTAGGACCGGTGCCGGGGTGTTGCTCTTGGCCGGACACGTCGATCCACCGACCGATGGGGAACCCGGCAGTGCCGGGTTCCGTCTCGCCGGGCGGGAACGGTTCGGCCTCCGCGACTTCTACCGGACCGACCTCGACGACCAGCCCGTCTACCGAATGCCGGACAGGGTGATCCTGGCGGGCTGCGCGAGTCTGGGGGTCTACGCCGAGCACGGGCCGCTCAGCTCCCTCGTGGACGCACCCGAATGGCTCGGCCTCGGCGCCGCAGTCGTCTACGGCGGCGCGCACCACGTGCTCTGCTCGCTGTTCCCCGTGATTGACTCCCCGCACACCAAGCGCATCGACCTCGCCCTCGTGGAAGCGATGCGGCACAACATCGAGCCGGCGTGGGCACTCCGCGCGACGCAAGTGGCCGAGCTACGGCGGTGGGAGAACGGGGATGGGTCGATGCCCGCGGTTTTTCTCGCCTACGCCTACGTCGGTCTGGGTGCCGCCATGACCCATGGCGCGAACGTCCTGCCGTTCGTCCGTGCGGCGGAGCAGGTGGTGCCCGCCGAGGAGCTGCCCGCGGCCGAGCCGGCGGAGCAATCCCTCGACGCGATACTCCCCGAGCCACCCACGTTCCACGATCAGTTCCGGATGCTGGGCCGGCACACCCACGACCAACAGGGGAAAAGTGATCGGATCTCCCCGAACGTGCTGCCGGACGGTGGCGTCGAACTTCACGCCACGGACGGGCTGGTGGCCGCTCGCGTGGCCGTGCGGGGCGCCTCGTGGGAGATCGACACGTTCGATGTGATGCACCTAGGCACGCGTACCGAGACGGAGTGGCGGGTTTCCGGGCTGAGTCTGTTCGTCACTGACACGCGGTTGATCCTTTTGGCAGATGAGCCGCTCAAGGATGGCAGGCGGTTCGCGGGGCATCTCCGGTACCCGTGGATCAGTTCCGTCGGGTTCCGGCCGAAGCAGAGCTTCCTCAACGACTGCGAACTGGTTCTCTCGACACAGCAGGACATGACCGAGGATCTGACGCACTTCAACCGCCTGGTTCTGGTCCTGGCGCCTGACATCGACAGCGGCCGGCTGGCACGAGAAGTGGTCGGCAGGCTCGCGCGTCACCACCTGGCCCGTGGTGGCCTCCCCACTGCCGTCGTTCCCGAGTTCGAGAAGCTGGGGGACGCCGAGCCACTGCCAGATCCCGTCAAGGGCTCGCACTCCACCTACGCCATCCCGGCCTTCAAGCCCTTCCCGTACGGCGTTGACTACACCGACCACCCGCAGGAAACCCAATGGCTCGGTCCCAACTTGAGCACATCCGACTGAACGAAGAGACGGTTTGCATCGGCAAGCCGAACGCCCCTGATCGGCAGGGGTGAACACGAACGGCAGATGGTCCCCTGCAAGCTGAGGAGTGCGGATTACGTCGTCAAGATCCATTGATACGATGAGTCCAGCCAACTCCGGTGTCCAACCGGTGAAATCCCGCGCTCTTGGAGGCAGCTGGCGAGGTGTCGGCATCAACGCTGCCGATTTCGCCGCGGTCCCTGGATTCATGAGGTATGCCTCTCGCGCGCTCCGACCAGCTGACCAGGCGATCGCGGCGACATCCCCAGGTTGGACCCGACCGCATCCGCGATGCGGCTACTTGAGAGGACGTTCGATCTTGTATCGGATTGAACGTTCGCAGTTTGAGCAGAGGGTGACACGGCTCGTCCACTGTGAATCTACTGTCTCTTTCCAGTGGGTGCGATATCTATTTGCGAGAAGTGCGTGAGGGCGGTCTGCTCCTAGGTGATCGGCGGCAGCTTCGTGGAGGTCACGAAAATATTCGACGGCCAGGGAATCTTTGACCTCTTCACCGATGCTGCGGCCTTGTACGTGCCGAGATGTCCTTGCAGGCCTCCACCGTGTGCGAGATCCTCAAGACCGACGGTGTCGATCCGGCCCCGCAACGGGCGACGGTCAGGTGGGCTGATTCTCGGTACCACCGCGCACCCCACCCATGCCTGGGTGACGCAAGCTGTCCGCAATCTGCTCATGGACCTGGCGGATGCCGGGCACGGTGCGCAGGTGAGGTTCCTCATCCGCGACCGCAACGCCAAGTACCCCGCGTTGATCGATGAGATCCTCCGCGACGCCAAGATCGCCACTGTGCGCACCGGTGTCCGGATGCCTCGCATGAACGCGATCCTGGAACGCTGGGTGAAGACGCTGCGGGCCGAACTGCTGGATCGCACGCTGATCTGGAACGAGACTCGCCTCCGGCATGCGCTCCGTGCGTACGAGCGGCACTACAACCAGCATCGAACCCATCGCGGCACCCCTGCGAGCCCGGTTGCGGCCGACGTAGACGCCGGAGGACAGCCACCGGAGGCGTTCCGGCAGGTGTTGAACCAGTTCCGCGCGTCGCCCCGGCGTGGTGGCGGATGGGCAGTGCGGGTCGGCGCCGCTCCGGTCGCGCTGGTGTGAGGCAGTGGTCGAAGAATTTCGGCGACTCCGCGTCATCGAGCTGGAGGCCAGACCATTGGCGTGGCACCCATGCTTGTCAGCACGGAATCGCCGTGTACGCGCTGTTCCCCGCCGATGAGCACGAGCGTCCGGGCCCACTGGTAGCGGCAGCCCGCGTGGTGCAGGGCGGCGGCTGCGGCGCTCAACCCCTCGCGGTCGGCGGTGTGCAGGGCATCTGCGCGGTCGACGATGGCGACCGCGATCGGGTTGCCGGCCGCTGCCGAGCGGGCGCGCTCGATCCGGGCCGTGCTGTCCTCCTGCCCGGACAGCACGGCCGCCTCGGCCCACAGCGCGGCGTACCAAGGCCGCCACAAACCGCTGTACCACTCCTTCAGCTGTTCCGGCGGCGTGCCCAGCACCTGCGCCGCTTGCCGCGGCAGGCCGCGGTGCAGCAGGAGCAAGGCGTCGAGGTACTGGCCGAAGTGCAGCTCGGACGGTGCGCGCCCGGGCATCTCGATGGTGCCGATGACGTCCAGCCACGTTGCCCGGTCGTCGTCGTTTCCGCGCAGTCCGTGCACTGTCGCGATCGCGTGCGGGGCCCGGGTGAGGTTGCCGGCCCGGGGCCGTCCCGCCCGCTCCCAGTCCGCACGGAACCGCTCGGCCAGCGTGATCGTCTCGTCCCAGTCGCCCACGAGCGTCGTGACGACGATCATCAGCCTCGTCGCCAGGTGTCCCTGTCCTCGGTAGAACGGCAGATCCCGCAGGCGTTCGGCGTGTCTTCTCGCGGCCGGCAGGTCGCCGGCGGCGATGGCGCAGTTGGCGGCCATGCCCACGCCGTCGAAGAGCTCCATCGCGGAGGCGGCCGTCACCGGGATCGGCGCGAGCAACTCGCTGCGCCGCAGCGCGCTGGCCACCGCGGCGCGGACGTCTCCCCGGGTGAGCTGCACGGCGGTGAGCTGGTCCAGAGCGGCGCTCTCGATCAGCGGGTCGCCGACCCGGCGGGCCAGCGTGAGAGCGCGCTCGACGAGTCCGGCGGTGGCCGGGTCGTCCGTGGCGCCGTTGAACGCCTCGGCGGTGAGCAGTCGCGCCTGCGCAACCGGGTCGTCGCCTGCCAACGCCCAGCCCTCGGCGACCAGCGTGGCCGCCTCGCCGGCCCCCGGCGCGGTAGCCATGAGCCCGGAGCCACGATCGATGAACTCGGCATTCCGCGCGAGGTCACCGGCCGCACCGGCACGATCACCCGCGCGCAGCGCCGCGTCGGCTGCGGCCCGACGCAACAGCAAAGCAGCGTTGCCGGCGTGCCGCGACTCCGCGGCACCAGCCGCACTGCGCAAAGCGTCGGCGGCGGTCAGGTCGTCAGTGGCCAGCCCGGCCGCCTGCTCGTAGCGCCGCTGCGACTCGCCGGGCAGGCCCTGTGTGAAACTCAGGTCGGCCAGACCGATCGCCAGCCGGTAGGCCTCCGGGCGGTATCGCGCGGTTCCCGCCGCCCAGGCCAGCGCACTCCGCAGCTCATCGGCGAGTTCATC
The DNA here is from genome assembly GCF_040682815.1 of Amycolatopsis sp. NPDC051102. Lineage (NCBI taxonomy): Bacteria > Bacillati > Actinomycetota > Actinomycetes > Pseudonocardiales > Pseudonocardiaceae > Amycolatopsis > Amycolatopsis sp. NPDC051102. Next base: position 182,169 of record NZ_JBFBBT010000001.1, read on the forward strand.
GAACGCAGCCCGCCAGGAATCGACCGGTTCCCGGGCCACCAGAGCAGCACTTTCATCCAGGCACCAGCTCAGATGCCGCGAGAACGCCTCGACCGACTCGCCCGCCTCCTCGAGCCGATCGACACCGTATTGGCGGATGGTTTCCCCCATGCGGTAATGAGTCCCGCCCGGCCCTACGATCGCGACCAGCAAACTCCGCTCCGCCAGCCCAGCCAGGACGGTGGGAACGGCGCCGGTCGGCACTGGCGGCCGACCGGCCACGGTGGCGGCTGCGGCGGCGGTGAACGGGGCGGCGAACACCGAGACCCGACGCAGGACCGCCCGAGCGGACCGGGCCAGCAGCGCGTAACTCCAGTCCAGGGTCGAACGCACTGAACGATGCCGGTCATCGAGGCGCGCGCCGCCGGTCAGCAGGCGCAGCCGGTCGGCCAACCCGGCTTCGATCCCATCGAGCCCCAGCGACGGGAACCGGGCGGCGGCCAGCTCGATCGCCAACGCCATGCCGTCCAGTCCCCGGCAGATCGCGGCGATCCGTTTCGTGTCCCCGGACACCGGCGCACTCCCGCCGGCCGCAGCTCGCCCGACGAACAGCTCGACCGCGTCCCCCCGGCCACCGTCGGCGGCCTCGACGGACAGCCCGGGCACCGCGAACACCCATTCGAAGGGCACCAGCAACCTGGCCCGGCTGGTGGCGAGCACCCTCAGCCGGGGGCTGCCGGCGAGGAGCTGTTCCAGCAGGACCGCCACACCGTCGGCCAAGTGCTCGCAGTTGTCCAGCACGAGCAGCGTTTCCCGGTCGGCCAGCCGGGCCAGAACGTGGTCCGTGGCCGAGTGACCCCGGCTCTCTCCGATGCCGAGCGTGCCGGCGATCGCCGGCGCGATCATCGACGCCTCGGTCACCGGGACCAGGTCGACGTACCAGACGCCGTCGGCGAACCGGCCGGTCAGCTCACCGGCGACGCTCAAGGCCAACCGGGTTTTGCCCACCCCGCCCGGACCGACGGCCGTGACCAGGCGATGCGCGCCAAGCGCCTCGGCCAGCGCCGCCCGTTCGGCCACCCGCCCGACGAAGGGCGTCAGCCGCGAGGGCAGCGCGGTAGCCCTGACCGGTTGAGTCCCGAGCGCGGGTCGCGGGGTGCCCGCGACAACCGCCAGGGCGCGGCGATCGGCCACCCGAAGCTTCCGCAGCAGAGAGGAGACATGACTTTCCACGGTGCGGACGGAGATGAACAGCCGGGCGCCGATCTCGGCGTTGGTCAGACGTTCCCCGAGCGCGGCGAGTACCTCGGCCTCCCGCGCGGAGATGCCTGCCTCGGCAGGTACCTCCGGATCGGCCACGTTCGGATTGTCCCTCGCCGGCCCGGCTCTGTCAGCCGAACGCGAGAACGATCCGCCCCGATCCCTGTCGGTTGTGGTCATCCGCATCTCCGCACGCCGGTGGACGCGCCCGACGGGCCTGCTGGGAGCGGCCCGCGCGAGGGCGTCGGTGGACTGCGCCCGTGGCGGCCACGGAATTCCCGGGTCCGTGGCCGGCACGGATGCTCGGCGGCCCGAGCTGACTCAAGGTTGGTGCCAGACCGCAAACGTTCGCCGATCGAGTACCCCGGGAAGGAGCGCTATGGCTGGATGATCCGAAAACCACGTCGTTCCCGCCTTGCCCCGGCATCCGGGTCAACCGGGCCATTCAGTCACCAAAGGAAGGTAGAGAAAGTGTTCAGATTGGCAAAAGCGCTCGCCTGCACCGGGGGCGCGCTCCTGTTGGCGGGCCTCGGCCCCGTCGCGGGCACCGCGTCGGCCGGCACGCAAGCGCCGTCCACCGGGACCGCCACCGCGCGCCTCGGTGAGTTCCACCAGATCCGGAACGTCAGCACGGGTTTGTGCCTTCAGGCGCTGAGCGGGAGCTTCGGTTCGCTGATCTTCCAAGCGAACTGCGACAGCGGCGTCGCCCTTCAGGGCTGGCAGACGCTTCCGCCGCCGGGGAGGGACTTGCTCAGGTTCGAGAGCCCGAGCGGGTTGTGCATGTTCGTCGGTGACAACCCCGTCAACGGATCGGCCGTGCTGCTGGACGAATGCCGCGTCCAAGGCAAGGACTCGGTGAGCAACGCCGAGTGGACCGCCAGCGCCGGCCTGCCCAACGCGGTCTCGCTGCGGACCCAGGTGAACGGCCGTGATCACAACCTCTGCATGTCCGGAACCGGCATCGCACTTGCCGTCCGCACGTGCAACAACAACAGTTTCGACCAGCGCTGGTTGGTCGGCTTCTGACCCGTGCAGCTGGCGGCCCTGTTCCGAGAGGTGGCAGCGGTGCTCGGCCGATCGGGCGCCGCTGCGGGACGGCGCACGGCCGGCCGGCACTACTGCGTTCCGCCCGCGCTGTTCACAGGCATCCACCCGGACTTGCGCATCGCGCGCGAAGGAAGTGATGGGCGCGTCCGCGACGGCCTCGTCGACGTTGCCGGTGGCGGTGATCCGGGCGCCGGTGGTGCGTAGGCAGCGGACTTGAGCCGGCCGGCGTGTCCAGCAGGAAGACGAGTTCTTCCCCGGTGAAGCCAACTCGTTTCACGAGCTGCTTTCGAAGCCCGGGCTCACTCCGGAGCCAGGCCGATGATGTCCTGCTCGGCCTCCCAGATCGCCGGGACGACGGGGCCGCCGCCGACCGGGCCGAGCGGGATCCGGTCGGATCCGGTGCTCGGGTCATGCACGGATGGCCCGGGCACCACGCCGATCGCGCAGCCGCCGATGTCCCGATCGCCTGCCTGGCCGGCTCCCGTCACGGACCCGGCCGGCCCGCGGGCATCGGTGTCTCGGTGGGTTCCGTGGGTGTGGGAGCGCCGGGCTCGTCGCCGCCGGTGTCGAGGCGGAACGGCGGGTACCGGTCGGTCATCAGCGCGGCGTAGACCGCGACGCGCAGGCCCCAGCGCTGGATGCCGACGATGAAGTCGAACAACGGGCGGGGGTAGCGGCCCGTGAACGTCAGGGTGACGGCGGCGATGAGCACGAGCAGGCCGACGAGGCTGCCGCCCCAGGCCCAGCTGCGGTCCTCGAGTCCCCACGCGGCGCCGGCCCCGCCACCGATGAGGATCGCGAGGACGAGGTAGTGCGGGATGGCCAGTAGCCACCACTTGACCAGTACGAGCCCTCGGGAGAGCCGTTCCGGGTAGGCGATGTCGAGTGTGGCCGGGTAGCCGGGCTCCTCGCGGAGGCTGAACGGCGGGTAGCGATCGGTCCCGAGGACGCCGTAGCCGTAGTAGTTCACCCGCCAGCTCCAGCGCAGCACTCCCACGTTGAATTCGAAGATCTTCCGCGGGTACCGGCCGGTGATCAGGATGGCGAAGAACGCGACGATGCCGAGCACCCAGAACGCGGCCCACAACACGATGAGCACCAGCACGTGCGGAACGAGCAGCAGCCACTTCACCAGCCACAGCCCGCGTGACACCGGGGTGTCCAGCACGGCCCGGACGCGCACCGGGTAGGACCGGTCCGGCGTGGCGGGGGTTCGTGGTTCCGGATGAACGGTTCCGTTCATGTCGTCGCCTCAAATCTGTACGATGTACAATAACTGTACGCCGTACAAAGACAATCCGATACGGGCTTCCCGGAGGAAAAGTGGACAAAAAGGGCCACCCCGGCCGCCGGCGGACTCTGGATGAGCAGGCCATCCTCGACGCGGCACTCGCCCTGCTCGCCGAAGGTGGTGCGGACGCGGTGACGATCCGGGGGATCGCGGCCCGGGTCGGTGTGGCCCCCAACGCGGTGTACACCTATTTCCCGGACAAGGCCGCGGTGGTGCGGGGCTTGGCGGAGCACCTGCTCGGCCGGGTCGAGCACGACCGGTTCACCGATCCGTCGCAGAGCTGGCGCGACCGCATCCGGGCCTTCGCCCTCGAACTGCGGGCCGAACTGCTGGCCCATCCCGGATCGGTGCACCTCATGCTCAGTCATCCACCCGACGGGCCCCACGCGCAGGCCGTGCGCGAAACCCTGCTGGCCATCCTGGCCGATGCCGGCTTGGGGCGGGCTGCCGCCGACGCGTCCTACCTGATCAACACCCACCTCTTGGGCTCGGTCGCCGTCGAAGCCGCCGCGCCACCGGAGGATCCCGAAGCCGGAACCACCCGGTTTCGCTGGGCCGTCGACCGTCTTCTCGACGGACTCGCCGCATACGTCCCGACCGTTCGTGCCGAACGGTCGGAGCCTCGATGATCGTGCGACTCGTTTCGTGGAAATGCGTCTGAGTGGGACTCCAATTGTCTTCGATGTCGCCGTCGGCCCCGCAATCACCGGGTCATTTCCGGAGAGTGTGCGTCCGTTCGGGGGACAGCGGTATTGATCCGGGTGGATGCAGGAGTAGGTTCGTGTGTTGTTGCCCCGGACCTCGGTGACGTGATATCTCCGCGGTGCTCGCGGAGTCAGATCACGAGCCGAGGTTTTTCGTACCCGGGAAGCAGACGTCGAAACCGCGGCGGATGTGGATGGCTTGTGGTTCGCACAACTCAGTCACGTTGGCGCGTCGCGTCAAGGTGAGACATCGCTGAATTGCGTTCCAGGGAATGAAGTCATGAGAATTCGACAGGCTCGATTCCGCCGAGGGTTCGTCGCCGCGGTCATCGCGGTCCCGGCCATCTGGATGATCGCGCCGCCGGCCGCCGATGCCGCCGTCAACTGCGTCGTGGGCCCCGGTGTGACCCAGACCGACACGACCGTGACCGGAAGCCCCGGCAACGACACGATCGACTGCGGCGGCACCAACCCCGGCAAGACCATCAACGGCAACGGTGGGAACGACACGATCACCGGCTCGGACTTCGACGACACGATCAACGGCGGGGACGGGAACGACACCCTCACCGGCGGCACCGGCAACGACACCCTCACCGGCGGCCTGGGTATCGACACGATCTCCGGCGGCGCCGGCGACGACACCCTCATCGGCGCTTCCAACGACGGCAGCCAGGACAGTCTCGACGGCGGTCTCGGTACCGACACCTGCCAGGGACCCGCGCCGGACCCCGACATCCACGCCAGCTGCGAGAACACGAGCACGCCGCCGACGACCGGCCCGGGCTCGGGTACGGCGAACGCCACCCAGCTTTGCACCGCGACCGGCGGCGTGTTGTCCCTGACCGTGAACCCGGTCGGTTACGTCTGCCTGTTCAACCCCCTCAGCCCCGCCAACCGCCGCGTCACAGAGGCCGGCCGGATCTGCACCGGGGCCGGCGGGACGTTCGTGAGCCTGCTTCCGCTGAGCTACGCCTGCCTCCTCCCCACGGCGTCGTAGACATCTTTGATCCTGTCGCCCGCACCGGGACGAACGGGATCGCCCAGAACGGCCGCGCCGCGGGTGAGGGCGCGGCCGTTCGACGTCGAGAGCCGTCGCCCAGCACTGGCGGAGCGTCTTCACGCGGGCAACGCGGCCTTCGAGGTCACGGTTCGCAGCGCGCCCCGCAGCAGCCGGGCGATCTGCGAAGACGTCCAGCCGGTGCGGGTGGCGAGTTCGGCCGTCGTGAGGTGGTCCACCGCCGTCGACCACAAGGCGAAGCGCTGGCGAGGCGGTAACAGCGTCACTTCGTCGAGCAGCACCGCATCCCGCAGTGCCTCGTCCAGCCGTGGCCGGTCGATCCGCCGGCCCAGGTCGGCGCGCAGCTCCATCAGGACGCGGGCGCGCACCTGCCGTCCGGCGTCCACGACCGCCCCTGGCTCGGTGGCATCCGGCTGTGCACAAAGGATCCGGCTGCACAACCTGACACTCGTCCGCCTGGAATGGCCAGTCTGGCACGCGACCCGGTAGACCAGCGTCAGCATCCGGCCGGGCAGATCGACCTCCGCGGATTCCCACTCCGGCACCGGGCCGGCCGTCATCCGGTCACCTTCGGCCGCGCTGACTGCGCCGGCAGGTGCTCCAGCAGCCAGACGAGTTCCGCGGCGTCGATGATCCCGGCGTCCGCGGCGCGGACCCAGGCGTCGGCCGCTCGCCGAACGAACTCGTGGGTGATGAGAGGTTTCGCGGGGTCCTGGACGCTGGTCATCAGCTGCTCCCGGTGGGCGGGTGACGCGTGTTCGGCCACCGGGGTCCGGGGTTGCCGCGAGGTGCTGCTCTTGACGAATCGTAGGCCGACTTCCGCCGGGGAGCGAATTCGATGACCGGCGCTCCACCCCGGTTTTAACCCGGTTGGGGGGTAAGAAGGCCCGGAGATTGGTCTCTTCGGCGCAGTTGATGTGACATAGGGCCCTAGCTGTCACCCCTGCTTGGAGCGGACGCTGGGGAACACGGAGAGCAACACGCGGACGGCGGGTGGAGTTGCCGCACTGCTTCCGCGTCGCCGGGGGCCCAGTCACATGTGGTGCTTGCCGCTGCCGAGTCTCTCCGTTCCTATGACCCTTCCTGATTTCACAACTGCACAGAGGAGCCATCGCGGTCACCCGCCACTATCCCCGCGGTCCGGATCTGTTCGCCGGATTCGGTTCCGGTGAACGGCAGAGGCCGCGCACCCCCGAGGTGAACCGTCGCGTCGATCCGGTGTTCGTCGATCCGAGCGGGCGCCGGCGGCTGCTGGTCCGCGGTTCGGCCGGAGTGCTGGCTGTCGCCGGAGTCGCGTTCATCGCCGGTACCGGGCTGTTGCCGGCCAACCAGCCGGCAACGTCCGCCTCCGGCGACGCCGGGTCGAATCCGTACCGGGCGGTCATCTGGCCGCGCCGGGTGTGGAACAGCCGGCCGTCGGCGCGGGAGCGCGAAGCCGTCGCCGGGGACGGGCCGGAGCTTCGGCCCGCAGATCGCCATACCGGTGAACGTCCTTCCCCTGTCCCCGGTAGCGGGTGGTACCGCGTCAGCGGGACAGCAGCCGGTAGCCGGCGGCGCCGCTGCCGGGGGACAACAGCCCGCAGGCGGAGCGCAGAGTGGCACGAGCGGGCCCGCAGCCGCGGTGTCTCAGCAGCCGGGGAACCAGGCAGCCGCCGGCCATGCGCCGGTGAATCGGGCCGATCCCGTTCAGCCGGCGAGGCCCGTAGCCGTGGTTCCGCCGGTAGCGGTGGTCCCGCCCGTGGTCGTGCACCCGCCTGTTCCGGCGGTGGTGGCGCCGGTCGTGTCCGTCGTCCCGCCCGTGCTCGAGGTCGTCGAGGGTGTGGTCGCACCCGTGACCGGGGCGGCCGGGTCGCTTCTCGGTAACCTGCCGTGACCGGGCGCCGGAGGTGGCGAGGCCGCCTCCGGCTGCCTTGGGTGTTCGCGGGCATCGCGGTGGCCCTGCTGTCGGTGATGCTCGTCATCGCGGGCTTGGCGAGCTCTCAGGTCAGCAACGACGCCAAGGCGCACGACCCGGTCGGCACCTCGTCGGTGCCCGCCGCCGTGATCAACGGTGGCGCGGTGGTCGACGCGACCCGCTCTCCGGTGGTCTCGCGGGCGCCGGCCGCCAAGACCGTCGCACTGACCTTCGACGACGGACCCGATCCGACCTGGACTCCCCAGATCCTCTCCATCCTGCGCAAGCACCAAGTGCCCGCGACGTTTTTCGTGGTCGGCTCGATGGCTTCGCGCCATCCGGAACTCCTCCGCAGGATCCACGACTCCGGTTCGGAGATCGGGCTGCACACCTTCACCCACCCCGACCTGGTGGACGTCTCCCCGTGGCGGATGGACCGGGAGCTGGACGAGACGGAAACGGTGCTCGCCGGCAGCACCGGGCTGACCACCAACCTCTTCCGTCCGCCGTACCCTTCCACCGTCTCCGCGGTCGACAACCTCGGTTACCGCACCGTGCAGTCCGCCGCGGCGCGCGGCTACCTCAGCGTCTTCACCGACACCGACAGCGACGACTGGGCGCGGCCGGGGGTCGCCGCGATCCTGCACAACGCCACACCGCCCTCGGACGCGGGTTCGATCGTGTTGCTGCACGACGCCGGCGGCGACCGGTCCGAGACGGTCGCGGCCCTGGACCTGCTGATCCCGCGGCTGCAACAACAGGGCTACCACTTCGCCACCGTCACCGCCGCGGTCGGGATGCCTCCCGCCAACCAGCCCGCCACCGCGCGGGACCGGGTCACCGGTGAGACCCTGCTGGGCGCCATCGGCGTTTCCCTCGCCGTGGTCGCCTGGCTGCAGTGGATCCTGCTGGGTGTCGGCGTGCTGGTGATCGTCCGCCTGCTGCTGATGCTCGTGTACGCGGGCAGGCACGCCAGGCAGCGCCGCCATTCGCGCTGGAGCTGGGGGCCAACGGTGACCGAACCGGTCTCGGTCATCGTGCCCGCGTACAACGAGTCGGCCAACATCGAGGTGGCGCTGCGGTCCATCCTGGCCAGTGACCACCCGGTGGAGATCGTGGTCGTCGACGACGGGTCCACCGACGGTACCGCCGACCTCGTCGAAGCTCTCGAGCTGCCCGGAGTGCGGGTCTTCCGCCAGCCGAACCAGGGCAAGGCGGCCGCGCTGAACGCCGGGATCGCGCACGCCCGGTACGACCTCATCGTCATGGTCGACGGCGACACCGTGATCGAACCCGCCACCGTCCGCCGCCTCGTGCAGCCCTTCGCCCGGCCCGGGGTCGGCGCGGTGTCCGGCAACGTGAAGATCGTCAACCGCGACACCTTCCTGACGAGGCTGCAGCACATCGAGTACGTGATCGGGTTCAGCGTGGACCGCCGCATGCACGACCTGACCGGGTCGATCTGCACGATTCCGGGCGCCGCGGGCGCGTTCCGGCGAGCTGCGATCGCCGATGCCGGCGGCTTGAGCTCGCTCACCCTGGCCGAGGACACCGATCTGACGATCGGGATCGGCCGCGCCGGCTGGCGGATGGCCTATGTGGACGACGCGGTCGCCTGGACCGAGGCCCCGGCGACCCTGAGGCAGCTGTGGCAGCAGCGGTTCCGCTGGACCTACGGCACGATGCAATCGGTGTGGCGGCACCGCCGGGCGGTCGTCCAGCGGGGCACGGCGGGCCGCCTGGGCCGCTTCGGGCTCCTGCACGTCCTCGCGTTCCAGATCGTGCTGCCGGTGACCGCGCCGCTGATCGACGTGTTCTTCGTCTACGGGCTGTTCTTCCTCGACCCCGGGACGACGCTCGTGCTCTGGCTGTCGGTGATGCTGCTGCAGAGCGCGGGTGCCGCGTACGCCTTCCACCTCGACGGCGAGCGGAAGAGCGCCCTGTGGCTGATACCGATGCAGCAGCTGGTTTACCGCCAGCTGATGTACGTGGTCCTCATCCAGTCACTGGGCGCGGCGGTGTCCGGAATTCTCGTGCGCTGGCAACGGATGCACCGCACCGGTGCGCTGCGAGCGACCGTGCGGGCCGGGGTGGCACCCGCCCGGCCGGTCGAGCCTGCGGTCGCTCCGGCCGCCGGGCCCCCGCCGCCGGTCCGCCGTGACCGCTGGCTCGACAGCCTGCGCGCGGTCGCGCTGGTGCGGGTCGTGCTCTACCACGGCACGGGCTGGGGGTGGCTGAGCCTCGCCTTCCCGTCCATGGGCGTGATGTTCGCGCTCGGCGGTTCCCTCATGGTGAGCTCACTGCGCCGCACACCCGTGGTGGACGTCGTCGGCCGGCTGTTGCCCCCGCTGTGGCTCTTCGGCCTGGTCGCCGTCGGCCTGATGCTCGCGCACGGCTGGGCGCGCGACACCGGCGACCTCGCCCTGAGCTGGCCGCGGATGGTGTTCTGGGTGTTCCCGATCCTGGACCCGCCGGGCAGTCTCTGGGGTGCGGACTTCACGGTGGCGCTGTGGTACCTCCGCACCTACCTGTGGTTCGTGCTGCTCAGCCCGCTGCTGTTGCTGGCGTTCCGCCGCCGTCCGATCGTCACCGTGCTCGCCCCGCTGGTCTTCGTCGCGGTGGACGCCGTACTGGGCTCCCCGCTGGCCGATTCGGGGCCGGTCGGAGAGGGCGTGTTGGACTTCGTCACCTTCGGCGCGTGCTGGGTGCTGGGCTTCGCCCACCGGGAAGGCATGCTTCGCCGGATTCGTCCGGCCGTGCTGGCGGGACTGTTCGCCGCCGCGGTGGGGCTGGGCGCCTGGTGGACGGCGGGGCACCCGCTGCCGGACGGGACGTTCGACCTGAACGAGATCCCGCTCGGGCAGGCGTTGATCTCCGCCGCCGCGATCCTCGTGTTCCTGCGGGTGTCGCCCAAGCTCGCCTGGCTGGACCGGACGCCGGTGCTCGGCCGGCTGGTGACCCTGCTCAACGCGCGTGCGGTGACGATCTACCTGTGGCACAACGTCGCCATCGACCTGTCCTATCCCGTCGACGACTGGCTCGGCTGGTCTTCCCAGCCGGTTCAGCTGGCGACGTCGGCCGTCCTCACGGCCGTGGCCGTCCTCGCCTTCGGCTGGGTCGAGGACCTGGCGGCCCGCCGTCCCCGGCAGCTCCTTCCCGGTGGCCGCCGGAAGCCGGTCGTTCCACCGCGCGCGGTCGTTCCCGCGAACACCTGACGATTCCTGTGGTGCCGGTCCTGTCTCGTTTAGTCCGTGAGCCCACCGGGAATCCGGACACGGTAGTGAACACGTGGTCGCCCCAGTCCCCGGCGCCAAGATTCGGGAGAGGGCTTCCATGGTTGTATCTCCGGAGAGCGTCGACGTCGGCGTTCGCACGAAGTCGCGTAACGACTTCAGTGATCTCGTTCGCCTCGTGCGGGGTGAAGGCCTCCTCGACCGCCGCCACGGTTACTACGTGGTGAAAATCAGTCTCACCCTGCTCGCGCTGGTGGGAGGGTGCGTGGCGTTCGCGGTGCTGGGCGATTCCTGGTGGCAGCTGGCTACCGCGGTGTTCTTCGCGGTGGTGTTCGCCCAGATCGCGTTCCTCGGCCACGACGCAGGCCACAACCAGATCTTCCGCACCGGGCAGGCCAACGACCGCGCCGGCTACGCCTTCGGCGCCATAGTCGGAATGAGCTACGGCTGGTGGATGGGCAAGCACCGACGCCATCACGCCAACCCCAACCACGAAGGCGACGACCCTGACATCGACATCCCGCTGCTCGCCTTCACCCGGGGTCAGTCGGTCGAGAAGAGCGGGTTCGTGCGCTGGACTTCGAAGCACCAGGCGGCCCTGTTCTTCCCGTTGCTGTTGCTGGAAGGACTGAGCCTGCACTGGGCGGGCATCCAAGCGGTGTGGCGCGGCGAAGTCAAAGCGCGGTGGCTCGAAGCGGGGCTGCTGCTCGCGCACGCCGGTGTCTACCTCGGTGCGGTGTTCGTGGTGTTGTCCCCGCCCGTGGCGGTCGCGTTCATCGCGGTGCACCAGGGGCTGTGGGGGGTCTACCTGGGATGCTCGTTCGCACCGGGCCACAAGGGCATGCCCACCTACACCGACAAGACCCAGCTCGACTTCCTGCGCAAGCAGGTGCTCACCAGCCGCAACGTCCGCGGTGGCCCGTGGGTCGACTTCACCCTCGGCGGGCTGAACTACCAGATCGAGCACCACCTCTTCCCCAGTATGCCGCGCGCCAACCTGCGCCGCGCGCAGCCCCTGGTTCGCGCGTTCTGCTCCGACCGCGGGATCGACTACGCCCAGTGCGGGCTGCTGAAGACCTACCACTACGTCCTGCAGCACCTCCACGACGCGAGCGCGCCACTCCGCGCGAAGAGCGCACCCGCCCGGTAGCCGCGAGCTCGCCGGCTCGATGGCCGGCACGAATCCGGGTGCCGTCGACCTGGACCCCGCCGCTTGGCGCGAGCCGGTGCGACGGGCGCTCCTCGACCACCAGAACCGGCACCGCCGCAATCCTGCGGTCAACGGCCGTTCGGTTCGGCGGACCGCGCGACCACGATCAGCGAACGGGTCTCGGCCCGGTGAGTGGTGGGCCGGCGGACGGGATGGTTCCGGCCCGGCCGTGCCGGCGGCACGGCCGGCGAGGAAGGTGCGTCCGGCGTGGCCGAACCGTGCCCGGCCCACCGCGCCGGGCCGCCGGTGGTGGCTTGGCGGCGTGCACCGGTGACTTCGGCTTCATCACCACCTCGTCGATCAGGCTGATCGCGGCGTCGGACACCTCGGTGTGGTAGCGGGCGCTCTTGCGCGGCGCATCAGCCGGCACCCCGAACACCCGCGTGCTTCGGGCCGGCCCACCGTTGAGGCCGCCGGTCGCCTGCAGGGCGGTCACGCCCCAGGTGGACCCGGTGTCCATGATCGCCCGGTCGAGTGCGGACGGGCCGCGGTCGCCTGTGGACCGGGCTGAGCGGCCGGCCAGGGTTACCCGCACGACCCCGCCGGCCGGCTGGCCTGCGGGGGTCGTGGTGGTCGAACTGTGGTGCTACAGCGGTAGGAGGGGGAGCAGGACGGCGCCGGCGGCGCTGGTGATGGCGACTACGGCGCCGTTGACGATGCCGATGACGGAGTCGATCAAGCCGCCGACGATGACGATGCCCATGATGGGTTCTCCTTTGTGTTGGGTTGAATCTTCTTGCGGGCTGGGGTCTTCGGTGCGCTGGTCACCCGGTGCAGTTGGGCACGGCGGGAACGCTGCCGACGCAGTTGTTGGGGGTGTTGGCGGTGATGGGGGCGTTGGTGGTGGTCATGGTGCCGCCCTGGCGGTAGACGCCGCCGGAGTTTCCCAGCAGCAGCAGGGCGTGGTTGTCGGTGACGGCGGTCTGGGTGAGGGTGGTGGCGGTGGAGCCGACGGCGGAGATCCCGCCGCCGCGGCCCGCGCTGTTGCCGGTGACGAACAGCGGACTGCCGGAGACGCCCGTGACGGAGAGGGTGCCGCGGAGTCCGTTGTAGACGGCGCCGCCGTCGCCGAGGAGGGTTGTGTTGCCCGACAGCGGGCTGTTGGTGAACGTGGCGGCGGGGGCGGTGCCGGTGGGGGTGTCGGGGTTGGCGAGTCCGCCGCCGTTGCCGGTGGCGGTGTTGCCGGTGAGGGTGCTTCCGGTCAGGGTGACCGCGCCGTGGTTGAGGATGCCGCCGCCGTCGCCGACGACGTTGCCGCGGGTGAAGGCGACTCCGGTGACGAGGGTGAGGTTGCCGGTCGGGCTGACTTCGGCGATCCGGAACATCCCGAGACCCGACAGTGAGGCGTTGGTGATGGTGGCGGGGCCGGTCAGCTGGATCGGCGTGGTGATGACCGGGAGCGCGTTCGCGGCGCCGCCGTGTGCGGTGGTCATGCCGTAGGTGCAGCCACCGGCCAGGACGAGGGTGTCGGAGGTGGGGGTGGAGTTGGCCAGGTCGACCGCCGCGACGAGGGCGGTTTCGCTGCAGGCCACCGGAATGGTGATGGCCTGCGCCGCCGGGGCCAGCGCTATCAGGCCTCCGGTCGCGACGGTGGCGCCGAACATGATCCGGGCTGTGGCGTGGATACGTCTCATGGCGATTCTTTCCTGGAACACAATAGTGGCGGGCTGCGGCGCGGCACGCCGTCAGGAGAATTCCCGCGGGTCGGCCCGATTCGCCGAACGGGCCGGGTGGGATTGCCCACAAATAAAGACCTCGGCTTGCGATCTGCGTCGCAATTGTGACGAGCAGGTCAGGTACCGAGGTCTGGGGTAACAGGGTCAGCCTATCCCGGTCCGCCGGATGATCGATACCGGGGTCCCCCAAATGGCGGCATGCCAAGGGGTTCATCTGCCACATCTGCAACGATGTGAATCGTAGACCGGCCGAGTGGCTGCGCGATTAATCTGATTCAGGCAAATTCGGTGGTTGTCTTCGCATTTGGCTTCTCGTGTCGGTGGATATCCTCGCAGAGGAGTGAACTACCGTCTCTTGGTTGCCATGTGTGCGCCACAGGGCAAGTGTGGGGCTTGAGAGTGCTGGCGGACCTTGCCCCGGATATCCGGCACGGAAATGCCACAGTTGAAGTGGTCATCAGCCGCACTCCCGGTTCCGTGGCTTCAGCCCGGTTCCACTCGACACCATGAAAGTTTTCTCATGAGATCAAGTGCACGTACCACTACGGCTCGCCGAACCCGTACCGGCCTCATTGGACTGGGTACCGCCGCGGGGTTCGCCTTGATCGTCCCTGGCGCGGCCCACGCCGACCCGGTCGGCTGCACCCGTGTCTCCAACGGTTCCGGTGACACCATCACCTGTACCGCGGGCATCGCCGGCGGGCAGTTCCTCACCGGCACCGCCGGCAACGACTTCGTGACCGTCACCGGTGGACCCATGGGCGGCACCATCGACGCCTTGGCCGGCAATGACACGATCACCATGACCGGCACGGCCGGCACCACCGGTGCTCCCGGCGGCGCGGGCGGGTCCGGCACGACTACCAGCCCGGCCGGATTCGCCGGCGGTGCCGGCGCGGCAGGCGGCGTAGGTGGTCTCGCGCTGGCCAGTACCGGGACGGTCAACGGCGGGGACGGCTCCGACAGCGTCACCGTCACCGGTGGCGCCGGTGGGACCGGTGGCCTCGGCGGGACCGGCGGAGCCGGAGTCCTCGGCGGAGCGGGCGGTGCCGGTGGAGTCGGCGGCGCGGGCGGCGCGGGTGGCCAGGCCGGAGTCGGCGCCGTTCACGGCGGTCTCGGCAACGACACGGTGAAGGTCACCGGGGGCGCAGGTGGCGCCAGTGGCGCCGGAGCGCTCGGCGGCCCGAGCGGTCCCAGTGCCGGTACCGGCGGCGTCGGCGGCGTGGGGGGCGCAGGCGGCGTGGGCGGTATCGGTCTCGGCAGTTCGGGGCTCGTCAGCGGTGACGACGGTATCGACGGCATCACGGTGGCCGGTGGCGCCGGAGCCAACGGCAGCGCGGGCGGGAACGCCGGCGCGGGTCACGGCGGTGGCGCGGGCGGTTTCGGCGGCGTCGGCGGAGCGGGCGGGATCGGCAGTTCCGGTTCCGTCACCGGCGATGCGGGCAATGACACCGTGAAGGTCGACGGCGGGGTCGGTGGCCTCGGGGGGACCGCGGGCAAGGGCGGCAACGGCATCGGCGGTGGCCAGATCGGTGGCGCCGGTGGCGGTGGCGGGGCCGGTGGCGCCGGTGGCGTCGGCAACAGCGGGACCGTCAACGGTGGCCTCGACGACGACGGCATCACGGTGACCGGTGGCAAGGGCCCCAACGGTGGCACGGGTGGTGGTGGCGGCAACGGCTGCAGCCCGGCCGCCGGTGGCGCTGGTGGCGCCGGCGGGACTCTCGGGGCCGGTGGTGTCGGCAGCTCCGGCACTGTGGCCGGTGGCGGCGGCACCGACACCCTCGTGACAGCGAACGGCGTCGGCGGGTTCAACGGCATCGCCGGTGCGTCCGGCATCACGGTCGTCTGCTTCGCCTGATCAGCACTCTCGCTGAACCCAGCCCGGCAGGGGCGGCTCCGGCCGTCCCTGCCGGGCTGTTCGACGAGCAGGGCGACGGGTGCGCGAACGGGGGCCCACCGGTACGCGCTCACGCACGCGTTTCCTGGAGCCGGGCGATGAGGGCGTCCACCGGTACGGTGGCCAAGGCGACGCGGGTGTCGCTGCTGCCGTAGGGGAGCCAGAGCGTGCCGTCGTGGATCAGCCCGCCGCAGGAGTAGACGACGTTGGGGACGTAGCCGTCACGTTCGTCCTCGTCCGGCAGGAGCAGCGGCTCGGGCAGCGCGCCCACGACCCGGGCCGGGTCGGCGAGGTCGAGCAGCAGGGCGCCGATGGCGTAGGTCCGCATCGGCCCGACGCCGTGGGTGAGCACCAGCCAGCCCGCCGGCGTTTCCAGCGGAGAGCCGCAGTTGCCGACCTGCAGCAGCTCCCAGGCCGCCGTCGGCCCGTGCAGCGGGACTTCGCCGGACCAAGAACGGCCGTCGCGCGAGGTCGCCAAGCTCGTCGTTTCCCCGTCCCCTCGGCACAAGGCGAGGTGCCTGCCGCCGACGAGCCGGGGGAACAGCGCCATTCCCTTGTTGCGGGCCGCCGGGCCGGTGAGGGCGAACGCGCTGAACGACGTCAGGTCGGCGCTTTCCAGCAGCCGCGGCGTCACGGTGGCGCCGTCGTACGCGGTGTAGGTGGCCCGATAGCCGGTCTCGCCCGTGTCGGCGGTGAAGCGGACGAAGCGGGCGTCTTCCATGCCGTGGCTTTCGGTCGCGCCGACCGGCCACAGCAGCCGTTGCGCGAGGTCGGTGTCGCCGGGGAAGCCCACCGTGTAACCGGCGGCGGCGAGTTCGCGGATGCGCTGGGTCGTGCCGGCCGCTCCCGCGCGTTCGAGCAGCCGGGGATCGAGCATCGCGAGCGCTTGGTCGAGGTCGGGCCGGCCGAAGGGATCGGGGAGGGTCGCGGTCACGGTGGCGGTGATCTCGTTGTCGCAGCCGTCGTGTTCCAGCGCGGCGCGCAGCCACGAGCGGCTCCAGGAGTCCGGTTGGCGCTCGCCCGTGCTCACCGGTCCGGTCCGGGGGTGCCACTCGGCGCGTGTCCCGGGCCCCAGGACGCCGGTGGCGAACCCGATCGAGGAGATGTGCCCTTCGCCGATCCCGCGCAGGCTGAGCGCCACTCGCACCTGCCCGGGCGACAGCCCGTCCTGCCGGGGATGCGCCACCAGGGACGGATTGCACAGCGCGGCCGCCTCGACCGCGTACTCGTGCGTGAAGCAGGCGCCGAGGAGCAGCCGGCGCCGGCGGCTGAGGGAGCGGGGGTCGACGAGCCGGTGGCTCACGATCGACGCGTGGTGTTCGAGGACCGCGAGCAGATCCCGATGGCGGCCGGCGAAGCCGGTCAGGATCCGGTCCAATCCGGACTCGACCGAGCTTTCCGGGAGGGCGAGGACCCGCGCGACCAACGCGGCCGCCCGCGACCGGGTCTCGGGCGCCTCCTCGCCGGGCACGAACAGCTTCGTCACGACCCGGGTGGGGTCGGGCCGGAACCCGGCCGGATGCCGGGTCGCCAGTCCCGCACTCTCGCCGGTCACGCCGCACCGACGCCGGTCAGCGCGTCGGCGTGCAGCCGCGGCAGCTGGAACGTCGCGAGCATCGCCAGCATCGACTCGGCACCCTGGTTGCGGTTGACACCGTCGGCGCGGAGCCCGTCGCCGCAGCCTCCCGTGTCCTGGTCCAGCAACGGCATGCCGGCGTCGTTGGCGCCCAGGAACCAATCGCGAGCCAGTTCCACAGTGGACGTCCAGCGGGCGTCGCCGGTGACCGCGTGGGCCCGGGCGCAGGCCGCCGCGAGCGCGGCCACCTCGATCGGCTGCTGGTCGAACCCGGGCGGTGACTGGCGTGGCGCCCAGCCGCCGGCGGGCACCACCGACAGCATGCCGTCCCGGGTCTGCCGGTCCACCAGCCAGCCCAGAGCACGCAGGCCGTCGGCGAGTGCGCCGGGGTCGGGCAGCACTGCGCCGGCGGCGATCAGGACCTCGGCGACCGCGGCGTTGGCGTACTCCAGCCGGGGCTCGGGCCACGGCCAGTCGCGGCCGTCGGGAATCGGCCCGATCGTCGTGACGGCGGCGCCGAGCAGCGCCCGTGCCGGCTCGTCCGCCGGGAACCGGGTGAGCACCTCGGCGGCGCCCAACCCGGCGAAGACCATCGCACGCAGGTCCGGAGACCGGCGGCGGGCTCCCGCGTCGAACAGCAGCCGGGCTTCGGCACGCAGCCACGCGCGTCCGGCGTGTGCTGCCGTACTGCCGAGCCCCCACAGCGCGCGGCCCCACCAGTCGCCGAGACCGGGGGCGTCCTGCCAGCCGCGGTCGTAGCCGAGCCGGTTGCGGAACCTGCCGTGTTCGTGCGCGTGCGCGGTGAAGGCGAAGAGCGTTTCCTGCACTCGTGACAGCTCCGGGGTCAGGTCCTGCTCGCGGCTCAGCACCACCAGGCCGCGCGCGGCGTCGTCGAGGCAGTACCCGTGCTCGCGTCGCGGGATGGCCCCGCACGCGTGCTCGAAGAGACCGACGTCGTCGGCCATGCGCAGCAGGTGGCGGTCGTCCAGCATCACGCCACCACCCGGGGCCGGGCGGCGACGAGCTCGGCGCCGAGCCGGCTGTACTGCGCGGCCACCGATGCCCAGCCGAGGCTGCGCGCGGCGATCCCGGCCGCCGCGGCCATCCGGCCCGCCGCGGCCCGGTCGGTGAGGATCTGCTGGAGAGCGTGCGCGATGGCCGCCGGATCCCGGTGGTCGACGAGCAGGCCCGCACCCCCGGAGAGCAGCTCGACGGCGTGCGGGAAGCGGGTCGCCACGACCGGTGTCCGCGAGGTGACGGCTTCGATGAGCACCCCGGAGGTGACCTGGTCGCGGGAGTCGTAGGGGAGGAGGACCACCTCCGCGTGGGCCACCAGCCGCCGCAGCGACGCGGCGGCGAGGTAGCGGGCGTCGAACCGGACCCGGTCCCGCACGCCGAGCCGTTCGGTCCGCAGCTGCAGCGACCGGCGGTAGCTTTCGCCCTGCTGTGCCTGCACTTTCGGATGGGTGCGGCCGGCCACCAGGTAACGCGGCTCCGGCCACTGGGCGGGCAGCAGGGCCATCGCCTCGATACCCCATTCGATGCCCTTGCCGGGACCGAGCAGGCCCCAGGTCAGGATCTGGCGGTGCTGACTGTGGTGCGGCGCCGCCGCCGGGCCACCGTTGTCGGGGGCACCGTGCGGGATCACCACGAGCCGGCCGGCGGGAACGTCGTAGCCGGCGACGAGCCGGGCGCGCGCGGTCTCGCTCATCACCACGACCGCGGCCGCGGTGGCGAGCACGCCGTTGAGGACCACGCGCTGATGCGGTGTCGGCGCACTGAGGACGGTGTGCAGCACGACGATCGCGGGCACGCGCAGCAGTTCCAGGACGCGCAGGACGTCTTCGCCGTCCGGGCCGCCGTAGATGCCGTATTCGTGCTGGACGATCGCCACGTCGTCCCGGTCGAGCAAGGTCGCCGCCGCGTGGCAGCTCGCCGGCGAGCCGGCGATCAGGTCCCCGACCACCTCGGGGCCGCCGGTGGGAGCGGCGGACTCGACCGCGCGGACCACCCCGCCCGCGGAGCCTGGCGGCAACGCGCCGCGCAGCGAGGCCGTGAACGACGCGAGGCCGCAGAGCGTGGGCGGATAGGTACTCAGGAGACCGAACGTGATCACACGGGCCCTTCGGGTCGGCGGCTGCGCACGGCAGCCCGGAACGGAATGGACGGTGGTGCGGCGAGCGGAACGTCATCCTCGTGCCCGAGGCGTCGCCGAGGTCATGCAGCGACTCTGTTTTCCCCCGCGGCCCGGGCCTAGAGTCGTGTGACCTTTTTTCGAGGGGCGTTCGGCTGCCGGGACCCGGCCGCACCGGGTGTGTGGGGTGGCCGGCACGGGCGTAAGGTGAAGGTATCGCCCCGGACCTCGGCGCATTCGGTGAATGCCGGGACCCGAAGCCGGAATTTCGAGCGAGTCCTGACTTTTCTCGTGTGATCAGCGGACCGCGCCCGCACGGTCGGCCAACTGAAAAGGAGAACCCGCTATGTCGAGGATCGATGTCGAATCGGGCGTTGCCGTCGCGGAAATCGGCGATCCGGCGGTGACCGCCTGCGCGGTGTGTCCCCATCCGGTGGAATCGCACGACATGATCGCGCGCCGGTTCTGCGCGGCAACGCAGGCGAGCACGGTCGACCGCGGCTGCGTCTGTTCGGGCGGACCGGAAAAAGCAACCGCCGCGATGCGTGTCCGGAAATGACGTTCTTCTCGGACAGCACGGCGGGGCCCGTGGTCGGTTCCCCGGCCGTCGAGGGGCGGCTGCGGGTGAAACCGCCGGGTGCGGTCAAGGGCTGCTTCGACGGCGGTTGGTGGCCACGCTCGCGGGAGCCGGTCGCGGAATTCAGTGCCCTGGTCACCGCGCTCGCCGCGGACTCGGGTCCGGTGGACCGGATCGGCTTCAACCCGGGTATGTGGGACATGGCTCCCCGGACGCTCGCGCTCGAGAGCGGTTTCGTCCGGCTGGCGGGGTTCTTCGGCTTGGATCGGCACACGATCGTCGTGATCGGACCGCGCATCCACCGGTTGACCTTGCTGGTGGTCCCGTCCGGCGCCGATCCGGCCGCGGCGAAGCGAGCGCTGGAAGCGGCCGCCGCGCCGGACGCGGTGGGGTCCGCCGTGCTGATCCTGACCACCAGCGGAGCCCTCGAGCCGTCCACCGGGACGGCTTGAGCGCCATTGCCGGCAGGCTTTGGTCCCGGCCGCTGGTGACCGACGGCGGGCGCGCGGGACGGCCGCCGTCCGCGACGCTGGAGTGACACCCGACAGTCCGGAGCGCGATGAGCCGACCGCACCCGGCGATGTCCGAGCAGGCCCTCGCCTCGGCCGTCCGCGCACCGTCTCCGCACAACACCCAGCCGTGGCGGTTCGTGCTCGAGGGCGAAGCGATCGAGGTGTGGCTGGATCGCGAGCGCGTGCTCGGAGTGGCGGATCCGCTCGCGCGGGAAGCACGGCTGTCCTGCGGCGCAGCACACGGCGGATTCGATGTCCTTCTCCTGCCGGCCTCCCGGCCGTCGAGAGGTGCCGGGCGGACCCGGCCCGATTCCCGGGCGGCGCCGTCAGGTCGCACTTCCGGCGACTGCCGCAGCCAGGGTTGCGCCGATCTCGTGGCCCCAGGCCCGGATCAGCGGCCGGTCGGCCTTCCCGTCGAACACCCGGTGGTCGCGGGCCGCCAGCTGCCGGGCGATTTCGCGGGCCGGCTCGTGCTCCTCGTCCACCGGGCCGCTGGAGAACAACCAGACCGGAAGCCAGCGCAGAACGTCCGAAAAGGACTTCGCGAAGGTCCGTGCCGGCCCGAGCCACTGCCCCCGGTGCACGGAACTGCCGAGGACCACCGCGTCGAAGCCCGCCAGCGAGGAGACCAGCCAGACGTCGCGGACTTCGACCTCGGGGGCCACTCCGGCGTCGGTCAGTGCGGAGCCGAGCGACGTGGCGAGGTGTTCGGCGATTTCCCGGGTGGCGCCGTGCCGGGTGGCGACCGCGACGAGGATTCTCATGGTCCCAGCCTCGCGCGTCCACGGCTCCGCCGAGCAGAGGCCGACGACCTCGGCGGACCGGCGAACGGCCCCGGGCTCGGTGGCGACCGGGCAGGTGGCCCGTGCGAGCAGGTCGTGGCCCGTCGATCCCAGCAGGGCGCCGGCGAGCGGCTGCCGACCACGATCAGCTGGGCGCCTGGCCAGCGGAAGAGCTCGAAGGCCTTTCGCGGGGGAACGAATCCCGGAACGGCTCCCGGCGCCCCGGCAGGGATACACTGATCGTGCCTCGGACCCCGGCACCCTTCGTCATCTCGGTGCGCCACACAGGCCGGCCCACCGATCCGAATCCCGTTCGCGAACGCCGAGGCGCCCATGGCCATCCACACCAGTGCAGCACCCGCACGAGCGCCTGCTCCTGACCTCGACATCGCACACGCCGCGGCGTTGCCCGGTGCCGCGGTCCTGGACGCGCTCGGCGTCACGCTCGACGGGTTGACCGCCGCCGAGGTCGCCGAACGGTCGGCACGGTACGGGCCGAACGCGGTGTCGTCGCACCGTGCGCGGCTGGTCCCGGTGCTGTGGCACCAGCTGCGCTCGCCGTTGCTGGTGCTGTTGATGGTCGCCGCCGTCGCGTCCTACTTCGTCGGCGAGCGCAGCGACGCGGTCATCATCGGGGTGATCGTCGCGGTCTCGGTCGGGCTCGGGTTCTTCAACGAGTACCGTGCGGAAAAGGCCGCGGAAGCCCTGCACGCGCAGATCCGGCACGAGACCGTGGTGCGCCGGGACGGTCACCCCGTGCCGGTGGACGTGACCGCCCTGGTGCCTGGCGACGTCGTCGAACTGAAGCTGGGCGACGTCGTCCCGGCCGACGTCCGGCTGCTGGCGATCACCGGCCTGGAATGCGACGAGTCGGTGCTGACCGGGGAATCGCTGCCGCTGGAGAAGGACACCGCGGCCGTCCCGGAAGGCACCGCACTGGCCGAACTGTCCGGGTGCGCGCTGATGGGTACCGTCGTGCACGGGGGCAGCGCCACCGGCGTCGTGGTCTCGACCGGCGCACACACCGGGTTCGGGGCGATCGCGGCCGGGCTGAGCACTCACCAGCTCGACACCGAGTTCCAGGTCGGGCTGCGGAAGTTCTCGATGCTGCTGGTCTACGTCGCCGGGGCGCTGACGACGTCGATCTTCGCGGTCAACGTGGTGCTGCACAAGCCGATCCTGGACGCGCTGCTGTTCTCGCTCGCGATCGCGGTCGGCATCACCCCGCAGCTGCTCCCGGCGGTCGTGTCCACGAGCCTCGCGGCCGGGTCGCGGCGGATGAGCCGGCGCAAGGTGCTGGTCAAGCGGCTGGTGTGCATCGAGGACCTGGGCAACGTCGACGTGCTGTTCACCGACAAGACCGGCACGCTGACCCTCGGCCGCATCGACTACATGCGAGCCGTTCCGGCGGACGGCGGCGATCCCGGCGAAGTCCTGCGCTGGGGTCTGCTCTGCACCGAGAACGCCGGCTCCGTCGGCGGGAACCCGCTCGACCAGGCGCTGTGGGCGTCGCCGGGCTCGGTGGCGCAACGCTCCGCGCTGGCCGGCTACACCACGCTGGGCGTGCTGCCCTTCGACCACGAACGGCGGATGGTCTCCGTGGTCGTCCGCGACCCGGCGGGCCACACCGTCCTGGTGACCAAGGGCGCTCCGGAGACGGTGCTGGATCGGTGCACCGGTGTCCCGCCCGAAGCGCGCCACGCCTTGGACGCCGAGTTCGCGGCGGGCAACCGGGTCGTCGCCGTGGCCATGCGGCCCTTCCCCGGCGGCCGCCCACCGGCACCTGCGGACGAACGGGGCCTGACGCTGCTCGGGTTCCTGGTGTTCCTCGACCCGCCCAAGCACGACGCCGCGCAGTCCCTGCGGCGGCTGGACGAGCTGGGCATCGCGGTCAAGGTCGTCACCGGCGACAACGCCGCGGTCGCGGCGAAGGTCTGCCACGACCTCGGCCTCGGCGACGGCGCCGCGCTGACCGGAGCCGACCTCGACGACCTCGACGACGCTCAGCTCGCCGACGCGATCACGCGCACCACGGTGTTCGCCCGGGTGAGCCCGGAGCACAAGGCCCGGATCGTGCGCGTCCAGCGGCTCAGCGGCGGGGGAGTGGCGTTCCTCGGCGACGGGGTCAACGACGCGCTCGCCCTGCACGCGGCCGATGTCGGCATTTCGGTGGACTCGGCCACCGACGTCGCCAAGGACGCCGCCGACGTGATCCTGCTGGAGAAGGACCTCGACGTGCTCGCCGACGGCGTCACCGAAGGGCGGCGGATCTTCGCCAACACCATCAAGTACGTGCTGATGGGCACCTCCAGCAACTTCGGCAACATGTTCTCCGCCGCGGGCGCGTCCCTGTTCCTGACGTTCCTGCCGATGCTGCCTTCGCAGATCCTGCTCAACAACCTGCTCTACGACACCAGCCAGCTCGCCATCCCGACCGACAATGTCGACGAGGAGCAGCTCCGCCGTCCGTCCCACTGGGACCTCGGGTTCATCCGCCGGTTCATGGTCTTCTTCGGCCCGCTGAGCTCGGTGTTCGACTTCGTCACCTTCGGCGTCATGCTGTGGGTGTTCCACTCGGGCCCGGACCAGTTCCGCTCGGGCTGGTTCGTCGAATCCCTGGCCACCCAGACGCTGGTGATCTTCGCCATCCGCACCCGGCGGACCCCGTTCTTCCGCAGCCATCCCAGCCTGCCGCTGACCCTGGGCGCCCTCGGTGTCGTGACCGTCGGCGCCCTGCTGCCCGCGACACCGCTCGCGGCCACACTGGGGTTCTCGCCCCTCCCGGGCGGGTTCTTCGCCGCGTTGGCCGGGATGGTGCTGGGCTACCTCGTGCTGATCGAGGTGGGCAAACGGTTCTTCTACCGCCTCGTCCGGACGACGACGACCACGCCGCGGCCCGCACCTCGTCGTCACCTGCGCCGCCGGACCGCCTACTTCAGCACCGCGGAACCGCGCGGCCGGGTCCAGCGGGCCGGAACACCTGCGGAGCGAGGACTTCGATGACCGGCGTGACCCGGCGCGACGACCAGCCGACCGAGGAGCACACCATGGCACCCGTCGACCTCGCGGGAATCGCCGAGCCACACCGCAGCGCTGTGACCGCCATCATCGATCTCGCTCGCCAGGGCATGTTCACGGACGCGCAGGCGCTCCTCATGATCGGACGGATCCGCGCCGTGGCCGGTGAACTCCTCGCCCGGGAGGGGACACCGTGACGGCCGCGCGGGTCCTGCTCTCCGACGGCGAGGTGGCCTGGGTGCGCGTGCTGCACCCCGCCGACGCCGCGGCCGTCCGGGCCCTGCACGTCCAGCTTTCCGACCGGGACCGGTACTACCGGTTCTTCGGCCTGGGCCCGGCCGAGGCCCAGATCACGCTGGTGGTGGATGCGCCCACCCGGACCCACGGCGTTGCTGGAGCAGCTCATCGACGTCGCCGGGCAAAGGGTGTCCGCCGGTTCGTCGCCGACGTCCTGGACCCGACGCGGGACTACCGCGACGCGGTGGCCCGGCGAGCCGCTGCCGCGACAGCCGCGCGTCCCCGGCCCGGCAGCGCGGACGGGAACGCCGAATGCGGGTGCTGACGGTGAACCCCGGCTCGTCGAGCGTCAAGCTGTCGGTCGTCGAGGACGGCCGGGAGGTGGACCGGGCCACGGTCGGCGCCGCGTCCGCCACCGAGGCCCGGCAGCCGCTGGCCGGCCTGGTGGTCCGGTGGCATCCGATCGACGCGGCCGGGGTGCGGTTCGTGCACGGCGGCCTGAGCACCGACCCGGTCGCGCTGCACCACGCGGAAACCGCGCGGCTGACCGCGTTGACTCCGCTGGCGCCGCTGCACCAGCCACTGTCGCTGGAACTGGCCGAGGTGGTCGCCGAAGTCGTACCGGGCCCGGTGTACGCGTGCTTCGACACCGCTTTCCACGCCCGGATGCCGGAAGCCGCGGCGCACTACGCACTGCCGAAGAGCTGGGTTCGCGAGCACGAACTGCGGCGCTACGGCTTCCACGGTCTCTCCTGCGCCTCCGCCCTGCGCCGCACGGCCGAGCTGCTCGACCGGGAAACCACGGGGCTGCAGCTGGTCTGCTGCCACATCGGGGCCGGCGTTTCGGTGACCGCCGTCCGCGACGGCCACAGCGTGGACACGTCGATGGGCTTCACCCCGCTGGAAGGGGCGGTGATGGCCACCCGCTCCGGCAGCGTCGACCCGGGCCTGCTGCTGTACCTGCTGCGTTCCGGCGTCACCGACGCGGCCGGACTCGACGACGCGCTCGACCGCGGAAGCGGCCTGGCCGGGATGACCGGTACCGGTGGTGACGTGCGGGATGTACTGGCCGCGCGGGATCGCGGCGACCCGGACGCCCACGCCGCGATCGAGGTCTACCTGCACCGGTTGCGCCGGGAGATCGGCGCGATGGTGGCTTCCCTGGACCGGCTGGACGCGCTGGTGTTCACCGGCGGCGTCGCGGAACACCAGCCGGCCCTGCTGGCCGAGCTCTGCCGGCGGCTGGGGGTCTTCGGGGTGCGGGTCGATCCCGGGCGCCTGGCCGCCGAAGGCGACCGGGAGGCCGGCCGGGCGCACGAGCCCGTGCGGGTGCTGGTCGTGTCCGCGCGCGAGGGGCTCGAGATCGCCCGGCAGACGACCCTGGCGATGGCCGCCCGGACCGCGGGTGCCGGTGGACCTCGCGATCGGTGACGAACGACCGCAGCGCGCCCGCGGCCACGCCCCATAGCGTGAAGGCCGACGGAAGAGGAGTCCGATGCAAGCACGCGACATCATGAGCAGCCCCGTCGTCACCGTGACACCGGACATGACGGTGAAGTACGCCGCGAACCTGTTGTCCGCCCACGGTTTTACCGCGCTCCCGGTCCTCGACGCCGACGGCCGGCTCATCGGCGTGGTGACCGAGGCGGACCTCGTGCGGGACCGGTTCCCGCGGGACGCGCGATACCGCCCGGCCGAAGACACCCCGGGCGAAGACACTGTTGCCGACGTGCCGCCGGCCGGGACCGTCGGCGGGGTGATGACCACCCCGGTGGTCGGGATGGGCGCGGGCACCGACGTGGTCGACCTGGTGCGCGTCCTGCTCGAAGACCGGATCCGCAGCATGCCGATCGTCGACGGGGCCCACGTCGTCGGCATCGTCACCCGGCGCGACCTCGTCCAGGCGCTCGCCCGCGACGACGAAGTCATTTCGGCCGACGTGCGCCACCAGCTGGCGATCTACGGCGGCCCGGCGCGCTGGACGGTCGAGGTGCACGGCGGCGCGGTGGAGGTCGTGGACGCGTTCGACGACGAGACCGACCGGCACGTCGCGACCGTGCTGGCCCAGGCGGTGCCCGGGGTGACCGCGGTCCGCGTTACCGGCACCAGCACGGCCGGCTGACCGGCCGCCCGATCCGCCTTGGGAAGGCCACGGCAATGCAGCAGTCCACGACCCTGACCGGCACCATGACCACGGCTTCGCCGTACGAAGCGCACGACCGGGACCTGGACCTGAGGTGGTGGGCCGCGGCGAACTACCTGACCGTCGCCCAGATCTACCTGCAGGACAACCCGTTGCTGCGCGAACCCCTCTCGGTGGAGGACATCAAGCCGCGCCTGCTCGGGCACTGGGGCACCAGCCCGGGGCTGTCGATGATCTACACCCTGCTCAACCGGCTCATCCGCGAGACCGGCACCGACTGCGTCTACGTCGCCGGTCCCGGCCACGGCGGACCGGCCCTGCTCGCGAACGCCTACCTCGAAGGCACCTACGGCGAGGCGTATCCCGCCGTCTCCTCCGACGTCGCCGGGCTGACCCGGCTGGTGCGGCAGTTCTCCACGCCCGGGGGCGTGCCGAGCCACGTCGGTGTCCAGACGCCCGGCAGCATCCACGAGGGCGGCGAACTCGGCTACTCCCTGACCCACGCCGCCGGCGCCGCGTTCGACCACCCGGACCTGATCGTGGCCTGCGTGGTCGGGGACGGTGAGGCGGAGACCGGGCCGCTGGCGGGGTCCTGGAAGATCCCCGCCTTCCTCAACGCCCGCCGCGACGGTGCCGTGCTGCCGATCCTGCACCTCAACGGGTACAAGATCGCCGGGCCCACCGTGCTCGGCCGGGCCGACGACACCGACGTGCTCGGCCTGCTCACCGCGCAGGGCTGGGACCCGGTCCTCGTGGCCGGGGACGACCCCGCCGCGGTGTTCACCGACCTGCACGAAGCCCTTGCTGCCGCCCACGACGGGATCCGCGAAAACCAGCGGCAGGCCCGCACGGGAGGGGCCGAGCCGTTCCGGCCGGTCCGCTGGCCGGCGATCGTCCTGCGGACGCCGAAGGGCTGGACCGGCCCGGAAGTCGTCGACGGCGTCGCCGTCGAAGGCACGTTCCGGGCGCACCAGGTACCGCTGACCCTGGTCCGGGAGGACGTCGGACACTTCCGGCTGCTGGAGCGGTGGCTGCGGTCGTACGTCCCGGAAAGCCTGTTCGACGCCACCGGCCGGCTCGTCCCGGAGCTGGCCGCGCTCGCTCCGCACGGGGACAAGCGGATGTCCGCGAGCCCGTACGCCAACGGCGGACGGCTGCTGCGCCGGCTCGACATCCCCGTGCTGGGACCGTATGCCGTCACCGTGCCGGCGCCCGGTGTCGTGCACCACGGCAACACCCGTCCCTTCGGTGAGCTGCTGCGCGACGTCTACCGCGCCAGTACCCGGGAATCCGACGGCGGCGGCACGTTCCGGTTGTTCTGCCCGGACGAAACGGCCAGCAACCGGCTCGGCGCCGTCTTCGAGGCCACCGACCGCTGCCTGCAGGCCCCGATCCTCACCACCGACGACCACGTCTCACCCGATGGCCGGGTCATGGAGGTGCTCTCGGAGCACCTGTGCCAGGGCTGGTTGGAGGGTTACCTGCTGTCGGGCCGGCACGGCGTCTTCGCGACCTATGAAGCGTTCGCGATGGTCTCGGCCTCCATGCTGATCCAGCACGCCAAGTGGCTGCAGCACGCTGCGGACCTGCCCTGGCGCCGTTCGGTCGCGTCGCTCAACGTCCTGTTGACCTCGACCTGCTGGCGCAACGACAACAACGGTTTCTCGCACCAGGGGCCGGGCCTGATCGACATCGCCATCCCGCTCGCGCCCGGCGTCGTGCGGGTCTGGTTCCCGCCGGACGCCAACACCACGCTGTCGGTGGCGGAACACTGCCTGCGCAGCCGCGACCACGTCAACCTGATCGTCGCCGACAAGCAGGAGCACCTGCAGTACCTCGACATGGAGGAAGCGGCCGCCCACTGCGCCGCGGGAGCGTCCACATGGGACTGGGCCGGCACCGAGACGGCCGACGGCGAACCCGACATCGTGCTCGCCGCCGCCGGTGACGTGCCGACCCTGGAGGTACTGGCCGCGGCCCGGCTGCTCCGCGACTACGTCCCCTACCTGCGGGTGCGGGTGGTCAACGTGGTCGACCTGATGGGCCTGCTCCCGCCCGGCGACCACCCGCACGGGTTCGGCGAGCGCAAGTTCGAGCGGCTGTTCACCGCCACCGCCGACGTGGTGTTCGCCTTCCACGGCTACCCCCGGGCCGTGCACCAGCTGCTGCACGGCCGCCTCGACCCGGGCCGCTTCCACGTCCGCGGTTACACCGAGCAGGGCACCACCACCACGCCGTTCGACATGGTCGTGCTCAACCGGATGAGCCGCTACCACCTCGTCCTCGAAGCACTGCGCAGGTCCGCGCGGGTGCCCGAAGGCGGGGCGGCGCTGGCCGAGCACTGTCACGCGATGCTGGCCCGCCACCGCGGCTACATCCGTGAACACTTCGAGGACATGCCGGAAATCCGGGCATGGACATGGGCCGGCTGACCGGAAGCCGGTCTACTTCGGGGTGGCACCGCCGAGGTCCGGGGCGGAGGTCACCGAGGACAACCCGGCCGGCCCGCTCGGGGCGTCGGCGAACGGGTGGGTCCCGGTGGCCCGCCGCCCTCGCTGCCTGGGCATCGCGTGCCGGAAAACGGGAGTGCGTCGAATAGCGGCTTCGGTGGTCGTCCTCGTTCCTCGCGGTTCGACGGGAGAGATCAGGAGACGTGCCCGCCTTCGGCTTCCCAGTCGTCTTCGGTGGTGTCGTGCCGGGGCCGGAGCGCTGCCGGAACGACGAGCGCCCCGCTCGCGGCGAGGATGTCCGCCGGCCGCTCGGTGTTGCCACGGCGGGACGCGGTCATCAGCGCGCGGTGTCCCGCTGTGTCCACCGCCTCCGGTGGGATGACGAGGAGCGTGAGGTGGTTCGGTTCCGGGCCGGTGACGGACAGGACGTGGCCGTCCCGGTCGAGGAGACCGTCGAGCCGGATGACGTGTCCGCCGATCTCGAGCCGCCGCGGCGCACTGTCCCATTCGGACACGGCGTACGCCACCCTGGTGAGGTGGCCCATCCGGGCGGTGAGCGCCGCGGCCAGCCCCGGCAGTTCCGCCGTGAGATCGCGCGACCACGGCCACCAGCCGCCGTCGACGTGACCTGCCGGTCCGCTCCGCGGTTTCCACACCAGTCTGGGTGGCGGAAGAGGGCCCTGACGCGGCCGCGCGGAGGATGTTCTGGTTCTGGTGGGCGATTCCGGCGTCATGCCGCTGTCCCGTCCCGATCGCAGTGACCGATGTGGAGGGAAACCCGAGGACGGCGCCGGCTCTGCCGCCGGCGCGCGAAATGCTCCCGGTACCCGGATTCTACACCTGGCGCCGCCCGATCAGGGGGTTGCGCAACGATGCCGGCCGTGTCCCGGGCTGTTCAGGGGCGTCCGGTGACCGGTCGTTCGCCGGCCGGCAGCGCCGTCACGGCGATGATGTCCCGGTCGTCGATCCAGCGCACCGAGGCCGCGGGGCCTTCGTCGGCGATGACGGGGACGCGAGCCCCTCCGGGGCCGAACTCGGGCCGCCCGGCGAGGGTGCCGGTCCGCGGCGAGCGTGGATCCGGGCCGGCGTAGGTGACGCGCCAGTTCCCGACGCTGAACGCGATCTGGCGCCGAGGTGGGCGGGGAGTGACATCGTCCACTGGCGCGATACCGTCCGGGTTCCGGGCAGCCATCCGTCGTCTCCTCGGCCGTGGGTGCGTTCCGCGCAGTGCGGGGAACGGCGGGCACGCCGAGGTCTGGGGCGCTCCGGACAGCCTAGGCGCGCTACGCCATCCACCAGAACCGAATCCCCCGGATGAGGGACCTCGAATGGAGGCGACGGTTCCGCCCGCCGTCGGCGGCCCAGATCGGTCCGCCTTGCAGCGCCGCAGCCCGCGAACGTTCCCGAAGCCGGCTCAGCCGTCCTGGACGGCCACCGGTCGTCGCCCCGGCACCGGGCCGGAGCCACCTCTCTCGGCAAGAGTCGTCGAGGCCAGCTTCGCCACGAGCGCGGCCGGTGAGCCGGCGTCGGCGAACAAAGCGCGTTGGCGTGCCGCGCCGGTTTCCCCGGCCCGCACCGCGGCGAGCTGCCGCTCGATCGTCGCGAAGTCCCCGTTGGCCTCCAAGGCCGGCTGGACGTACTCCAGGAGCCGGCCGACGAGCACGTGCTGCGGGAGGACCTGCCCGGTGCCGGGGTCGATGCCGTCGCCGGGGTAGCCGCCGCGCGCCGCGGCGGTGAGCGAGGCGACGACCAGCGCGGTCCGGACCGGCCGGGGCGCGACGCCGGCCCGGGCCTCCGCGAGGATCGTGACCACGAGGGCGCGGGTCAGTCCGGCGAGCAACACCGCGTCTTCGGCCGTCAAACCGACGTCCGCGATGCGGATCTCGACCGTCGGGTACTTCGGCGAGAGCCGGGCATAGTAGTACACCCCGGTTGCGTCCAAGGCTTCACCACGGCGCACCGCGCCGTCGACGCTCGCGGCGTAGGCGGCCGGGTCCGGCCAGTCCAGCGGCGGGTGCGCGGTCGGCCAGCGCGACCACAGCGGGTACCGGCCGCTGGCCCACCCGGAATCCTCGTCGTGGGCGAGCGGCGAATTGGCGCTGACGGCCAGCAGCGGGGCGAGCCAGGGGCGCAGGCCGGCCAGGACCCGGACGCCGAGTGCCGGGGACGGAATGCCGACGTGCACGTGGCAGGCGCACGTGCCGGCTTCCGGAAGGAGCGCGGGGTATCGGGCGGCCAGCGCCCGGTACCGGGGTTCGGCGGTGACGCCGGGCAGGCCCGGCAGGTCGCCGCACGGGGGTGTCCCGGACGCCAGCACCAGGCACCCGGCCTGGCCGGCCGCGTCCGCCACGAGCCGGCGCAACCCGAGCAGCTCCGCCCGGAGTCCGTCGAGCCCGGTGTGGATCCCGGTGGCGGTTTCGATCTGGAACCGCAGGAACTCCGGCATCACGGCGGGTTCGCCGTCGAGCAGCTCCAGCACCCGGGGCGCGGCGAGGGCCACCGCACCGGTCGCCGGGTCCGCGAGGACGAATTCCTCCTCTACGCCGAGGGTGAGGTCGTTCCTTTCCGGCAGGGAAAGTCGCACGTGCACGGCCGGGCTCCGTCCCTCGTTGGATCGCCAGTCTCACCGGCTCGCCCGGCCCTGCGTAGGGCCTCAGGTCATCCATCGGGGAACTTTCGGCCCTTCCGCGGGACCGGCGGCGGGCGGGACCCGGAGCGCACAAGTCCTCGGACAGAGTTTCGCCGGCGAGCCGCCGTACCGCGCGGCGGTTCGAGTTTCGCCGGCCGGTGTAGCGCGGGTTCGCAAGGAAGACAGCGACGGTGCGCGGCGTCCAGCCGCTGTGGGTTCGGTGGCGGGTCGACCCCGCACGCCGGGCGGCAACCCCAGCCGGGCGACGCCGCTGCGGGCGGTGAGCTCCCGTCGCGGGCGGCGATGCGGACCTGCGCGCCGGTGGCTCCGGTCGTGGTCATCAGCTCCAGGGTCCGGGTGATCGCTGACGGTCGGGGCCGCCGCTCGCGGCCGCGGTCCCGGTCGTGCTGAGCGAAAGTCCGGTGATGGCGGCGACGGTCAGCGCGGTGCACCGGGTCGGTGAGGCGACCAGGGTCGCGGCGGACCCGGTGGGGGGCATCCGGGATGATCCCCACCGGACTTCCCCGAGCCGGCCACTGGTGCACTTGCCGCGTTCCGTGACGTCGACGCGCCTCCCCGCCCGGCGTGGCGAGGCCGGCCGCGCGCCGCGAGGGCCGTCACAGCCCGGTCATCGTCCAACGTGGCCACTGCGTCTCCGACCCTGAGCGGGTTGTGATGACCATGCTCGTCGACCGGCGTGATGAACTCGGTCGCGCGCGAACGGCCGGCACCAAGGTGAAGCTATTGGGTGCTCAGGTGCCGCGTTGTTCCGATGATCTCGTGGCGGGTATCCGGTTCGGCGCGTTCGTGAACACAGTACGTACGCAGTTCGTTTTCGGTGCGAATTGTCGGGCATTTATAACATTTCGACGCCGCAGGTCGATTTTCGTAACGGGGCGCGTCGCAGATGCGACGTCCAGGGTAAGAAAAAAACGGTTCAAACATCCGGCTGTGGCCGAGACGATGAGTGGCATCGACCAGCTTCAAGAGAACCGATACGAGCCCGCAGTGCTCGATCCCCAGGATGGCGCCATGACGCCGGAGATCAAGCCCTGAAGGGCGTGCACATGCATACCTGTCGCCGAACCATTGTCATGGTCTTGACGGCCATCACGTTTTCCGCCACCGGTTCAGCGGTGGCCGCGGGGTTCGATCTGGTCGTGGTGACCGCGACGGTCGACGGCACGGCCGGCAATTGGGAGCCTGCCCGATCCGCCACGCCGGAACCGGTGATCGAAGCCACGACGCTGTCTGTCGCGCCGTCGTCGGAGCCGGTAATGCCGGCCGGAACGGTCTTGCCGATGAGCAGCACGCCCACCCCGGCGACGAACAGTTCCGGTGAACCGGCGCCGACCACCGAACCCTGATAGCGGAGCACCATTCAATTGAAGGAGAAGTTTCATGCGTATCAACAACAAAGCCAAATCCGTCATCGTCGTCGCCACGGTCGGCGCGCTGGTGGGGATCGGCGGGTTCGCGGTCGCCGCGTTCGTTCAGGACAGCACCACCGGCGGGGTGTCCGGCTCCGCCGAGGCGATGACCCCCGCCACCGTGACCGGTGCGCAGACCGGCACGCTGCTGCCCGGCGAGAAGGCCTACGTCACCTTGACCTTGTCCAACCCCAACGCGAACGTGAAGATCAAACTGCTGTCCGTGGCCCCGGGTGAGGTCGTGATCGACACCGTCGGGAACGTCGCCGACAAGCCCTACTGCCAGGGTCAGCTCGAACTGTCCGTCGCCGGCGCGGACCCGCTGCTGCCGACGCTCGCCGTGAGTGAGGCCAACTTCCCGTACAAGCTGACCGACGCCGTGAAGATGAAGGACGACACGGACATCCGCTGCCAGGCCATGACCTTCCACACGACCTGGACTGCCCAGTTCCAGGCCGTCCGCTAGGAGCGACCGCGACAACCACGAGGCCGTCGGCCATGTGGTTGTCGCGCAGCGGCGACCCCCTGCGCGTTTCGTGACCGCTGCGGCCGTCCGGGCCACGCCGCGGGTAGGGGCGGGGACGTGTCTCGCCTGAATGTCATGTCTTCGGCGCGGCCACGTCGGAATGCTGCGTAGGGCATGCTCATGCCGGTCACCGGCGACCGCGCCACCCATCCCTCGGCCGGCCGCCGCGATTTGCGGGCGGCGCGCAGTGTGGTTCGCCGCGCAACTCCACACGGCACGCGGTTTGGCAGGCACCATCTGCGTGGGCTGGGGTTCGACGGCAATCGGGTCGTCCGTCGGCGATGAATCGATTGAACTCAAGGATCATGTCGCCGGTGGCACCGGTTTTTCGAATGGTGGCGCCGGATCGTCCGGTGCCGTACACGGCCGAGATCCCTGCCACGGTCGCCGAGCAAGCGGACCCTCGCCAGTCCCGGAAATCTGCGGAGAGTGGAGTGGGAAAACGAGCAGGAAAGGCGGCAGGGCGGTGAATCTTGCCGTGTCGAGTGCTGCGGCCCTGCCCCGGGTTCCTCTCGGCCTGGCGGTTCACCGAATCGGACCACAGGTGCAGACCTTCGCTTCCCTGTGTGGACATATTTCCGGCCCAGACTCCCGCCGGCTTTCCAGTCGAGTCGGTGGGAGGAAATACCCATGAACAGCGATTGCCGCAGAACATGGACGTGGCACCGAGGTGGCGCCGTCATAGGTTTGTCCGCGGCGGTGAGCACTCTGGTTCTGGGGCTGGTGCCGGTGCTTCCGCAGGCCGTTGCCGCGGAAGCGCCGGTCGGGCTCGGTACTGCAGCGTCCTATCCGTGCTGGGCGGGCAGACGGTGACGAACACCGGTCCCACCAGGCTGGCCGGGGACCTCGGTGTCTCTCCCGGTACCGCGATCACCGGTTTCCCGCCCGGTAAAGTGACCGGTGCCACGCACGCGGGTGATGCCGCGGCCGCGCAGGCCCAGTCCGACCTCGTCGTCGCCTAGCACGGTGCCGTCGACGTCGCAAACCTCCACCACGGTGCCCTCCACCTCCACCAACGGCACGAGCGCGACGTCCACCACCGGTAGTGAGACGACCTCCAGCTCGCCAGGGATGGGTCTCGGCACCACCTCGTCCCGCATTGGCGGCACCGGTGGCGGCCAGAGGCACGACAACGGGCCGATCGGTACGTCCGGCCTCGCCAGTACCGGGGCCAGCCCCCTGCTGGGTGCTCTGGTCGGGCTGGGAGCGCTGCTTGTCGTCCTCGGCGGATTGCTGCTCGTCCTCACCCGCCGCTTCCGCAGGCAAAGCGGTAAGTGCCGGACGATTCTCTGACAACGCCTCTGCCCACCGGCAGGGGCGCTCGGGCCCGTGGCCGAACCGATTCAGTTCCTTTCCGTCATCACAGACAGGTGCGACACGACTGATTTGCTGCAGCCGGTCTGGTGCATCACCGGCGCGGATCAGCTCGAGTCAGGTCATTCCCTGTCACCGAAATGGGGTAGCTGCGAGAACAGGGGCGGTTTCCACCGGCGCGCGATCCGGACCGTACGGAGACGATGTCGGCCATCCGCACCGTTTTCGAGCTGGTCAGTCACGCCAATGTCGTCGACATCAGCGGGACCGTCGCGCCGTTGTTCACCATCCGGATCGTGGCTGTCGACTTCGACAGCATTCCCTACGCCGGGCTTCCGGGCGCGGGAATGGGCGACATCCATCCCGCGGTCCATCATCTCCGGCCGCAGCGGCCGCATCGGCGCGGTGGACGTGAGAAAGGTTCCTTCGGCCCTCGGACCGGGGGCGGGTGACCCTGGGCAGGCCGTCGCCGAAGTGGACACGATGGCCGGAGGCCGGGCACCCGCGTCGCAGACCCGGGCCGGCCGGCGAGAGGACAGCGCATGCAGATCCAGATCAGCACGGATCGAACGGTGCCCGGCGGCGAAGAGCTGATCCGGCACTTCGAAGGGGAGCTGGCCGCTCGGTTGTCGCGGTTCAGCGACCACATCACGCGGCTGGAAGCCCACTTCAGCGAAGAGTCCGCCGCCGACGGCGGAATGGACCGCCGCTGCGTGCTCGAGGTCCGGCCGACCGGACGCCGGAAGGTGGCCGTCAGCCACCACGCGGGTTCGGTCGCCGAGGCGTGCCAGGGTGCCGTGCACAAACTCGAGAGCGTGCTCGAAGGCGTGTACGGCCGGAGGGACCACCACAAGGGCGGGGACTCCATCCGGCACCAGGGCGGGGGCACGGCATCATGACCGTCCACCATGGACAGAGTGCCGCCGGCGAGCCGATCGTGCCGTCCGTCGTCATCGACTTCCCGCGCCCGCGCCCGTTGCCGCCGCACCGGTACCAGGATCTCACGATCACCGTGGAGAGGTTCTGCGGGACGTTGGTCGTGGCCGTGGACGGTGAGGTCGACCTCTGCACGGCGCCGATGCTCCACGACGTCCTGGAAGCGAGCTTGAGCCTGCTGCCGCAGCGGATCGTCGTCGACCTGTCCCTCGTCCGGTTCCTGAACACCGCCGGGTTGCAGGTGCTGCTCGACGCCCACCGCGGGGCTACCCCGGGCACCGAGGTGCGGCTGGTGGCCACGACGCGTGCGACCCTGCGGCCGCTGCGGCTCACTCGCGCGGACGAACGCCTGGTCGTGCACACCTCGCGGGCAGCGGCCATCGCGGCGCCGCGCTGGGCGGCGGCGGACACCGGCTGACCGCGGGACCCCGTTTCCGCTTGCCTGGCCACACCTGCGTGAAGAGCGGCGGCTCAGCTCCCGGTTCGCTCGTCGGAACCGGGTGGCCGGGCGTCGAGGATGTCGGTGGCCCGCACCAGGCTGACCTGCTCATCGGAGGCGGACCCCTGCCGGCGGATGGGCACCCAGGTGGTGCTGGTGTGCTCGTCGCGCAGGCTGTGCCCCGCGACGGTCCCGACGTTCTCGCACCACGCCGTGGCCGCGCCCGAGGCCGGATGCGGGCGGCCGGCGCGGTGGCGGTAGCGGACGAGCCAGCCGGGTGGGTAGCCACCGCCGTGGCGCGTGGGCCACGTCCGGTACGCATTCCTCGCGGTCCGTCCCGCCGGATACGGTTCGGTTTGCTCGTCGTCCACCGGTGCCCGCCTTCGCTCGCGGCGCACGGGGTGCGCCGTCATGGGGCGCCGGGGTCCGGGGCGCGGGCTTCCAGATTAGGAGCGGACGCGCCGGGCGCGGTTCGCCCAGGCGAGTGGTTCTCCGGCCGGGCGGTCAGGCTTCGCACGCCGGAGCTGAAGACGGCGAGCAGGGGCACGGCGAGCAGGGCACCGACGATGCCGGCGGCGACGAGCCCGATGGCGAGGGCGAGGACCACGGCCAAGGGGTGCAGCCGGACCGCGCGTCCGAGCAGCAGCGGCTGGAGGACGTGGCTTTCGAGTTGCATGACGCCGACGACGACGGCGAGCACGATGACGGCCGCCCACACGCCGTTGGCCACCAAGGCCACCAGGACGGCGATCGCCCCCGCGATCACCGAGCCGATGACCGGGACGAACGCGCCGAGGAAGACCAGCGCGCTCAACGGAGCCGCCAACGGGACACCGACGATCACCAGGCCGAGGCCGATACCGGCGGCGTCGACGAACGCGACGGCGGCGGTGCCGCGGATGTAGTGGGCCAGGGTGGTGAACCCGCTGCGGCCGGCGACGTCGACGCGGCCGCGCACGCCGGCCGGCACGGCCCGCAGCACGAACGCCCAGATCACGCGGCCCTGGGCGAGGAAGAAGATCAGGCAGAACAGAACCAGCAGGGCTTCGGCGAGCAGTTCTCCCACGGTCACCGCCGTGGTGAGCGCGCCCGAGGCGATGGCCGACTTGTTCCGGCCGAGCATGGCGGTCAGGTTGCCGAGCATTTCGTCGAGCTGGACCTGGCTCAGGTGCAGCGGCCCGGTGCGCAGCCAGGTGTGCAGGTCGGTCAGGCTCGCGGTGACCTGGTCGATCAGCCCGGGCATGCCCACGGTGACGCTGATGACCACGAACGTCACCACGCCGCCGGCCAGCACGGTTCCCCCGACCAGCACGATCGCGGCCGCCAGACCGCGGGGGACCTTCTTGCCCGCCAACCAGGAAACGGCGGGGGAGAACAAGCCCGCCAGCAGCAGGGCCACCGCGACCGGGACCAGCACCGAGGCCAGCTTGACGGCCACGAAACCCACGACCGTCAGGGCGCCCGCCACGATCAGCGAGCGCCAGGCGACGGCGGCCGCGACCCGGAGCCCGTAGGGAACCGCGGACAGCACTTCTTCGGAGGATTCGCGCTTCGGGCTCACCGGCCGATCGGCTGTCATGAGCGTCCGCCTTTCCGTGGCTCGGTCCCCGTCCCGGCAGGGACGTGACCGGGTCCAGCGTGCCCCCGATGCCGCCACGCCGCCGAGCGGCGAACGGCCGAAGGTCACCGTGTGCTTAGACTGGGGTCTAGCAAAGGGGCCCCCGTGCACCAGCTCACCCTCGGCGTCGTCGCGCATTCGCGGAAAGCGGGCGAACGCCGGCTGCCGATCCACCCACGCCACGTCGAACGCATCGACCCCGGCCTCCGTGGCCGCATCCACCTCGAACACGGCTACGGCGAAGCCTTCGGCGTCCCCGACGCACAGCTGGCGAGCGCCGTCGCCGGGCTGCGCACGCGGGAGCAGCTCGTCGCCGAGTGCGACATCATCCTGCTGGCCAAGCCGCTTCCGCGGGACGTCGCGGAACTGCGACCGGGACAGGTGCTGTGGGGCTGGCCGCACTGCGTCCAGGACCGCGAGCTCACGCAGACGGCCATCGACAGCCGGTTGACGCTGATCGCCTTCGAGGCGATGAACCACTGGAACCGCGACGGCTCGTTCGGCCTGCACGTCTTCCACAAGAACAACGAGCTGGCCGGCTACTCCTCGGTGCTGCACGCCCTGCAGGTGATCGGCTCGACCGGCGACTACGGCCGGCGGCTGCGCGCGGCGGTGATCGGCTTCGGGGCGACGGCGCGGGGTGCGGTGACCGCGCTCAACGCGCACGGCGTGCACGACGTGCACGTGCTCACCGGCCGCGACGTCCCGGCGGTCGGCTCGCCGATCCACTCCGCGAGGATGGTGCAGTTCGAGCACGACGTGAACAACCCCGGCGACCCCCGCCGCAGCCACGCCCTGACCGACCGCGGACGGGTGCCCCTGGCGGGATTCCTCGCCGAGCACGACATCGTCGTCAACTGCGTCCTGCAGGACACCGCCGCGCCGTTGACCTTCCTCCTCGAGGACGACCTCGCCGCGTTCGCGCCCGGCAGCCTCATCGTCGACGTCTCCTGCGACGAAGGCATGGGCTTCAGCTGGGCCCGGCCCACCACGTTCGCCGACCCGGCGTTCGTGGTCGGCGACGGCATCACCTACTACGCCGTCGACCACAGCCCGTCCTACCTGTGGAACTCGGCCACGTGGGAGAACAGCGAGGCGCTGCTCCCGTTCCTGGAGACGGTCCTCGGCGGACCGTCCGCCTGGGACAGTGACGAAACCATCCGCCGCGCCATCGAGATCCGCGACGGCGTCATCCGGAACCCCGCCGTCTTGGCCTTCCAACACCGCGCGGCGGACTACCCGCACGTCGTGGAGTAAGGACGCGGCCGGTTCGTCCCCGGACCGTGTTGCATCCGTCACGTACCTCGGCCCCGGTCCGGCCGGCAAGTCGACAGCCGGAGAGGGGAACACCGACATGTCGTCGGGCCCCACACCACCCGACCGGTCACCGAGCCTGTGATCCGACCGCCGGCTGCCCGCGACGCCGGCCGCTCGGCCGGGACGCGGCGAGCACGTGGGCACCCGACCCGTCCGACGCCGCGCCCGCCGATGACACCGGTATGCCCACCACCCGCGCGCGATCGCCGGTGCGCCTGCGTCGGCAGCCACGACGAACCCGAGAAGCAAACACCATGACAACGAAAGCCGAAACAACTGCGGTGATCGTGCCGGACGGCCGGCACCGGTCGGTGCGCGACGGGACCCCATAGGAACTTTGCCGAGGCCTCGTTCGTTGTAGACATGTTCCACCGGGTTTAGGCCGCCGTCGGCGGGCTACCCCACTTGATCGCCCCGGACCCTGGCGGACAGTTTCGTCAGGAGAAAGAGCGATCGAGATGACACGTACGCTGCAACGGCCGCCGAAGGCGGCGGAGCCGATGCTCGCGGGAGAGAAGTCCCGCACCGAAACCTTCCTGGTCAAGCTGTTCGCGGTGGTGCCGTTGCTGGCGCTGGCCGGAGCGGTGCCGTTCGCGTGGGGCTGGGGCCTCGGGTGGACCGATGTCGCCCTGACGGCCGGGTTCTACTTCCTGACCGGGCTCGGGGTGACGATCGGGTTCCACCGCTACTTCACCCACGGCGCGTTCAAGGCGAACCGTGGTTTGCGGGTCGCGCTCGCGGTCACCGGCAGCATGGCCATGCAGGGGCCGGTGATCGGCTGGGTCGCCGACCACCGCCGTCACCACGCTTTCGCCGACCGCGACGGTGATCCGCACTCCCCGTGGCGCTACGGCACGTCCGCCGCCGCGCTCGCCAAAGGTTTCTGGCACGCCCACATGGGCTGGTTGTTCGACCGGGAGAAGACCAACGCGCAGCGGTTCGCCCCCGACCTGCTCGCCGACCGCGACATCGTCCGGATCGACCGCTGGTTCCCCGCGCTCACCGTGGTCACCCTGCTCAGTCCGGCACTGATCGGCGGCTTGGTGACGATGTCCTGGTGGGGTGCGCTGACCGCGTTCTTCTGGGCCGGCCTGGTGCGGGTGGCGGTGCTGCACCACGTCACCTGGTCGGTGAACTCCCTGTGCCACCTGATCGGCGAACGGCCCTACGCCGCCCGCGACAAGTCCGCGAACTTCTGGCCGCTGGCCATCGCTTCGATGGGCGAGTCCTGGCACAACTCCCACCACGCCGACCCCACCGGCGCCCGCCACGGCGTCCGCCGTGGCCAGCTCGACATGTCCGCGCGGCTGATCTGGCTGTTCGAGAAGCTCGGCTGGGCCACCGATGTCCGCTGGCCCCGGCCCGAACACCTGGCCCGCAAGCTCAACCCCGGCTACACCGCGTCCGCCCGCGGGTTCGGCAAGCTGGAGCGCGGTCTGCTCACCGAGACACCGGCACGGCAGCACCACGGTGGCGGGAGCCGGTCATGACTGCCGCGTAGCCGACCGGCGCCGGGGAACCACCACTCTGAAGACCCGCCGCGCCGAGCGGGCCGCCGGCGCGGGCGAACAGGTAGCGAACGGGCGCCGGGGTCTAGACTGGGTACGACGCCCCGGACCTCGGCGATCCTGGTTTCCCCGGCACGGCCTGCGCGGCCGGCGCCCGACCCGGACGGTGAGGCGCACGATGGTGGGACGTTTGGTGGTGGCCGTGCTGATCGGTCCCGTCAGTGCCCTGGCCGCGATCGGTGCCTTGACCTTGCCGGGTGACGTCCTGTTCGGCTGGATCCTGCTGGGAGCCGGCGCGGGAATCCTCGTCGCTTTCGGCGCTTCGCGGCTCCGGCCTCGGGGTAGGGTGAGTGGGCCCGACCTGCCGCTGGGCGCGGCCACAGCGGCGGCGTTCGTCGCGGCGTGCCTGGTCCTCGCCGGGTTGCTCGCGACCGTGGGCGGCGCCCTGACCGCGACCGTCCTGGTCCTGCTCGTCGTCGGCGGGCTGGGGGCCGGCTGCCGCCACCGCATTGCCCCGCCCACCGCACCCGGGCCCCACGACGGCTCCGTGCCGCCCGTCCCGGTGGCCGACCTGGCCACCGAGGACCTGTGCGTGGCGTGGCGGCGCAGCTACTTCCTCCTGATCCTCGCCACCGACGAGCAGGCGCGTCGGCGCGTCGTCCAGCGCCGGCAGGACTTCCTCGACGAGATCGACCGACGGGACCGCCGCGGGTTCCTCCGCTGGCTCGACAGCGGCGCCAAGGCCGGCAGCGATCCCAGCCCGTACCTGACCACGCGAAGCTGACCGAGGCGGGAAGGACATCATGTGGGTCGACGGCGCACTCCTGGCGTCGGCGGTGTCGGGCGACCGCACCGCGACGGGCGCGTTGCTGGGTCTGCTGCATCCGGGCGTGCTGCAGTACTGCCGTGTCCGGCTGGGGGACCGGTGGCACCGCGA
This sequence comes from Amycolatopsis sp. NPDC051102, assembly GCF_040682815.1. Taxonomy (NCBI): domain Bacteria; kingdom Bacillati; phylum Actinomycetota; class Actinomycetes; order Pseudonocardiales; family Pseudonocardiaceae; genus Amycolatopsis; species Amycolatopsis sp. NPDC051102. The sequence goes on from NZ_JBFBBT010000001.1 coordinate 223,464, forward strand.
CAGCGACGCGGACGACTGCGCGCAGGAAGTCCTGATCGGCGTGCTGGGCGCGCTGCCGGGCTACCGGCACGGTGCCGGCAAGTTCGTGCGGTTCGTCTACGGCGTCGCCGCGCACAAGGTCGTCGATGCGCACCGGCGCCGCGGCGCCGACGTCAGCGTCCCGGTTCCGGAGTTCGCTCCGGAGCCCTCCGGGCAGTGGGGCCCGCTTCGCCACGTCGAAGACCTCGAGCGGCGGCAGCGGCTGCACCACCTGCTCGGCCTGCTGGCGCCGCAGCAGCGCGACGTCGTCGTCCTGCGGGTCATGTTCGGCCTGTCCGCCCACGACACGGCCGCGGTGCTCGGGGTCGCCAGCCCGGGCGCGGTGCGGGTGAGCCAGCACCGGGCGCTGGCGGCGCTGCGCCGGCACATCGCCGCCGCGCCGGAGCCGTGATGGCCCGGCGCGGCCCACGGTTACCGGTAAGGTGGGTGCCCGCAGCCGCGACAGCGGTGCTGATCCGGACCTGGCTGTGTCCGAGTTGGTGTGGCGACCACGGACACCGACATGGGCGGAACCGGATGTGGAAACGCGGTGGCTGAGGTCGAAGTCTTGCGCGCGAGTGTGCTGGCCGCGCTGGGCGAGGTGGGTGCCGGCAGCGGCGTCGATGTCGTCGGCCGGGTCTGCCGGGCGTGTGTGCGCCTGCTGCCGGTGGACGGCGCGGCGGTCTCGATGATGGTCGACGCCGGGCACCGCGAGGTCGTCTACGCCAGTGATGCGGTGAGCACGGCGTTGGCCGAGTTGCAGTTTTCCCTCGGTGAGGGGCCGTGTTTCGAGGCGTACGTCTTCGGCGGGCCCGTGCTGGTGCCGGACCTGGCCGCCGGGCCGCCTCCCAGGTGGCCGGTGTTCGCCGCCGAGGCCGCGACGCAGCCCGTGGCCGCGTTGTTCACGTTCCCGGTGCAGATCGGCGCGGTCCGGGTGGCGACCCTCGACACCTATCGTTCGACGCCGGGCTCGCTGAGCCCCGGCGAGCTGTCGACGGCCCTGCAGGTGGCCGACATCGCGGCGCTCGCCCTGTCGGGCCTGCGGTCCGGTGGGGGCCTCTGGCTCGACGGGGACGGGCAGTGGATGGAGGGCGCGGGGATGCGGTACCGGGAGGTGCACCAGGCCACCGGGATGCTGATCGCGCACCTGGACCTGCCCGCCGCCGCCGCCTTGGCCCGGCTGCGGGCGTACGCGTTCGGGCACGGACGCTCCCTGCTCGAGGTCGCCGCCGACATCGTGGCCGGGCGGCTGCGGTTGGACGAGGAGTTCGGTGGGGATTCACCATGAAGGCAGCTGACGAACCAGGAGATGGTGGGCATGGCCGACCGTGAACGACAGGTGACCCGGGCGTTCGTCGCGTTGGCGGACACGCTGGTCGACGACTACGACGTCGCCGACCTGCTGCACACGCTGGTGCGGCAGTGCGTGGAACTGCTCGACGTCGCCGCGGCCGGGCTGACGCTGGTCGACGAGCGGGGTGGTTTGCAGCTGCTCGCGTCCTCCACCGAGCAGGCGCGGCTGCTGGAGCTGTTCCAGCTCGACATCGACGAAGGCCCGTGCATCGAGTGCTTCACCACCAGCACCCCGGTGCTGGTGGCCGACATCGCGGCGGCGGCAGGGCGGTGGCCGCGGTTCGCGGCCGAGGCGGCCAAGGACGGGTTCGCGTCGGTGCACGCGCTGCCCCTGCGGCTGCGCAAGCAGACGATCGGGGCGCTGAACCTCTTCGGGCTGAACGCGGGGAACCTGTCGGCGGACGACGTGGCACTGGCGCAGGGGCTGGCCGACACCGCGACGATCGGCATCCTCCACGAACGAGCCTTCCGCCAGGGGGAAATCCTCTCCGAGCAGCTGCAGACGGCGTTGAACAGCCGGGTGATCATCGAGCAGGCCAAGGGTGTGCTCGCCGTCAGCGGGCAGCTGAGCATGGACGCGGCCTTCAAGGCTCTGCGAGGTTTCGCTCGGGGGAACAACCTCCGGCTCAGCGACGTGGCTCGCGCGTTGGCCGACCGCGAACTCGCTCCCGCGGTCGTGCTGGCCCCCGCGCCGACGAGCCATTCGCACTGACCGGTCCGGTGCGGGCACCGGGCGAAAGGTGCCGAACGGTCCGCCTCGCGGTGACCAGCGGCCCTCGCGCCCCGGAGGCGGTGCCGTGATGCTGAAGACGTACCGACCGGCTTTCGAGGGCAGGGAGTTCCCATGCGATTCCATGATCGCCGGGAAGCCGGCGAGCGGCTGGCCCTGCGCTTGCGACCGCTGCGCGGCGACCGGGCCGTGGTCCTCGGCCTGTCCGAGGGCGGCCTGGTGGTGGCCGGCGAGATCGCCGACGTCCTCGGCGCGCCGCTGGACATTCTGCTCACCGGCCGGATCGAGGCTCCCGGGCCGCCGCCGACGACGCTCGGCGCTGTCGGCGAGGGTGGCTTGGTCGTCTGGGACCACGACGCCATCCGCCGGTTCGACATCGAGCCGGCGGAGCTCGCCGGGCTCCTCGCCGAGGCGCAGGCCGGCCTGGCCCGGCAGGTCGCCGTCTACCGGTACACCGTGGCGCCCGCGGCGATCGCCGGCCGCACGGTCGTCCTCGCCGACGACGGCGCCGCCACCGGCACGACCGCGCACACGGCGATCCGCGTCCTGCGGGCGCGCCAGGTCCGCCGGATCGTGCTGGCGGTCCCGGTCGCCCAGACCGACGTCGCCGACCGGCTCGCCCGCGCGGTGGACCAGTTCGTCTGCCTGCGCCCGGTGGCCTGGCTGCACGCCGTCGGCAACAGCTACCGGAAGTTCGCGGCGGTGGCCGACACCGAGGCACTCGAACTCCTGCACCGTGACCCGCGCCTGCCGACCGAAGTCCGCCGGTGAAATCCACAGTGGACTGACGGGTCAGCTCGGGAGGCGCACGGCGATTTCGTCGCCCAGCGCCGCGCCGCCCGCCAGCTCGAGGTCGTCGCCGCTCCAGAACCGGCCGGGGTCGTACCAGTTCGGCCGGCGGCCCCGGGGCAGCAGGCCCATGGCTTCGTAGGTCAGGGCGACGATCTCGGCGCAGTAAGCGCTTTCGAGGCCGGCTTCCCGGGCCTCTCGCCTGCGACGGGGCAGCCGGCCGCCGAGCCAGCGCGACGCCAGGCGCGCGGTCGACGGGAACGGCGTGCCGTCCAGCCGCGCGATCGTGCGCAGGACGGCGTCCTCCGCCTCCCCGGTGACCGGATGGTCGAGCTGGCGCAGCCAGACCTGCTGGTGGTACTTCTCGGCCCACACGAGCACCGCCCGGCGCAGGTCGTGCAGCTGGGCGCCCCGCTGGTGACTCCCGGACCAGACGTCCGGCAGGGCCCGTCCCAGCTCCGCGTGCCACATCAGCGGCGGCAGGTCCTCGATCACCACCGCCATGCCGACGTGGTTGACCGGGCTGTTCGTCACGACGCGGATCGTGCGGTCGGCCGCGGACCGGCCCCGGAACAACCACAGGTCGCCCGTGCGCGTCACGGCCACGGCTTCGTCGAGATCCAGCTGGTTCCCCGGCACGGGCAGTAGCCTAGGCCGATGCGCTGGTGGAAGACAGTGGGACTGGCCGGGCTCGTCGGGGTCGCCGCGACCGGGGTGGTGATCGCGCGCGAAGAGCGCCGGCGGCGCGCCTATACCCCGGACGAGATCCGCGAACGGCTGCACGCCCGCCTGGATGCCTCGGCACCGGCGTCCCCCGGCGACGCCGGCGGCTGACCGGACGTCATTCCGGGGAGCGGTTCCGGCCCGGCAGCCCGGGGCGGAACGGGATGCCCAGCGCCGCGAAGACGCCGAGCATCTTCGCGTTTCCCTCGTCCACGTCGGCGACGAGCATCCGCACCCCTTCGTGTTCCGCCGAGACGGCGAGCTGCTCGAGCAGCAGGGTCGCCACGCCGAGCGTCGGGCCGTGGCCGTCGACCACCAGCGCGACCTGCGCTTCGGTCGGGTCGGCCAGAATGTCGTAGCGGGCGACGCCGGCCAGCCGGGAGTGCAGGAAGCACCCCACCGCGGTGTGCCCCACGCCGGAGCTGTGGGACAGCTGCGTCGAGAGCTCGGCCAGCCCGGCCACGCCGAGACCGAAGAACCGCAGGTGCCGGTCGTGCCCGGAGAGCCGGGCCCGCAGCGCGAGAACCGCGGCGGCGTCGCGAGCTTCCAGCGTGCGCACCCAGGCGACTTCGCCGTCCGGGAGCAGGACTCGTACCGGTGGGGTGGCGGTGGACATGGACTCTCCTCACGGGGCCGGTGACCCACCCGGGTCCGCAGTGCTCTGTCCTTTTCGCACAGAACACTGCGGAGTCCCTGGGTGCGGGTCAGCGTTCTTCGGCCCGGGTTCCGTTGACGGCCGCTTTCGCCGGCACGATCGGGGCCGTGGCGGCCGGTTCCGGCCGGGTCGCGGCGGCGCTCTCGCGGGCCAGGAAGGAGCCCAGCTCGCCGATGGTGCTCATCAGCGGGGCGGGGAACACGACGGTGGTGTTCTTGTCCACGCCGATCTCCACCAGGCTTTGCAGGTTGCGCAGCTGCAGCGCGAGCGGGTGCGCCATCATCGTGTCCGACGCGTCGCCGAGTGCGGCGGCGGCGAGGGATTCGCCTTCGGCGCTGATGATCTTGGCGCGCTTTTCGCGTTCCGCTTCGGCCTGCCGGGCCATCGCCCGCTTCATCGTGTCGGGCAGCTGGATGTCCTTCAGCTCCACCAAAGTCACTTCGACGCCCCAGTCGAGCGTGGTGACGTCCAGGATCCGGCGGATGTCGACGTTGATGCTGTCGGTCTCGGACAGCGTCTCGTCCAGCGTGTGCTGCCCGACGACCTTCCGCAGCGTCGTCTGGGCGATCTGGTCGATCGCGGCGTAGACGTTCTCGATCGCGACGACCGATTTCACCGCGTCCCGCACCCGGAAGTAGGCGACCGCGGACACGTCCACGCTCACGTTGTCGCGGGTGATGATGCCCTGGGACTGGATCGGCATCGTGATGATCCGCAACGGCACCCGGCGCAGGACGTCGACGACGGGGATGATCAGCCGCAATCCCGGCTCGCGCACGCCGATCACCCGGCCGAGCCGGAACAGGACGCCCTGTTCGTACTGCTTGACGATCCGCACCGCGGAGGCCAGCAGGAGCAGCAGCGCGGCGGCGATGACGATGATCACGAAGACGTTCATGGTGCTCCAGACTCCACGCGGGAGAAGGTTCAGCCCGAGAGCTTCACCTGGTTGTCGACCGCGGTCACGCCGGGGGCGAACCACGCGGTCTGCTCGGCCGAACGGCGTTCGGCCGGGGTGAGGACCTGGCCGGTCAGGGTGACCTGGCCGTCGTCGATGCCGACCTCGACGTGCTGCGCGAACCCCGGCGCGTGCCGGGCGAGCGCCGCGACGATCTGCGCCTTGGTCTCGGCCGGGGTGACTCCCGGCGAACGCCGCAGCGTGATCAGGTTCCGCACCCCGCTGATGCCGGGGAGCACGGCCACCGCCCGGCGGGCGGCTTCGCGCTGGTGGTGCCAGTCCACCGAGCCGCGCAGGGTGACCACCCGGTCGCGCACGTCGACCTGAACCGAGTCCTTCGGCACGAGGACGGTGTGACGGTCGAACACGGTCATGGCGTCCCGGGCGAGATCCGCGTCCGCCGGAACGTCGTCGCCGTGCCGGACGATGATCTTGTCCGCGGTCGTGGTCACGCCCTGGACCCGCGTCGCGGCGCGCAGCGCCTCTTCCTTCTCGGGGTAGGTGCCGACGTGTCCGGACAGCGTCGCGACCCCGCCTGAGACGGTCACGCCGATCCCTTCGGCGTTGACGCTGGGGGTCCAGGCGAGTTCATCGGTGACAGCGGTCTTGAGGTGATGATCGGGCCTGTGCTGGATCTCTGTCATCCTTCGAGCGTGGTCCGGCCGCGCCGCGCGGCCTAGTGCCGCCGGACCTTTCTTCCGGGGTCGTTCGGCGCGGGCGGGCGTAGGCTGGCGGAGTGGATGACAGCTCGCAGCACGACTTGCCCGTCATCACGGTCTTCCTGGTCGACGACCACGAACTCGTGCGGCGCGGGGTCGCCGAACTCGTCGACGACGAACCCGACCTGACCGTCGTCGGACAGGCTTCCTCGGTCGCCGAGGCCATGGCCAGGATCCCCGCGCTGCGCCCGGACGTGGCGGTGCTCGACGTGCGGCTGCCCGACGGGAACGGCGTGGAGCTGTGCCGTGACCTGCGCGGGGTGCTGCCCGGCCTGCGGTGCCTGATGCTGACCTCCTTCACCGACGAGGATTCGATGGTCGAAGCGGTCCTGGCCGGTGCCGAGGGGTATGTCATCAAGGACGTGAAGGGGTTGCAGCTGGTCGACGCCATCCGCCGGGTGGGGTCCGGCGAGACCCTGCTGGACGCCCGGGCGGTCGCCGCGCTCGTGACCGAGCTGCGGGCGAAGACCGGGAAACCGGGTCCCTTGGCCGCGCTGAGCGAGCAGGAGCTCGTCCTGCTGGACCTGCTCGGCGAAAGCCTGACGAACCGGCAGATCGCCGAGCGGATGTTCCTGGCGGAGAAGACCGTCAAGAACTACGTGTCCCGCCTGCTGGCGAAGCTCGGCCTGGAGCGGCGCTCCCAGGCGGCGGTGCTGGTCACCGGGATCCACGACGCGGAGCGCCGTCCGGGCGGCTAGCGGCGAACGGGTGCTCGTCGCTGATCACGACGTCCTCGAGCGGGGTCCGCGTCGACGACGGCACCGCGGTGCCGTGGCCGAGGCGCAGCATGATCTGGGGCCAGAGCCCCCCGCCGAGCAGCTGCCGCAGTTCACGCCGGGTCGCCGGCAGTGCCATCGCCTGCGAGGAGAGCGCCGCCGAGATCCCGGCGGCGGCGGCCGTCAGCAGCACCCGCTGCATGGCCTGGCCGGCCTGGAGCCGGCCGAGGGGAGTGTCGTGCAGCGTGCCGATGACCGCGACCAGCCGGCCGGGTTCGACGTCGAGGTCACTCCCGCCGCCGGGTCCCGGTGCCGCCGGCGGGACTTCCGTGCGGCGCATGATGTCGCGCAGCTGCGGCACCTGGTCGGCGGTGACGGTGGCCAGCCAGGCGCGTTCCACTTCGGCCGCCCGCCGGAGCTGCCGCTGCACCGCGTCGGGGACGACGGCGGCGGTGAACGGACGCCGGTTGCTCTGCCGGCCGGCGATCGCCGCCACGAGTTCCCCGTCGTGCGGGGCGATCGTCTCGTAGCCGTGCGGCTGCACGACGGCGAGCAGGTCGGGCCGCCCCGCCGTGGGGAACAGCCGGACGTCGGCGTGGCTGCCCTGTGCCTTGATCGCCAGCCGGAGGTTGAGCAGGGCCGCGCCGCAGTCCAGCATTCGTTCCCGTTGCTCGCTGTCGGTGCCGGTGGTGAGCGGATCCGCGTACAGCTCGAGGGAATCCGGGGTGCACTGGAACCGCCACGGGCGGGCGGACCGCAGCGGCGGGGGAGCCGTGGCCGCGAGGAGGACGGCGTGCACCTGGCTTGCGCTGAGGTGGCCGACGGGCATGACACCGGTCTTCATGGACGGCTCCGAACTCCTGGATTACTGGATGCGCTTTCACCGTCCGCCCGGGCCACGGGCTCCGCCCAGTGCCGAACGGCCTCCGCCTCCGGGCGAAGGTCGTCGGTTGCGAGCCCGGTCCGGGACCGCTTTGTGTCACAGTGGTGACATGCCCGAGGAAACGACATCGGGCCGGGACCGGATGGACGCGCTGCCGGCAGCCGTCCTCGCCTTTTCCGCCGGTCTGGAGCTCGAGACGACGCTGGACCGGATCGTCACCGCCGCGGCCGGCCTGGTCGGCGCCCGGTACGGCGCGCTGGCCCTGCTCGACGAGGACGGCCGGACGACCGCGTTCGCCGTGACCGGCGTCGACGAGGCCACGCGGGCGCGGCTGGGGCCGCCACCGGACGGCCATGGCCTGCTCGGCGCGCTGGTGACCGGCCGGGCTCCGGTGCGCCTGGCCCACCTGGGGAAGGGCGAGTTTCCGCCGGAACATCCCTCGATGGGGGCGTTCCTCGGTGTCCCGTTGCTGGTGCGGGGCGAGGTCCTCGGACGGCTGTACCTCAGCCGCGAGCAGCCGTTCACGACCGACGACGAACGGGCGACCGTGGCGCTGGCGGCGGCGGCCGGGATCGCGGTCGACAACGCGCGGCTCTACGAGGAGAGCCGGAGCAGGCAACGGTGGCTGGAAGCCACCGGAGAAATCTCCGCCGAGCTCTTGGGCGGCACGGACGTCCGTGAGGTGCTGCACCTGATCGCGACCCGGGCCGCCGAGCTCACCGGCGCCGACGACGCGCTCATCGCGCTGCCCGAGTCGCCCGGTGGGGCACTCGTCGTCACGGTGTGCGCCGGCCCCGACGCCGACGTGCTGGCCGGCCGCCGGATCCCGCTCGACGGCTCGACCGCCGGTGCGGTACTGCGCGACCACGTGCCGCGCAGCGTGCCGAGCCTGGCGTTCGACCTGGCCGCCGGTCTGGGCGTGGACCTCGGGCCGGCACTGGTGGTGCGGTTGCGGTCCGGTTCGCGATCCGGCGCGGCGGTGCTCCTGGCGATCCGTGGGCGGGGGGCGGCGCGGTTCGGCGAGCACGAGCTGCAGCTCGTGTCCGCCTTCGCCGACCAGGCCGCGCTGGCGCTGCGGGACGCCGAAAGCCAAGCCGCCCGCCGGGAGCTGGACGTCGTGGTGGACCGCGACCGGATCGCCCGCGACCTCCACGACCACGTCATCCAGCGGCTGTTCGCGGTGGGCCTGGGCATCGAGGGCACCCGGCGCCGGTCCGATTCGCCCGCGGTCACCGGCCGGCTCACCCAGCACATCGACCAGCTCCAGGACGTCATCGAGGAGATCCGCAGCGCGATCTTCGCCCTGCACGCACAGCCCGGCGCCGGGCGGGGCCTGCGGGCGCGCCTGCAGAACGCGATCACCGACGGATGCGCCGACTCCGCGATCCGCACGACGGTGCGGCTGTCGGGTGCGTTCGACCGGGTGCCGGCCGGTCTGGCGGAGCACGCCGAGGCGGTCGTCCGCGAAGCGGTCAGCAACGTCCTACGGCACGCGAGGGCAGCCGAACTGGCGGTCACCGTGTCCCTGGACGACGACCTGGTCGTCGAGGTGTCGGACACGGGGATCGGGATGCCGGAAGCCGTGGCCCGCAGCGGACTCCGCAACCTCGAGCAGCGCGCCGCGGAGGCGGGCGGATCGTTGCGGCTCGACCGCCCGGCCGGAGGTGGCACGCGTCTGGTGTGGACGGTCCCCGTTCCCTGACGCCGGGGGAGCCTGTGGACGTCACCGACCGGGTGGTTCGCCCACGGACTGGTCACACGAGCCGCAGGTCGGTCGTGAACTTCAGGGTGGGGATATGGATCAACTCGGACACTCAATTACCCCATAGAGTCGCGCGTCGCGGCGAGGTCAGGGTAGCAGCTGCTGGTCGCCGGCGGTCTCGTCTATGGTGGTGAGTGCGCATGGTGGACTGCATGCTTTGACGTCTCGAGTCGGGCCGCCGCACATGATCGTCAGACTTTTCGATCTGAGGTAGTCGGCGATCGCGGACCCATCATCATCGGCAGTCCCGGCGAATCGCGCGCGGAGATCGTTGAGTAGGTGGTCTTCACGGACGTAGACGTTCTTGGCGAGTTCTGATGGGCGGTTGCGGGCGCTGGTGTGGCCGTGCCGGCAGCGGTGCCTGGCCGGCCGTTGATCCAGTGCGAGTCCAGCCGGCGGCCGCACAACTGACATTGCACGAGCCCCGCCAGCACGTACGTCCTGGTGCCGCCGTGCTGGGTGGGCCGTGCCGCGCGCATGCCCTGCACCGCCAGAAACGTCGCCTCGTCCACGAGAGCAGGGTGTGTCACCTTCTTCGACTCTGTCCAACCTGGTGCCGCCGACGGCCGGGCGGGAGCACCCCGGTTGGCCGGGCCGGTTGTTTCGGCGCCGTGCCGGTTCCACACCTGCCGGCGATCGAACCGTCCGTTGCAGGCTTCTGTTCCGCTGTGTGGACGTGCTGGCCGTCCGGGAGCGGGATCTTGAGAATGCCCGCATGACGGGGTTGACCGAAGAGACTGCCTACGACCGAGTGCGCCTCGCTCAGTGGAAGGCGGGGGAGGCCCGCCTGCTGGGGCTCAGCAGGCGCGAGTTGCTGCGGCTGACGGCGGCCGGTGGTCTCGCGCTGGCCGCCGCCGGAACCACGACGGGCACGGCGTCGGCAGCCGGCCCGATCGTGAAGCCGCTGCCGCCGGAGTGGTTCGACGTCTACGGCAGCAACGCCGAGACCCGTTGGGAGGCGATGAGCGGGCAGGGTTACCTGACACCGGTCGACCGGTTCTTCGTCCGCGACCACACCTCGACCCCGGTGCTCGACGCCGCCACCTGGCGGCTGAAGGTGTTCGGCACCGGGCTGCGGCGCGGGCCGGTCGAGTTCACCTACCGGGATTTGCGCGCGCTGCCGTCGGAGACGATCACCGCGTTCATCGAGTGCGCGGGCAACGGGCGGAGTTTCTTCACCAGCCAGCAGGGCCAGAGCGTCAGCGGAACGGCGTGGAAGCTCGGCGCGGTCGGAGTCGCGCGCTGGCGCGGCGTCCGGCTTGCGACCGTGCTTGCCCAGGCCAGGCTGTCCCGCCACGCCGTGGACGTGCTCCCCGAGGGACTCGACCCGGACTACGTGACGGGCGGGGTGAACCTGGGCAAGGTGCGGCGGCCGCTGCCGGTGGGCAAGGCACTGCAGGACGTCCTGCTGGCGTACGAGATGAACGGGCAGCCACTGCCGCCCGACCACGGTTCCCCCGTGCGGCTCGTGGTGCCGTCGTGGGCCGGGATCTCGTCCATCAAGTGGCTGGGCCGGATCGAAGTGTCGGCGGAACCGCTGGTGTCGCCGTGGAACACCCAGTACTACCGGCTACTGGGCCCGGACTACCCGGCCGAGGGCACGCTCGTCACCGAGCAGGTGGTGAAGAGCGCGTTCGAGCTCCCGTGGGGCGCGACGCTGGCGGCCGGGCAGCGGCACGTGCTGCGCGGCCGCTCCTGGTCGGGCCACGGCCGGATCCGGCGGGTCGAAGTGAGTACGGACGGCGTCACGTGGAAGCTCGCGAAGCCGATCAGTCCGGCGCTCGACCGTGGCTGGCTGCAGTGGGAGTTCCCGTGGCGCCCGCGCGCGGCGGGGGCGTACACGCTGCGGGCGCGGGCCACGGACGTCACCGGCGTCACCCAGCCGGACGTCGCGCCCTACAACACGCAGGGCTACTTGTTCGGCGCAGTCGTCCGGCACCCCGTCACGGTCGGCAGCGCGCCGTGAAGCGGGTGGTTCGCGCGCTCGCCCGGGCGCTGACCGGCGTGGGCTGGGTGCTGGTGCTGCCGGTCCTGCCGTTCGAGCCCGGGGTGGTGGTTCCGGTGCAGCGGTCCGCGGCGGGTGTCCCGCGGGTGCCGCTTTCGCGTCAGGAACGGGAAACCTTCCGGCGGATCGTCTCGGGCTGAACGGTCACCCTGGTGGCTGAGGGGAGCCCCAGGTGTCGAGGTAGGTGATGTCCTCGACGGCCGGGCGCGTGGCGGGCAGGAAGTCGCGCTGGGTTGTGTAGGCGACGGCGAGCAGGCTGATCTGGGTGACGTCGTCGGGGATGCCGAGCTGCTCGGCGACGTCGGCTTCGTGGTCTTGGAGGTGGTAGCCGCAGATGGAGCTGCCGAGGCCGCGGGCGCGCAGGGCGAGCTGGAAGCTCCAGATGGCGGGGTAGACGGAGCCGAAGTACGCGGACTGGGAGAACGCGTCGGCCGGTGGGCGGCCGATCATGCAGGGGATGGCCAGGACCGGGACGCGTTCGAGGTTGCGGACGAGGTGCTGGGCGGACTTCAGCGCGCGCTCTTCGACGAGGTGGCCGTACTGAGCCCAGGCAGCTTCGGCGGTCTCGCGGTTGTAGGCGGCGATCTTGGCTTTGGTGCCCGCGTCGCGGACGAGCAGCCAGCGGAACTGCGCGGCCATGCTGCCTGCCGCGGGCGCCTGCTGCGCGATGCGGAGGCAGTCGTCGAGCACGTCCTGCGGGACTTCGCGGTCGAGGTCGAGCTTGCGGCGGACGGAGCGGGTGGTGGTGAGCACGGTTTCGGCGTCCATACTTACAGTGTATGCGTACACTGTAAGTATGTCTCTGACTCGCGAGAAAGTCCTCGACACGGCGTTGCGGCTGGCCGACGAGCAGGGCTTGGCGGCGTTGTCGATGCGCAAGGTCGCCGCTGCGGCCGGCGTCGAGGCGATGTCGCTTTACAACCACGTCCGGAACAAGGGCGATCTGCTGGACGGGCTCACCGCCCGGGTCTTCGAAGAGGTGTCCCTGCCGGATCCCGCGTTGCCGTGGGACCGGCGGCTCAGGGCGTTGGCCGAGGGGCTGCACGCGAGCTTTACGCGGCATCCGGTCGTCGTGCGGGCGCTGGTGGCGCAGGATGCGAACCCGCGTTCGGCCGGGGCGTTGCGGGTGATCGATGCGCTCCTCGGCGCTCTGCTCGACGGGGGCTCGGACGAGCAGGCGGCGGCGCGCGCTTACCGGTCGTTGCTGGGGATGCTGTTCGGCTCGGTGCTCACGGGTACCGCCGGGGCCGGCGCCCCGGCGGTGCGGGACGAGCCGGTGGTGGCGTATTTCCGCCGGGTAGCTGCGGTGGAGGAGCTGCCGAGCTTGCTCCGCGTGCTGCCCGCGCTGGAGGCGGGCGACTGCGTGCAGGACTTCGAGTTCCAGCTCGGGCTGTTGATCGGGGGGCTGCGTCCGGGGTGAGGAGTCAGACGGCGGCGAGCCGGCGGAAGCGGCTGCCGTGGAAGACCAGTGGTGGGGTTTCGGCTGTGTGCAGGCCGTGGATGCGCAGCAGGGCGATCAGGTGGTCGCCCGCCGGGACCTCCTCGTGCAGAGAGCACTCCAGTCACGTGCTCGAGCCGCTGATGAACACGCTGCCGTGCGGGCCGGGTTCCCAGCCGACGTCCCGGAAGCGGTCGCCTTGCCGGGCCGACAGGCGTAGGCACGCCTCGTCCTGTCCTTCGGCGAGAACGCTCAAGCCGAGCCGGCGACCTCGCAGCCGGGGCCAGGAGGTGACGGGCAGCAGCTCGATCATCGGTTCCCTCTCTCGATCGGTGGTCGCCAGGCCCGAACTTCCGGGACCGGGCCGGTGAATCGTTCGACGTCGACGGCGGCGTGCTGTCCCGCGCAGCCCTGCGACAGCCGCGACGACGGGATGTCCGCAGTCGGTGCGCTGCAGCGACCAGGTGACCGTGATCAGTGTCCGGTGGGCAGCCATTTCCCTGGCCGGTGCGACGATGCCGGCGGCCGGGATACCCGTGATTTCGGCCGCCCAGACCGGGTCCTTGTCGAGCAGGTAGCGCTCGAACGCGGGGTAGCCGACGCAGTAGCGGTCGAGGAAATCCAGGTCGTGCAGGCCTTCGGCGACGAGCGTGCGGGCCAGCGCGAGCATCAGCGCGGTGTCGGTGGCGGGGCGGATCGGGTACCAGTGGGCGTCCACCGTGGATGGCAGGTCGTCCCGCAGCGGGCTGACGAACGCGACGCGCCCGCGGTCGAGTTCCCGGCGGCGCCGGTCGTCTTCGCCACCTCGGTCCACAGCCGCTGGTCGACCACCTCCCCGGTTGCGGCGGCTTCCAAGAGCCGTTGCGAGCCGACGGCTGCCCCGAGCCGGATGGCGTCTTCCGAGGCGCCGCCGAAGTACACCGGGATCCCGGCGGCCGGGCCGGCCTGCGCGAAGAGTTCCCAGAGTGCGAGCACCGCGATCGGCGTCAGCCAGAACACGACCCGGTACGGGAACCGGAACGCGGCGGTGATGGGCGGTCGATGAAGCGGTGGTCGAGGAAGGCTCCTCGGTCGTCACCGCGCCGACGCACCCCTACACGCAGCAGCTGATCGCGGCGGCGCCGAGCCCGGCTGTCGAACTTCACCGAACCCGCCGACGGTGTCTCCAGGCGAAGCACGGATGCAGATCATCTACCAGAACCCGTACGCGCCGCTGAACCCGAAGTTCTCGATCGAGGACGTCGTCGCGGAACCATTGCGCGCGTTCGGGGTGCCGGACCGTCCGGCCCGCGTTTCCGAGCTGCTGGAGCAGGTGGCATTGCCTTCCTCGGTGGCGTGTCGCAAGCCGACCGAGCTGTCGGGAGGCCAGCGGCAACGGGTGCGATCGCCCGCGCCCGGGCGCTGAAGCCGGAGCTGGTCGTGTGCGACGAACCGGTGCCTGCGCTGGATGTTTCGGTCCAGGCCCAAATCCTGCGTCTGCCGGCCGACCTGCAGTCCTCGCTGGGCTTGTCGTACCTGTTCATCTCACACGACCTGGCCGTGGTCCGGCAGCTCGCGGACCACGTCGGAAGTCGGAGTACACGAAGGAGCAGCCCATGACTCCAGGACTGTAGGCCCCGCTGGGCCGTGGGGACAGTGCAGTGCCGGCTCGTCCATTGTTTGGGACTGCGAGTTCTCATGTCGTGGATGCCGTTGCTGCGACGGGTGCCGTACTCCACCCTGCCGATCATGACCCAGATCCACGAACCTCTGAAATTCGCCTATTGGGTGCCGAACGTCAGTGGCGGACTCGTCACCAGTGATATCGAGCAGCGCACGGATTGGGGGTACGAATACAACCGGGATCTCGCGGTCATCGCCGAGAACAACGGTTTCGAGTACGCCCTCACGCAGGTGCGGTACACCGCCAGCTACGGCGCCGCTTATCAGCACGAATCCACCGGCTTCAGCCTCGCGTTGCTGCTGGCGACACAGCGGCTGAAGGTGATCGCCGCTGTGCACCCCGGCTTGTGGCACCCGGGCGTGCTGGCCAAGTTCGTCGCGAGCGCGGACGTCCTTTCCGGCGGCCGGGCCGCGGTGAACGTCGTCAGCGGCTGGTTCAAGGACGAGTTCACCGGGCTCGGGGAGCCCTGGCTGGAGCACGATGAGCGCTACCGCCGGTCCGAAGAGTTCATCCGGGTGCTCAAGGAACTCTGGACGAACGACCACGCCGAGTTCGCCGGCGACTTCTACCGGATCCACGATTTCGACGTCAAACCCAAGCCGACCGCGGGGCAGGACCGCCCGCACCCGGAAGTCTTCCAGGGCGGGAACTCCACGGCCGCCCGGAAGCTGGCGGGCCGCGTCTCGGACTGGTACTTCAGCAACGGCAGGGACTACGACGGGTTCAGCGAGCAGGTGGCCGAGGTCCGCGGCTACGCCGCCGAGAACGACCACGCCGTCCGATTCGGCCTGAACGGGTTCGTGATCGCGCGGGAAAGCGAGTCCGAAGCGCGAGACGTGTTGCGCGAGATCGTCGCCAAAGCCAATGTGGAAGCGGTCGAGGGTTTCCGTTCGGCGGTGCAGCAGGCGGGCAACTCGACGGCGGACAAGAAGGGCATGTGGGCGGATTCGGAGTTCGCCGACCTCGTGCAGTACAACGACGGCTTCCGGACCCGCCTCATCGGCACCCCGGAACAGATCGCCGAGCGCGCCATCGAATACAAGCGGCGTGGTGCGAGCCTGCTGCTGCTCGGGTTCCTGCACTTCCAGGAGGAGATCGAGTACTTCGGCAAGCACGTCCTGCCGATCATCCGCGAATTGGAAGCCGACCTCGACCACAGTGCCGCGACACCCGAACCCGTGAGGAGCCGAGCATGACCGACTGGATCGAACGCGCCCGCGAGGTCGCCGCAAAACTCGCCGTGGACGCGGTCGAGCGCGACCGCCGAGGTGAGACCCCATACCAGGAAGTCCAGCTGCTGAAGGACACCGGCCTGGTCACCCTGCTCGGCCCGGCCGAGCACGGGGGAGGCGGGCAGACCTGGGAGACCGCGTACCGGGTGATCCGCGAGATCGCCGCGGCCGACGGCTCGATCGGGCAGCTGCTGGGCTACCACTACCTGTGGGCCTGGGCGGCGCGCCTGGTGGCCACCGACGCCCAAATTGCCGCCGTCGAAGAGCTGTACACCAAGGACAACCTGTTCTTCGGCGGCGCGGTGAACCCCCGAGACTCCGATCTGACGATCACCGAAGACGGCGACTCGATCATCTACAACGGACACAAATCGTTCTCCACCGGCAGCAAGGTATCCGACCTGACAGTCCTGGAAGGTGTCCTCGAAGGAACCGAGGACCACATCTTCGCGATCGTCCCGTCGAAGCAAGAAGGCATCACCTTCCACGACGACTGGGACAACATCGGCCAGCGCCTCACCGAATCAGGCAGCGTGACGATCGAGAACGTCCGGGTACCGTGGGCGTCGGCCGCCGGGTACGTCGACCGGACGTTCCAGCCGCTGGTCTACAACACCCTCAACGTGCCGGCGATCCAGCTCGTCTTCACCAACTTCTGCCTCGGCATCGCCCAGGGCGCGCTGGAGACCGCGCTCGCGTACACCAGGGACCAGACCCGTGCCTGGCCCTATGGCGGCGACGACAAGCAGTTCGCCTCGGAGGAGTGGTACATCCTCGACGGCTACGGCGACCTGCAGTCGAAGCTGTGGGCCGCGGAAGCCCTGGTCGACAAGGCGGGTGCGGCCATCTCCCGCGTGCTGCACGCCCCGCGGGAGGAGCTGACGCCCGAGACACGCGGAGAGGTGGCGGTGCTGATCGCCGCGGCCAAGCAACGCACGATCGACACGGGCCTGGAGATCGCGACGAGGATCTTCGAGCTGACCGGCGCACGGGCAAGCGCGTCGAAATACGGCCTCGACCGCTTCTGGCGCAACCTGCGGACCCACTCACTGCACGACCCGTTGCCGTACAAACGCCGCGAGGTGGGTGCGTACGCGCTGCTCGGCGAGTTCCCGACCCCGACCTGGTACACCTGAGGCGAGTTGGGGCCGGGGGTGCTCCGGCGGGGCCTCGTCGTTGCCGCGAGGCCTCGCCGCCCAGAGCCGTAGGTCAGAGTTGCGAGTCGATCGCCAGATGCCGGTCGACGCCGCCCGGCTATTCCGCGCCTGACCCATTGAGGCGGTGGTGACCCTTCGATAGTGCCGCAGTACTCGGAATAGACACTTGAACAACAAAGACGTACGAGCGCCAGTTGGCGCCGGACGGCGACGTGCAGCTACGGTCGGCGATGTGGGCTGTGACCAACTTTTCGTCGGCGCGGACCCATCCGCTCTTTCATGTACACCGCGCTGCCTTCCCATCTGTGTCAAAGCAGTCGCCGCCTCACGTCAGTCCAGCTGCGGGATCATTTCCGCGCCGATGAGCTCGACCATGTCGATGAACTCCTCGGTGGGGCAGCCGCCCATGTTGAGGGACAGGAGATGAGTGTCGGCGGTCAGTAGCTCGGCCGCGCGGCTGAGCCGGTCGGCGACTTCGGCCGGGCTGCCGACCATGGCTGGTCCGTGGGTCGTGACGTGGTCGAAGTCGAGAGGCTGGTCGTAGAACGGCGTCGAGGTGGGCTTGGCGCGGCTGCCCCGCTGCGTCATGAGGTCGAAGTACGCGCGGTACCGTGGTTCCCACCGTTCCCGGGCGGCCTGGCTGGTCTTGCCGACGTTGACGTGCCAGGCGGCCCCGATCCGCGGTTCCCGCCCGTGCCCGTAGGAAGCGAACTTCTCCCGGTAGACCTCGACACCGGGCTTGAGCTTCTCAGGATCTCCGAACACGCTGGGCAGCAGCAGGTCCAGGCCCAGGCGGGCGGCCAGCTCGACGCTCGTGCCCGACGCGCCGCCGCCGATCCACAGTGGCATGCCGGCGACCGGTTGCGGCTGCAGGCTGAATCCGTTGATCGCCTCTTTGAACAGTTCATGCGAGTCATCGACGCTTTGGCCGAACAGTGCGTAGGTGTCGGCGAAGAAGTGCCCGCGGCCGACGACGACCTCGCATCGGCCGCCGGAGAGGACGTCAACGGTGGCGTAGTCTTCCGCCACGCGGACCGGGTCGAGGTTGGCCGCGAGGGTCACTCCGGTCGAGAGACGTAGGTTCTTGGTGCGTTCGGCGATCGCCGCGAGGATCACCGGCGGGGCCGAGTAGATGTACTCGAGCCCGTGGTGCTCGCCGATGTGGACACTGTGGAACCCTGCCTCGTCGGCTGCCGCGGACGCGTCGACGATCGCGCGATGACGTTCGGACTGAGAGGGGAAGTAGCCGGTGACTGGATCTTCCATCCGGTCACCCAGGTCGAGCAGACTGATTTTCATCAGTGTTCTTCTCCCTTGTTCTACGCATACTCCACCGCTTGCTGTGCGCGGTCGGATGAGTTTCGTGCAGCACCCCGGTCACCCGAGAGCAGATCGTCCTCGTCGCCAGTAGCCCCGGAACGAGACAGCGGACTTGCAAACGTTTCGTTCGGCGACCAGGTGCTTGCGGATCCCCGTTGCCAAGGACGACTCGCCGGCGATCCAGGTGTAGAAGGGACCGTCGGGCAGTTCCGCGTCCCGCACGGTCTGCAGGGCGAGTGAGCCCGGCTGCAGGGACGAGCCGTTGCGGGGCAACCAGTGGATCCTCGTGGCGGCCGGCGCCGTCACCTCGTGGCGGATGTCGGCGTCGGTGGCTACCTCGAGCAACACCTTTGCCGGCAAGGTGTCGTGCGACTGGTCGAGGATCGCCAGGATTGCCGGTACCGCGCTCTCGTCGCCGACGAGAAGCTGCCAGCCGGCACCGGCGATGGGAACGTAGCCACCGCCTTCGTCCAGGAAGGCGACCTGTTCACCCGGCTTGGCTGCCCGTGCCCAAGCGAGTACGTCCTGACCCGTGGACGCCGCTTGGCCGACTGCAGGGACTGCCGCAGCATCCACTTCTCGCTGCTGGGCGCCGGTAGCCGGCCCTGAACGTTCCCAAGCCGGCCAAGGATCCCTCCGATGCACGCCGGTGCGTTGTGCTCACGTCACGAGCTTGTCCGCTGGCTCGGGTGCCCTGCCACCGTTAAACTGACGCTCGATGCAGGAAACCAGCCAACCTTCCCCGACGCCCGCGGCAACGGCCCCGGCGACGCTGCTGGGTGGTGCCTGGCTTCCGCACGGCTACCACCTCGACAGCCACTCCCACCCCGATGGTCAGCTGGTGTACGCGGCCGCCGGCGTCCTGGCCACGACGACGGAGCGTGGCACCTGGATGGCGCCCGCGAACCGGGTGACGTGGACTCCGCCGGGATTCGAGCACTCCCACCGCTTCTACGGGGACACCGATGCCCGCGTTCTCACCATCCCCGCCGACGAGTGCCATGACGTGGTGGCGTGGCCAAGCGTGTTCGCCGTCAGCCCGCTGGCACGCGAGGCGATCCTCGCGCTGACCGGCCACAGAGGCAGAACACCCGAAGCGGAGAAGCGGTTGCGCGCAGTGGTGATCGACGAGATCGTCGAGACTCCCGAACAGTCCTTGCACCTGCCCGAGCCGCACGACGATCGTCTGACGATCGTCACCGACCTGCTGCGCGCCGACCCGGCGCAGAACACCACGCTGACCGAACTGGGCCGCGCCGCCGGAGCCAGCGAACGCACCCTGAGCCGGCTGTTCCATGCCGAACTCGGCATGAGCTTCCATCGATGGCGCACCATCCTCCGGGTCCATCACGCGGTCCTGCACCTGACCGACGGCCGATCGGTGACCGACACCGCGATCGCCTGCGGGTGGTCCAACCCGTCCACGTTCATCGAGGCCTTCACCACCGTCATCGGGCAGACCCCAGGTCGGTACCAGGTCGAATCGCACCTCCGAGACCGCTAGTAGACCCCTGGCGCGTCAGCCCGCCGAAGTTGGCGGGTTTCCTTCATCCGGCGTCTTCTTATCGGTGGTTTGCACCTGGCTCGAGGGCCCACAGTGGAGATCGACAGCGGTCGGACTGCTCCGGCGCCGATCGTGAGACTTCTCCGAGAAGGTGGAAACGCAGATGACACAGGAAGCCGAAAAGACCGCCGTAGTGATCGTGGGGGGCGGGGTGGCCGGGCTCGCGCTGGGCACTTTCCTGCTCCGCAGCGGGATCCCGTGCACAATCCTGGAAAAGCGCAGCCGCCAGTACGTCGAAAACCGGCAGCGTGCCGGATCGCTGGACGCCGGCGGCGTGCGCATGCTGCGCCAATGGGGCATTGAAGAGGTTGTGGAAGAAGCCGCCGTATCTCCCCACGACGATCCCGTCGAATCGGAAATGCCGCTGCTGATCGACGGGGAGAAGCGGCTGTGGAAGATGGGCGACAGCGGTGACGACGAGGTGGGCTCGGCCTTCTGCCCGCAGCAGGTCCTCGTCCGCAATCTCATCAAGGTGTTTCTCCGTGACGGCGGCGACCTGCGGTTCGAGGCCGAGGGCATCTGTCTGGACGGCGTCGACACCGCAAGTCCGGTGGTCCGGTACCGGGACCCCACCGGCGCGGCCCGGGCGATCAACTGCGACATCGTCGCCGGGAGCGACGGGTACCACGGCGTCAGCAGGACGGCGATCCCCGACGACGTTCTCCGGTGCGACACCCACGAGTTCGGCTACGCCTGGCTGACCATCCTCGCGGAAGTTCCCGCCGATCCCCTGGCGACGATGGCCGTGCACACCCGCGGCTTCGCGGCGCAGATCACCCGCGCTCCCCAGGCAAGCCGACTTTACCTGCAGTGCCCGGTCACCGACTCCGTCGAGCAGTGGCCGGACGAGCGCATCTGGGCCGAGCTGGAAACGCGGTTCGGTTACCCGATCGAGGTCAAGGGGCCGATCGTGAGCAAGCAGGTCGTGCCGCTGCGCGGGGTGGTGTTCAGCCCGATGAGCTACGGCCGGCTCTACCTCGTGGGCGACGCCGCCCACCTCATCTCCCCGATGAGCGCCGAGGGAATGAGCCTGGCCCTGCACGACGCCGAGGTGCTCGCCCGCGCGGTCATCACGTACATCGACAAGGACGACGCGAGCCTGCTCGAGAAGTACTCCGATACCTGCCTGGACCACACCTGGCAGCGGCAGGCAGCGGCGGTCTGGATGACCCAGACGATGCACGACGCCGGCGACCCGTCCTATGAAGGCGAATTCCGCAAGCAGATCGCCAGGGTGAATCTGGAAAGCCTCGTCCAGCCGCGCACTACCGAAGGGAGCTGACCGAAACATCGAGACGACGTCATGATCGAGATCGCACCGCTCGACCACGTGGTGGTGTCGGTGCCGGTTGTAGTGGTGTTCGTAGGTCTTGAGGACGTGTCGTGCGTGGGCCTCTCCCGTGATGAGGATGTGGTCGAGGAGTTCGCGTCGGATGGTGCCGATGACCCGTTCGCAGTGGTCTTTCGGTGGCAGGACGGCTTCGTTGTCCGTGCGCAGATTGCTGCCGCCCGCGACTTGAGCGACCGACAGGCCTGTGTCACCGCCAGGCTGAGCTGCTCCAAGCACGGTTGACCTGCTTCAACCGTTCAGGAAGTGCTCGAGGGGGAGGGTGGCGGCACCGCGTGTTGCGGCGTCCGGGCCGAGGCTGCACAGGTCGATCGTTGTCGTGGCGAACGAGTGCTTCAGCGAGTGGCGGCGGGCAGCGTCGCGGATGGCGTCGAGATTGCGTTCGCCGAGAAGCAAGCCGACCCAGCCACCGAGGACGACGCGGGCGGGGTTGAGCAGATTGATCAGCCCGCCGATACCTGCGCCGAGGTAGCGGTGAGTCTCCGTCAGGACTCCGGTTCCCTGGTCGTCGTGGACGATGGCGGCGAGGGCTGGTCTCAGGTCGGCGTCTTCCGGGATGATCCCGCCCGCTTCGCGGAAACGGTCGAGGATCGCCTCGGCGCCGACGTAGGCCTCGAGGCAGCCTCTGCTGCCGCACCGGCAAGGACGCCCGCCGGCGACGAGGACGGTGTGCCCGAACTCGCCCACGCCTGTCGAGGTGCCGTGAGTGGTGGGGCCTCCGAAAACGACGCCGGCTCCCAAGTCCGAGCCCAGCAATGCGACCACCGTGCCGGGCGTTTCCCCGCCACTGCCGAACCACAGCTCGGCCCGTCCCGTGATGCCGGCGCGACTGTCGAAATGCAGCGGCAGGTCGGTTCCCCTGCTCAGCAGCTGCTCGAGGAGAACCGGGTTCCATCCTGGGCTCTCCGTCCTCTCGGGCGTTCGCCGGACACTGCCGGGCATGCCTACGCCGACTCCGAGGACTGCGTCGGAGGCAACGGCGCTCTTCCTCAGCACAGTGGTCAAGCCCGCGAGAATTCGCGAAGCGACCGTTTCCGTACCTTGCCGGCGGGAGTCGATGAGCCGGTCGGCTTTGGCGAGCTCGGTCATCGCCAGGTCGAACAGCCCGATCCGGATCCTCGTTTCGCCGACGTCCACTCCGACCACGAAGCCGTAGCCGGGGGCGACGCGCAACAGCTTTCGCGGCCGGCCGCCGTCGGAGTCCAGCGAGCCGTCCTCGGTCACGATGCCTTCACCGACCAGTTCGCGCACCACTTTGCCGACCGAGGCCGCGCTCAGTCCGGTGGCCGCTCCCAGAGCCTGGCGACTGGCCGGAGCACTGAAGTACAGCGAGCGCAGCAACAGCGAGCGGTTGTCTCGACCTAGAGCGCCCACGGTGCGCGGTTGGCGCTGCGTCATAGTCTGGATTCTCCCGGTAACCACTTCTTCCACGGCGTGAACGAAGCGGGTTCACGCCCTTGACTCTTGTTCGTCACACGAGTTAAATCAAGGCGCGAATTAAGCTGTGTCCTGAGTCACAAGACCCTTCGTGGCTCGTCCGCGCACCCCGAGGACTTCAGATGCGAATGAGAACCACCGCGTCAGCGCTCGTCCTGGCGCTGGCCGCCGCCACCACCGCCGCCTGTGGCGGCGGCGACTCCACGTCGGCCGACGGCCCCAAGGAACTCACCTACTGGGCCTCCAACCAGGGCACGAGCCTCGACAACGACAAAGCGGTCCTGCAGCCCGAACTCGACAAGTTCGAGAAGGCCACCGGCGTCAAGGTCAAGCTCGAGGTCGTTCCCTGGTCGGACCTGCTCAACCGGATCCTGGCCGCCACCACCTCCGGCCAGGGGCCCGACGTCCTCAACATCGGCAACACGTGGTCGGCATCGCTCCAGGCGACCGGCGCCTTCCTGCCGTTCGACGACGCTGCGCTCGACAAGGTGGGCGGCAAGGCCCGTTTCCTCGGACCGTCACTGGCCGCGACCGGCGCGAGCGGCCAGCCCCCCGTGGGTGTTCCTCTCTACGGCCAGGCATACGGCCTGTACTACAACAAGAAGCTGTTGAAAGACGCCGGTATCACCGCGCCCCCGGCGACGTGGGAAGAGCTCGTCGCGGACGGCAAGAAGCTCACCGATCCGAAGAAGGGGCAGTGGGGGCTGTCACTGCAGGCAGGCCAGGTGACCGAGAACAGCCACCACGCCGCGATCCTCGGCGCTCAGCACGGAGCGAACTTCTTCTCCCCGGACGGCAAGCCGCAGCTGGCGTCGGACCCGGCCGTCGCGGCCGTCCAGCAGTACGTCGACCTCATGCAGAAAGACAAGATCGTCAACCCGTCGAACGCGGAGTACGCCGACACCGCGAAGTCTCTCAAGGACCTGGTGGACGGCAAAGCCGCGATGTTCATGAACCAGGCGTCGACCGGTTCGTTCAAGAACATCGGGGCAGACATGAACAACATCGGCGTCGCGCCGATCCCGCTGCCGGCCAACCCGCCCGCGAACAGCCGGAAGGTCACCAGCTTCGTCGCGGGGATCAACTTGGCGGTGTTCAAGAGCGCCAAGAACCCCGCCGCCGCACTGGACTTCGTGAAGTTCATGGTTTCCGCGCCCGAACAGGCCCAGCTGAACAAGACCTACGGCTCGTTGCCCACCGTCCAGGACGCCTACGGTGACCCGGCGTTCCAGACCGAGGACGTCAAGGTGTTCCAGAGCGTCCTGAGCACCACCGCCGAACCGATGCCGCAGGTCACGCAGGAATCACAGTTCGAGACGCTGATCGGCACCGCGATGAAGACGATGTTCGCCGACGTCGCCGCGGGCCGCACGGTCGAGGCCGGCAAGATCAAGGATCAGCTGGCCCAGGCCGACCAGCAGATCGCGGCCGGGAGCTAACCCGAGATGACGACCGCTGTGCGGGGGGCTCCGGCCGCGAAGGCGGCCGGCGCCCCCCGGCCCGGAAGCCCGCGGCGCAAACGCCGCCGGCCCGCCCTCCCGTACCTCCTGCTGTTGCCCGCTCTGCTGCTCGAACTGCTCATCCACGTCGTCCCGATGCTCGTCGGCGTCGTGATGAGCTTCGTCAAGCTGACCCAGTACTACATCCGCAACTGGTCGGCCGCCCCGGGTGCCGGGCTCGACAACTACAAGTTCGTCCTCGACTTCGACACCGCCACGGGCAAGGCACTGGCGCACTCGTTCGGGATCACCGTCGAGTACACGGTCCTGTCGGTGGGCCTCTGCTGGCTCTTCGGTACGTCCGCCGCGGTCTTGATGCAGCGCAGCTTCCGCGGGCGGGGCCTGCTGCGGACGTTGTTCCTCGTTCCGTACGCGCTGCCGATGTACGCCGCCGTCATCACCTGGTCGTTCATGTTCCAACGCGACACCGGCCTGGTGAACAGCCTGCTCGGCACCCACTCGTTCTGGCTGATCGGGGACAACAGCTTCTGGTCGCTGGTGACCGTGTCGGTGTGGCGGAACTGGCCGTTCGCGTTCCTCATCGTCATGGCGGGGTTGCAGAACATCCCGGGGGAGCTCTACGAAGCGGCCTCGATCGACGGTGCCGGCTGGTGGACCCAGTTCCGGGCGATCACGCAGCCCATGCTGCGGCCGGTCAACCAGGTGCTGCTGCTCGTGCTGTTCCTGTGGACGTTCAACGACTTCAACACCCCGTACGTCCTGTTCGGAAAGTCCGCTCCGCGCGAGGCGTCGCTGATCTCCATCCACATCTACCAAAGTTCTTTCGTGACCTGGAACTTCGGCCTCGGCTCCGCCATGTCGGTGCTGTTGCTGCTGTTCCTGATGCTGGTCAGCGCCGCGTACCTCGCGTTGACCGCCCGCCGGAGGAGGACGGCCAGTGTCTGAGCCCCGTTGGGTCCCCTGGGCCCGCCGCATCGTCCTCGGCTTCCTCGCGCTGTTCACCCTGCTGCCGCTGTACGTGATGGTGTCCACGTCGCTGAAGCCCCTCGGGGATGTCCAGGGAGTTTGGCAGTGGATTCCGACGACGTTGACGATCCAGCCGTTCCTCGACATCTGGAAGACCATCCCGCTGGCCAAGTACTTCCTGAACAGTCTGGTCATCTCCGGCGCGGCCACCGTCTGCTCGGTGCTGATCGCGATCTTCGCGGCCTACGCCATCAACCGGTACAAGTTCCGGGGCCGGAACTTCTTCGCCATGACCGTCCTGTCGACCCAGATGTTCCCCGGCATCCTCTTCCTGCTGCCGCTGTTCCTGATCTTCGTCAGCATCGGCAACACCACCGGCATCGTCCTCTACGGATCCCGGCTCGGCCTGACCCTGACCTACCTGACCTTCTCGCTGCCGTTCGCGATCTGGATGCTCGCCGGC
Source organism: Amycolatopsis sp. NPDC051102 (assembly GCF_040682815.1). Lineage (NCBI taxonomy): Bacteria > Bacillati > Actinomycetota > Actinomycetes > Pseudonocardiales > Pseudonocardiaceae > Amycolatopsis > Amycolatopsis sp. NPDC051102. Next base: position 248,823 of record NZ_JBFBBT010000001.1, read on the forward strand.
TACTTCGACTCCATCCCGAAGGAACTCGACGAAGCCGCGATGGTCGATGGCAACGGGCCGGTGGGCGCGCTCATCCGCGTCGTCATCCCCGCCGCGGTCCCCGGCATCGTCGCGGTGTCGATCTACTCCTTCATGACGGCTTGGGGCGAGGTCCTGTTCGCCTCCGTCATGACCGACTCGGACACCAGGACACTCGCCGTCGGCCTGCAGGAGTACTCCACGCAGGTGCAGGTGTACTGGAACCAGGTCATGGCCGCGAGCTTGATCGTCTCGGTGCCGATCGTCGCCGGGTTCCTCCTCTTCCAGCGCTACCTGGTCTCCGGGCTCACCGCCGGCGCCGTCAAGTAACCCCCTCCGTCCACGTACTTCCCTAGGTGAGGTCCTGCCTTGAAGCTTTCTCTGCCCGCGGACTTCCTGTGGGGCGCGGCCACGGCCGCGTACCAGGTCGAAGGCGCCGTCGACGTCGACGGCCGCCTCCCGTCCATCTGGGACGACTTCTGCCGGGTACCCGGCGCCATCGACAACGGCGACACCGGTGACGTCGTGTGCGACCACTACCGGCGCTGGCCCGAAGACCTGACGATCATGAAGCAGCTGGGTCTCGACGCCTACCGCTTCTCGATCGCCTGGCCACGCGTCATCCCCACCGGCCGCGGCGAGGTGAACCCCAAGGGCCTCGACCACTACGACCGCTTCGTCGACGCCCTGTGCGAAGCCGGCATCCGCCCGTTCGTCACGCTGTACCACTGGGACCTGCCTTCGACGCTGCAGGCCGCGGGCGGCTGGCCCGAGCGCGACACGGCCTACGCCTACGCGGACTACGCGGCGGTCGTCGCCGCCCGGCTCGGCGACCGGGTGCGGGACTGGAGCACCATCAACGAACCACTGTGTGCCGCCTGGCTCGGCTACCTCGAGGGCCGGTTCGCCCCCGGGGTCAAGGACTTGAACCAGGCTGTGCACGCATCGCACCACCTGCTGCTCGCCCACGGGCTCGGTGTGCAGGCGATCCGGGCGCACGCCGCCCGGCCCGCGAGCATCGGCCTGGTCTGCAACCTTTCGGGCATCGAAGCCGCCTCGGATCGCGACGAGGACATCGCCGCGGCGAAGCGGATGGACGGGCACGTCAACCGGTGGTGGCTCGACCCGGCCAACGGGCTTGGCTACCCGGCCGACATGGTCGCGGTCTACGGCGTCGAGCCACCCGTGCTCGGCAACGACCTCGACGTCATCGCGGCGCCCACCGACTACCACGGCCTGAACTACTACTTCCGCCAGATCGTCGAGAACGATCCCACCGGCCCCGCGCCCTTCGCCAGGCAGGTGCCGGCGGAGGGCGCGGGTACCACCGCCATGGGCTGGGAGATCCACGGCCAGGGGCTGGCCGACCTGATCCACCGGCTGCACGACGAGTACGGCGCGGAAGCCATCTACATCACCGAGAACGGTGCCGCGTTCGACGACAAGGTCGCCGAGGATGGCTCCGTGCAGGACGACGACCGCATCGGCTACTTCGAGGAACACCTCACGGCGGTCGCGTCGGCCGCCGAGGCGGGCGCCCCGGTCAAGGGCTACTTTGCCTGGTCCCTGCTGGACAACTTCGAGTGGGACAACGGCCTCGACAAACGGTTCGGCCTCGTCCGGGTCGACTACGGCACGCAGCTCCGGACCGTCAAAGCCAGCGGCCACTTCTACTCCGACCTGATCGCTGAGCACCGAAATCGCTCTTGAGTGCTGCTCCCGGTTAGTTGACATCCGCGGCGGTGGACCCTCACTCCGGGGTGAGCTGAGGGACTGAGTTTGCGTCGCTGTCGCGGGTATCGAGGCGGCGTGATCGTCACTGGGCGGCGACCTCACCGGGCCGAACGACGTGAATGTTGGTCTAGGCCGTCCGGTCGTGATGTGAAGCCTCAATCAGATAGAGGACCCCCGAGGTGTAGTGGCCCCCCGTTGGCTGCGCCGGGGCCGCGCGCGGACCGGTGGACTCTGGGAGGGCGACGTCTGTCGAACGTGTGTTCTGTCGTTTGCTGAGTTCGTGTCGTTGGGTGACCGGGAAGTTGGGGAGGCCCTGTGGCGTGGTTGGTGCGCGAGCGAGCCAGCGGCCGCGAGTGGCGGGTGGGCGAAAGCGACCTGGCTTGGGACATCGACGGTTACGACGCCACCCGTTTCGAGCTTCACGTCCTGGACGAGAAGGTCGTCGGCGCGCCGGACGGCAACCCGACACAAACTCAGAAGCCTCGGCTCGGTTCCGCTGGAGTCGACACTCACAGTGTGCCGTAGGATGCATTAGGTGGTCGTGCGCCAATCTCGACGACGCCGACAAGCGGCGGTCCATCGCCGACTGGGAGCGGCGGCTGCAGGATATGCCGGGATCGCGTGCACTGATTCTGCAGCGGCAGGTGCGCCGGATTGCCTACCTCTTCCAAACCAACCCGTCGAGTACCGGCACCCCATCGACACGCTGCTATGGCAGGGGAGGTGTCCGCCCGCCAGGGATGTTGCCAATGCCGACGTCCTCGATTGGGTACTCGACGAGAGTCAGCGACTCTGGCACAACGTACTCGCCGCGATGGCGACCCGCGTCGCGCAACTCCGCCGGTTCATCAAGCATAACTTCGACGCCGACGCTCCGATCGCCACTGAATACCACGAACGCGTCGGCGCACTGTTCGCCGGCGACGTGACGGCAGCATTCCTTCACAAGCTGCGCAACGTCTACGGACGGACGTAAGGCCGAGTCATGACCTCCATATTGTGACCGTCCGGGTCGTCGAAGTAGGCGCCGCGACCACCGAACAGATCGTTTACCCGGCCGGGGTCGGTGTGGCCAGGGTCTGCATAGTAGGTGACCTCGACCGCCTCCAGGCGGGCGATCACGGCGTCGAACTGCTTGTCAGGCACGAGGAAGGCGTAGTGCTGCGCCTGGATCGGCTCGTCCCTCTTCTCGCAGTAGTCGAGCGTCACGCCGTTGCCGAGGTCAACCGGCAGGAACGGCCCAAAGGGTGCGCCGACTTTCAGGCCCAGGATCGCGGCGATGAACTCGGCGGACAGGGAGCAGTCGCTCGCGTAGACAGCCGTGTGGTTCAGCTGGACGCCGGCATGGGGGTATGGCTGGTTGTCGAACATCAGTGGTGTTGTCTCCGGTCTTGGGATCCGTGTGAAAGACGCCGTACGCGGGCGACGAGAGCAAAGACGCGGAGAAGGCGGCGGGCCTCTGGCCCGCCCCGGGCTCACGCCGAGGCCGGAAAACTCACTCGTGCATGGCTCAAGGCCGACCCGGCAGTCACGTGACCGACCTTAGTGATCACCGCAGGCGAGGGCAACATCGTTCCTCGGCTGTCTCGGCGTAGGAGAACTCGACGTAGATCGCGGTCACGACCACCGCGGCGACCAGGTCGGCCAGGTACAGCGGCAGGACGCGCGGCCAGCGCGTCCGTCGTGGCCGAACCCCCGAGGCGATCACCCCCCGACCGTACTGGCTGCGTGCGCGGCGCGAGTACTCCTCGGGCCGGTCCTACCCCGGTCGTACCCGGACGGTCGAAGAGACGGCTCTGGTCCGATGTTTCCCGGTGTCCGCTGCGCGATCCTGGGAACATGATCGAAGTGAGGGAGCTGACCAAGACCTACGGTCAGTCAGCCGCGCTGGACGGGTTGTCGTTCCTGGTGAAACCGGCGCAGGTGACGGGGTTCCTCGGGCCGAACGGCGCAGGCAAGTCCACCACCATGCGGATCGTGCTCGGCCTGGACCGGCCGACGTCCGGCGTGGCGCTGGTCAACGGGCACCGCTACGAGTCCGCGACCCGGGCGCTGCACGAAGTCGGCGCGCTGCTCGACGCGGGCAGCGTGCACCCGGGTCGTTCGGCGTTCAACCATCTGTACTGCCTGGCCCGGAGCAACGGCATCGGCCGGTCCCGGGTGTCCGAAGTGGTCGAGCAGGTCGGCCTGGCGGGCGTGGCGAACAAGCGGATCGGCGGGTTCTCCCTCGGCATGCGCCAGCGGCTCGGGATCGCGACGGCGTTGCTGGGCGACCCGGCGACCTTCCTGTTCGACGAGCCGGTGAACGGGCTGGACCCCGAGGGCATCCGGTGGATCCGCGACCTGATGCGTTCGCTGGCCGCGGAGGGGCGCACCGGCCGGTTCGCCCGCGACGTCTTCGTGCGCTCGCCGAAGGCACGCGAGCTGGCGGAGCTGCTTACGGGCGCGGGCGCGAAGGTCGTGCTGCGGCCGGACGACGCGCTGGAGGTCAGCGGGCTCCGGGCACCGAAGATCGCGGACCTGGCCGCGAGCAGGCGGCTGCCCGTGCACGAGCTGACCCCGCGCAGTGCCTCCCTCGAAGACGCCTGCCTGCAGCTGACCCGGGAAAGCGTCGAGTACCGCGCTCCCGGGGCCACGACGGAAGCGAGCCGACGATGACCACGACCGTCGAACGACCGCGGCCCGGCGCCGCCAAGGCGATCGTCCTCAAGGACGTGATCGTCGCGGAGTTCCTGAAGATGCGGACCGTGCGCGCCACTTACCTGACGCTGGCCGGCGCGCTGTTCGCCGTCGCGCTCGGCACGCTGGTGGTGTTCGTGGTCGCTGGGGCCTACGACACCGCGCCCGTCGCGGAGAAGGCGACGTTCGAGCCGGCCGACCCGACAGTGGTGGTGATGCCGTTCGTCGCCTTCTTCGTCGGGTGCCTCGGCGGTCTCGCGTCGACGACCGAGTACGGCACGAGAAGCATCGTCGGCAGCCTGGTCGCGGTGCCCCGCCGCGGGATTCTGGTCGCCGCCAAGGTGATCGTGGTGTCCGCGGTGACGCCGGCGATCGGGGTGGTGCTCGCGTTCGTGTCGTTCTTCAGCGCGTGGGCCATCCTCGGCAGCCGGCCGCGCCCGTTCAACCCGTGGAACTCCGTGGGCGACGCGATCCCGTCGGTCGTCGCGACCGGCGTGGCGGTTCTCGTCGCCGCGTTGGTGGCACTCGGCCTCGGGTTGCTGCTGCGGTCGACGACCGGCACCCTGGTGACGCTCGGGGCGGTGCTGCTGGTGATCCCGATCTTCGCGCACTTCCTGCCGTCGCCGCTGGGCGAGCGGGTCGCGTCGTTCCTGCCGTCCGACCTGCCCGCGCAGCTGACCGCGTCAAACGACCAGTACATCCTGTCGCCGATGGGGGTGCTGCTGGTGATGCTGCTGTACGTGATCGCCGCGCTGACCGCGGGAGTGGTCGGCTTCAAGCGCCGCGACGCCTGAGTCGCGGCGGGCAGGGCTTTCCCGGCACCCCCTGACGGGAAAGCCCTGCCGAAGCTGCTCGAGAACGCTTTCCCCGTCCCGCTTTCACAACCCGGCTTCGGGCGGTGGGTCAGCGGCCGAGGACGGCGCGGAAGGCTGGCTGGCGGCGGTCGCCGTGCGCGCGGACCAGGTCTTCGCCCAGCTGGATGTTGCGGGGCATGACGTTGGTGACGCGGGTGAGGGCCTGCGACGTGCGACTACGGGCAACCGATGTTGCTGATCGACGAGGCTCGATTGTCCCAGCTGGGGGTGAAGGGCCCATGAAGCCCGACCGGCATCGTGTTGTCAGGGTTTCCGCCGTTGATGTCCCAGGAGACGCAGTAGTTCCGGTCTGTGAAGCTGGCCCAGGCGCTGGCGTCATCGTTGAAGTCACCCCCGGAGCACGCCGAGCACTTGATGGTTCGGAAGTCGGGGTTGTAGTTCGGGGGCCACCAAGCGACCATGACTCCGGTGTAGTTGGAGTTCTGCCACAGACACACCAGGCCGGCTGAACAGTCGGCCAGTCCAGCTGCCTCCTTGTACAGCACCGGCGCAGTGGCAACGGTGGTGCCCACAGTCGTGCCTGCGTAGCCGGCGCTGTCCGCCGCGGCTGGCGCCGTCGCAGCAGCGGCGAGTACGGCGGCACTGGACACGGCGATAGCTGCCTTCGTGAAGGTGCGGTGCATGGTAGTTCTCCATTCAATATTCGGCGGGTGTCTTGCGGAGCTGAACCGCGATGCCTTCGCGGCCCAGCTCGGCCGGGCCGATGAGCCGCCGCACGTCGGCCGCCGCCTGTTCTCGGGATGGCCAGGTGGCTGAGAGCGGGGGCAGCGCTGCGCCGGTCGTGAAGACGATCGCCGCGGCGGCGGTCACCCCAGGTTTCGTGATTGCCCTTCTTCTCCTGATAGGTCAATCGTTCCGGGTCGGCCTCGTTGTTCGGCCCATTCCGTCCTTTCCGGCTCGGCTACCGCTCGCTTGAACCCGGTGGCCGAGAGCTGCCCGCGTTCAGCGGCGAGCCGCCAAGCGGCGTCGATGTCCAGCAGCCCGATCATCAGTTCCTCCTCTCGTCGTGGTCACCGATGGTCACGCCCGGATCTGTGTGGGAGTCTGGTGAGGAACCTTGAAGTCGCAGGACTGAGCCATCTGACGAGTGCGCGGAGGGGGCGCCATGACGATGGAGTTTCGGCTGCTGACCGGTCTCGAGCTGCTGATCAACGGGAGGGCGGTGGCTGCCGGGTTCGCCCGGCAGCGGGCGGTGCTGGTCGCGCTGCTCGTAGACCTCAACCGGCCGGTATCCGTCGACGAGCTCGCCGACCGCGTCTGGGGCGAGCGATTGCCTCGCCGCCCTCGGGAGGCGCTGTACGGCTACGTGTCACGCCTGCGTGGTGTCCTGGCGCCGGCTGAGGGAGTAACCCTCGGCAGACAGGTCAGCGGGTACGTGCTGACGGCGGATCCGATGACCGTGGACCTGCACCGGTTCGAGCGCGAGTTGGGCCTCGCGCGCGGCTGCGAAGAGGCCAAGCGTTCCCTGGACCTGTTCACCGCCGCTCTCGACGCGTGGCACGGCGAGCCTGTGGCGGTCGTGGACACGCCCTGGATGTGTGCTCTGCGCGATCGGTTGCGGCAGCTGCGCCGGGCCGCGGAGCTGGAACGTTTCGACCTCGCGCTGAGCCTCGGGCACCACGCCGACCTCCTCCCCGTACTGGTCACACAGGCCGACCGGCACCCGCTGGACGAACGCGCGGTCGGCCAACTGATGCTCGCCCTCTACCGAAGCGGCCGCCAGGCCGAGGCCCTGGCACAGTTCCAGCGGGTCCGGCAGCGGCTGGCCGACGAGTTGGGCACCGACCCCGGTCCGGTCCTGAAGCAGCTCCACCTGCGAATCCTGACCGCGGCGATCGAACTGGACGTTCCCGAGCAGGCACTGCCGGTGTCCCGCCGGGCCGAGCCCCGCCAGCTGCCCGCCGCACCCACCGTGTTCGTCGGCCGCGGCCTCCAGCTCACCGCGCTCAGCGGGAAGCGAGACCGGCCCCAGGAACCGGGCTCGCCGACGGCAGTGTGGGTTCTGTCCGGCGGCGGGGGTGTCGGGAAGACCTCGCTGGCCATGCACTGGGCCCACGAACACCTCGCCGACTTTCCCGACGGACAGCTGTTCGTCAACCTGCGTGGCTTTGACCCGGTCGCGGAATCGGTGTCGCCTGAAGCGGCCCTGCACGGTTTCCTGACTGCGCTCGGCGTGCCGCCTGCCGCGATTCCCGCCGAGCTGGACGCCAGAGCCGCGCTGTATCGGAGCACCGTCGCCGGCAGACGACTGCTCGTTGTGCTCGACAACGCCCGCGACACCGCGCAAGTCATCCCGCTGCTGCCCGGCGGCTCGGCCGGCACGGTGCTGATCACCAGCCGGCACCGGCTGAGTGGCCTGTTGGCCACACACGGCGCGCGATCGCTGCCGATGGACGTCCTCGATGCCCATGAGGCACGCGAAGTCCTCGTCCATCACCTGGGGACGGGCCGTGTCGACGCCGACCCGCGTGCTGCGGAGGAGCTGCTGGAATACTGCGCGGGCCTGCCGCTGGCGTTGGGCATCGTCGCCGGCCAGGCCGCGACCCACCCGGACTTCCCGCTGGCCGCCTTCGCCGTCGAACTGCGCGCTCCTGCCGAGCGGCTGGACGTGCTCGACACCGGTGAGCTGCCCTGGAACCTCCGGACGGTGTTCTCCGCCTCCTATCGCCTGCTCGACGCCCGGGCCGCGACCACGTTCCGGTTGCTCAGCCTGACGCCCGGCCCGGACATCGCGCTGCCGACGGCAGCGGTGCTCACTGGCCTGTCTGGCGCCGACGCCCGGACCGCCCTCGCCGGCCTCGAAACGGCCAGCCTGATCGAGCAATACCGCCCAGGCCGCTACCGCATGCACGACCTCACCCGCCTTTATGCCACCGAACTCGCGCACACCCACGACACGGAGTCCGCCCGGCGAGACGCGCTGACCCGTCTGTTCGGCCACTACGGACACGTGGCTTCCGTTGCCGCAGACAGGTTTTCACCGGACGAGCGTGACCGCCGGCCACCGATCCCGCCCTCCGCCGGGCCCACGGTGACGTTGCCCGACGCCCGCGCCGCCGTCGCTTGGCTCGATGCCGAACGTGAGAACCTCATCGCGGCCGGACGGCATGCGGCCGCCCACGACCAGGCGGACGTGGTCGTCCACCTGTCCACGACGCTGTTCCGGTACCTCGATTTCGGCGGCCACTACCGGGACGGCTTGACACTGCACACCGCGGCCCGCGACGCAACGGTCTCCCGCCGCACCGACCACGCCCATGCGCTGTGCAGCCGCGGGTACGCCCTCATCCGCCTCGGCCGGTACGACGAAGCGCTCAGCGACCTCCGCCACGCTCTCGAGCATTCCCCCGTCGACCCGCTGGTGGAATACGCGGCCAACACCAACCTGGGAATCATCCACGGCGACCGCGGCGACCAGCGCACGGCACTCGAGCATTTCACCCGCGCTCTCGCAGCCAGCCGCCTCATGGACGGCCGGACCACCCACGGCATCGCCCTGAACAACCTGGGTGATTGCTACCGCAGACTCGGCCGCTTCGACGAAGCGTTCGATCACCTCCACGGCAGCATCGCCATCGCGGAAGAGCTGCACTCTTCGGGACTCGGAGGGGTCGCCTTGACCAGCATCGGCGATCTGTACCGGACACAAGGCAACCACGACGAAGCCCGCAACTCCTATGCCCGCGCGCTGGAACTGGCCCAGGTGTTCGGGGACCGTGGCCTCGAAGTGGAAGTCCTGAACAGGATGGCCGCGGGAGAACCCGACCCGCGCCGGGGCCTCGAGCGGTTCCGGCAAGCGCTCCGGCTTGCGCGCGAAATCGGCTTCACCGTCGAACAGGCGAACGCCCACTACGGGATCGCCCGGCTGCACCGCGTTCTGGGCGACCTCGCCGCGAGCCGGAACCACGCGATACAAGCACTGGACATCTACATCGCGCTCGAGACCCAGGGCACGCTCGCCGCCGAAGAACTGCTCCGCGATCCCATCTGGCTCGGCTGACGGCGGCCGGCAACGAGATCCGGCTCTACGTCGACGGCGCGAAGGTCGCGACGGCCCCGGCCGGACCGGCGCTCGTCAGCACCGGCGCGTTCACGGTCGGGCGGGCCAAGTACGACGGCCGCAACGTCGGCTTCCGGCCCGGCGTGGTCGACGAGGTCGGCGTGGCCGGCAAGGCGTTGACCGACGCGGAGGTCGCCCAGCTGTCCTGAGACCGGAAGAAGTACAGGCGCTTCTCCTGCCTGACCGTTCCCCGTCGATGGGCCCGCCGGAGCACCCCTCCGGCGGGCCCATCGTCGTGCGTGCGGGTTCGCGAAGAAGTTCTGCGTGGCGGTACACGGATCGCCCGCGTCGGCAGTCTTCATAGTGATGGCTGACTACGAGGACTTCGTCCGGGCGCACCTGCCGCGGTTGCTGCGCTACGCGACGATGCTGACCGGAGAGCGGGAACAGGCCGCTGACCTGGTGCAGGACGTGCTGGTCAAGGCGTACCGGCGGTGGTCGCGGATCAGCGACGCCGAGCACCCCGACCGTTATGTCCTGCGGATGGTGACCAACGACTACTTGTCCTGGCGGCGCAGTCGGTCGGCGCGGCTGATCGCGGTGGGCGATCCGCCGGACGCGGCACGGCCGGACGACTTCGCGTCGGACCACGCGGTACGCGAGGACATGTGGCAGCGCCTGGCGCGATTGCCCCGGCGCCAGCGCGCGGTCGTCGTGCTCCGGTACTACGAGCAGCTCGCCGACACCGACATCGCCGACCTGCTCGGCTGCGCCCAGGCCACCGTGCGGGCCCACGCTCGCAAAGCCCTGATCACCCTGCGACACGGCCTGAGCCTCGACCGGATGGCCCAGGCGAAGGAGAGCTGATGGACATCGAGAATCTGATCAAGGACACCTTCACCGCCCATGAGCCCGACGCTCCCGACAGCGACCAGGTGCTGGCGGCCACGCGTCAGCGTCTCGACCGCCGGCGCGCCGTGGTGAGCCCGCCGCTCGCGGCCGGTGCCGGAGTGGCCCTGCTCGCCCTGGCCGCGGTCGCCGTCGTCGCGCTGAACCGGCCCGCGGACGACACCCGGGTAGCCACGGGCAGCGGCCAGACCAGCGGTCCGGCGGCCGTCGCGGCACCGCCCAAGCCGGCCATCGCGGAGCTGAGAATGCCCTACTCGCTCGGCTGGCTGCCGCCGGGCAAGGCCGGCTACCTCGCGCGCCGGATCAACATCGGCGGCAGCGCGGCGGACCCCGAAAAGCCGGTGTACGGCGGCGAGTACATGCTGACCGTCACCTCCGGGCGGCAGGTCCTGCTCGTGGACGTGCAGGAAATGCGGATGGTGCCGGTCGAGCGGGCCGTCTTCAAGTCCGGTCCGGGCCGGCCCGTCACCCTCGCCGGGCGGGCCGGGGTGGAGAGCTCGCACTCCGGCGGCCCGGGCGGTTACGAGGTGTACCTGACCCACCCCGAGGGCGGCTCGCTGTACGTCAACGTGGCCGCGCAGCCGGGCAGCACGGCGTCGGCGCAGGAACTGACCGACGCGGGCCGCCGCGTCGCGGAGAACGTCACCTTCCCGGGCACGACCACCGTCACCCCGGCGTACGGCCTCGGCAAGCTGCCCGACGGCCAGCGGATGTGCTCGTTCGACGTCGAGGAGGGCGGCCCAGGCGGCCCGGGCGGCCCGCGCACGAGCTACTCGGTGGGCACGTGCAGCACCCTGCCGCCGATCCACGTGCGCACCGACGAGTCCGGCCAGGTCCGCGGCACCGCGGGGCGGCCGGTCCAGGGACACGCGACGCGCTACCTGGACGAAAAGGGCTACCACACGCTCTGGATCCTCAAGGCCGTCCACGACGCGCCGATCGCCGTCGCGGGCTCCGGCACGCAGGCGGAGCTGTACGCCGTCGCCGACCACCTCGTCCTGCCCCGCTGAGGTGCCGTGGGTCCTCTCCGGACAGACCGAAGAGGACCCACGGCCCGCTCACACACGAGGAAACGAGCACCACGCCACCGAGGATCGCCGTGGCGGGGTGGCCCTGGACGATGCCGGCGATCACCAAGGCGCCGCCGCCGGCGAACATCAGCCCGATGGTTGTCCGTGGCGCCGATGCCCGCGCCGAGCAGGACGAAGGATCCGGGGATCCGTTGCAGGACACGGGAAGAACACCGCCGCATACACCGCATCGAGCGGGCGGTTGGCCCAGTCGTTCATCTCCGCCACGACCTTGTCAGTGATCCGCGAGATCGTCTCCTTGCTGCCGCCCGACAGGGGCTGTCAGGGATCAGCCGAAGACGCGTCGCTGGATCTCGCGGCGGTAGTCCTCCAACGTGTTGTCGAGGTGCACCGCGGCGGCTTGGGCGGCCGCTTCCGGGTCGCCGTCCCGGATGGCCTCGTAGATCGCGGCGTGCTCTTCGATCGCCTCCGCGGCGTGCCCGCCGACGGTGCCGTGGAGCCCGATGGTGCTGGATTGGTGCTGCAGCCGCCGGATTTCGCGGACGGCGGCCAGGAGGAACTGGTTGTGGGACGCGGCGGCGATCCCGAGGTGGAAGTCTTCGTCCCCGCGATCGAACAGGGGCGCTTCGCCGGTCAGGTGTCCGTGGCGGCAGGTTTCCGCGGCCGCCTCGATCGTCCGGAGCTCGACCGGGGTCGCTCGGGTGGCGGCCAGTCTGCTGGCGGTCATCTCCTGGACGCGGCGGAACTCGAACAGCATGTAGACGTGGTCCAGATCGGTCGGCTGGAAGAAGCCCGACCAGCCGGCCGAGCCGAGCATCCCTTCGCCGTCGGCCACGTAGAGGCCGCGCCCCTTCTGGGCACGCACCCGTCCGGTGGCGGAGAGGGTCTTGATCGCTTCGCGCACCACGGTGCGTGAGGCGCCCAGCCGGGCGGACAACTCGTGCTCCGTCGGCATGCGGTCGCCGGCCTGCAGCCTCAGCTCGGCGATGAGCTGAAGGATCTGCTCGGCGACGCGTTCGTACCCGGGCCGGTAGGTCGTCTTCCGGAGCGCCGGCGGCGCGGGCTCAGCCGCTGCGCGCGTCTCGTTCAATCCGGTTCTCCCTCTGTCGGCGATGGCTGCCATGAACCTTATATCTGTGCGGGTCGATAGTCGATGTGTAGGACTTATTATTTTCTCGTTGAAAGCTTGACGAAGGCGCGTTGGCCAGCTGAGATGAGCGCAGAAGAGACTGCTCGCAGAAATGTGTACGACACATTTGGTGACTCGTTCCGAGTCAAGTATGACCTGCGGGTGCCACGATGAAGTGGAGTACCTCATGACAGTTCAGGCGCGCGCTACCGGAGCCAGTGGCTCCTACGGTCGCCGCAGGCGGTACGCGGGGCTGGTTCTCGGCGTGACGGCCGTGCTCGCCGCGGTCACGGCCTGCGGCAACGGCGGAAGCGGCAGTGGCGCCCAGGGCGCGTTCCAGCCGGTGCCGCAGACGGGCGGGAAGATCACCGTCTGGGTCGATTCGACGCGGCTGCCCGCCGCTCAGCTCTACCAGAAGCAGCACCCGTCGGTGCAGATGGACATCGTCACCTACGACGGGGACGCCAACGGGTCGAACTACCTGCAGACCAAGGTGGGCCTGTTCAACCGCACGCGCAGCGGCTGGCCGGACGTGGTGTTCAGCTCGCAGAACAACGAGGTCAGCTGGGCGGTGCCGGCCGGGTTCACGGCGCCGCTGAACAAGGGCCAGATCCCGGAGGCCACTCTGCGCGGCTGGACCGCCGGGGCCAACGACCCGTGCACGGTCGAGGGCACGCTCTACTGCCTGCGCAACGACCTCGCCCAGACCGTCCTCTGGTACAACGCCGCGCTGATGCAGTCGTGGAACTACCAGGTGCCGAAGACCTGGGAGGAGTACCAGGCGCTGGGCCAGCGGGTCGCCACCGAGCACCCCGGCTACTTCGTGGGCACGGCCGGCGACAACTTCACCCCGGAGATCTACCTGTGGGCCTCGAAGTGCGGGGCCAACGAGATCACCGGCCCGAAGGCGGTCAAGGTGAACACCACGAGCCCGAACTGCACCCGGATGGCGTCGCTGCTCGACACGCTCGTCAAGAACCGCACGATGTCCACCAGCAGCGTGTTCAGCTCCGACTTCGACAAGAACGCCGCGGACAAGATCCTCATGATGCCCGGCCCGTCGTGGTTCGGCGGCTCGGTGTTCCAGGAGTCGTTCAAGACCCCGGCCGGGCAGATCGCGGCCGCCCCGCTGCCGCAGTGGGCCGGCGACCCGGCGCCGTCGGTCGGCAACGTCGGCGGCGGCACCTGGCTGCTGTCCGCCCACAGCGCCAACCTCAAGGACGCGACCGACTTCCTCACCTGGGTCACCACTTCCGACGAGTACCAAGGCCAGGTCGCGCCGGGGTACCCCGCCTACACGGCGGCGGCGAAGGCGTGGCTGGCGAAGCAGTCCTCGAGCAAGTACTACGCCAACGACGTCGCCGCCACGCTGCAGGCGGCGGCCCCGCAGGTGTGGCCGGGGTGGGGCTACGGCCAGTTCAGCCAGGAGGCGATCTGGGCGGCGACCGTGACACCGGGGCTGACCGCGGGCAAGACGATCGTCTCGATGCTCCCCGAGTGGCAGGCCGCGATCACGAATTACGCGCGGTCGAACGGGTACGAGGTCAGCCAGTGACCAGCGCCCCCGAGGCCGTCCGGCCGGCCGGGACCCCGTCGCGACGGCGGGTGTTCTGGCCGGGCCGGGCCGGCCACCTGTTCGTCGCCGCCTACGTCGTGCTGCTGATCGCGTTCGGCGTCGTTCCCACGGTGTACGCGGTGTACTTCGCCTTCACCGACGCGGGGGACAACTTCGCCGGTCTCTCGAACTTCGTCGAAGCCGCCGCCGACTTCCGGTACTTCGCCGCCGTCGGGCACGTGGCGCTCTACCTGGTGTTCTGGCTGGTTTCCCTGGTCGTGTTCGTCGTCGGGCTCGCGCTGCTGCTGCACCGGCTGACCTCGAGCGGGGCCGGCAAGGCCCTGCGCTTCCTGTACTACATCCCGGGGGCGCTGGCCGGGGCCGCGAGCGTCATGGTGTGGCTGTTCATGCTGGACCCGGCGGTCAGCCCGGTGAGCGGGCTGCTGCGCTTGTTCGGGTTCGACACCTTCGGCCAGGTCGTCGCGCCCGGCCACCTCCCGGTCCTGTTCACCCTGATCGCCTTCTGGACCGGGGCGGGCGGCTGGATCGTGGTGGTGTACGGCGCCCTGAACAACATTTCGCCCGACCTGCTGGAGGCGGCCCGGATCGACGGCGCGGGACCGTGGCAGACGGCGTGGCGCATCCAGATCCCGTTGCTGCGCAAGTGGATCGTCTACATGGTCATTCTGGCGTTCGCCGGCGGGACCCAGCTGTTCGTCGAACCGCAGCTGCTCTCGCAGGCGAGTGTCGGCGTGGCGGGCCACGACTACTCGCTCAACCAGCTGTCCTACGACTTCGCTTTCCAGACCAACAACGTGAACACCGCCGCGGCGATCTCCGTGGAGCTGCTGCTGGTCGGCCTGGTCGTCGCCGGCGTGTTCGTCGCCCGATCGGGGTTCTTCGATGCCGACTGACACCCGCCTTCCCGCGCGAGTGAACGAGCCAGTGCACCGCGCGGGCGCGCCACGGCGGCGTCGCGCACGGAGGCTGCCGAACCCGCTCGCGGCCCTGGTGCTCTTGCTGTTCCTCGTCTTCTTCGTGCTCCCGGTGGGGTGGCTGCTGCTGGCGGCCACGAAGACCGACGACCAGCTCGTGCACGGCAACCCCCTGTCCTTCGGCTCGTGGCACGCCCTGGCGGACAACTGGACGGCGCTCACGTCCTTTCAGGACAACGCGATCTTCGGGTGGCTGGGCAACTCCGCGGTGTACTCGTTCGTGGCGCTCGCGATCACGCTGTGCGTGGCGATCCCGGCCGGCTACGCCCTCGCGATGACCGAGTTCCGCGGCCGGCGCACGCTGCTGGTCGCCACGCTGGTCGTGATGCTGATGCCGAACGCGACCCTCGTCGTGCCGTTGTTCCTCGAGGTGAACGCGGTGCACCTGATCGGCTCGATGTGGTCGATCATCCTGCCGTACTCGTTCTACCCGTTCGGCGTGTACCTCACCTACATCTACTTCAGCACCGCCGTACCCCGGGACCTCATCGCGGCGGCGAAGCTCGACGGCTGCTCGTCGTTCGGCGTGTTCCGCCACGTCGCCCTGCCGCTGGCCACGCCGATCGTCGCGCTCGTCGGCTTCTTCAGCTTCGTGGCCAACTGGACCAACTACTTCCTGCCCTACGTCCTGCTGCCGGAAAGCGGCCAGTTCCCGGTCCAGGTGGGTCTGGGCACGTTGCTGAACTCGGTTCCCCAGTTCAACCCGACGGTCGGCACGACGGCCGTGGAGCGGCCGGAACTGGCACTGGCCACCTTGCTGGCGATCGCGCCGGTCCTCGTGGTCTTCCTCTTTTCCCAGCGTTTCCTGGTCGCCGGGATGCTGGCCGGCGCGACCAAGGAGTAACCGCGGCAGCCCGACGCGGCGCTGTCACCGGTCGCCTGCGCAGCGGCACCCCCGGGTGCCGCTGCCGGTAACCGCTGCCCTGGAATGGAGCACCTTCTGATGTATCCCGTCATCACGGCCTCGGTCCCCCTGCTCGAACCACCGGGCTGGGCGATCGCCGAGCGCGAGCTGTTCGCCCTCCTCGACCGGGCCTGGCGCCGGTTCGCCCGCGACTTCACCGGCCCGGACGGACGGCTGACCTACAACGGCGAGCTCACCACCCGCGACGGCGTCGACGACTTCTACGAAACCTTCTTCAACTGGCCCCAGCTCTACCTGCTCGGCGGCGCCGACGACCTGCTCGCCGAGTCCGAGCGGCACTGGGAGGGCGTCACCCGGCAGCTGACCGAACTCGGCATGCTGCACGACGAGTACGAACGCGGCTACGACTGGTTCCACCAAGGCGAAAGCCTGCTGCTGCTGTACTTCCTGTGCATGGCCGCGCCCGAGCGGTGGCGGGACCGGGCGCTGCGGTTCGCGGAGCTCTACGTCGACCCGGCCCACGGCAACTACGACCCCGCGCACCGCATCATCCGCCGTCCCCACAACGGCAGCGACCCGGCGCGCGACGGCCTCTTCGACGGCGGCTCCTACCCGTGGCTGCCCCGGGAAGCCACGACGTACGGCTTCCCGCTGGAGTGGCTGCTGCCGCCGGACGCCGAGGAACCCCCGCGGGAGCGCGACCCCCGGCTCGGCGAGCAGCTGCGGCACCGGACGGGAACCGGCGACACCGCGGTCAACCTGGCCGCCTCCGGGCTCGTCTTCAACGCGCTGCTGCTGTCCGGCGACCAGCGCTACCGCGACTGGCTCGCCGAGTACGTGGGTGCGTGGCGGGAGCGCGCCGCGGCCAACAACGGCATCCTGCCCGACAACGTCGCGCCCGACGGCACCGTGGGCGGCCTGCTGGAGGGCCGCTGGTACGGCGGGCACTACGGCTGGTCGTGGCCGCACGGCTGGTACAGCGTCGGGCACGCCGCCGTCGTCGCCGCGTTGTCGGCCGCGCTCGCCACCGGGGACGAGAGCTTCACCGACCTGGTTCGCCCGGCGCTGGACGAAATCCTCGGCCACGGCAAGGTGATGGCCTTCACCGAGGCGGACTCCAGCCTCGAGTCCAAGTGGTCGGTGCAGCTGCGGGAGGACGTGGACACCCCGACGCTGCACGTCCCGTTCCGGTACGACGACCGCGGCTGGTTCGACTACAACCCGATGTTGATGGGTGTCCCGGTCGCGCTGTGGCACCACACCGCCGCACCCGAAGACCGGGAACGCCTCGAACGGCTGCGCGCGGCCGGCGGCCACGACTGGCGGACCGTACGGCCGTTCCGCAGCAAGGAGGAGGCCGGGCACGAGGAGCCGTGGTTCGCCTACCTGGCGGGGGACAACCCGGACTACCCGGAGCGGATCCTGGCCGCCGCGCAGGCCCAGGTGCGGCACCGGCTGACCCGGATGGAGCGCTACCGCGGCCGGCCCGTCCCCGAAGCCGACATCCACCTGTGGCAGCAGGCCAACCCGGTGGTCACCGAGGCGCTGGTCCAGCTCACCTGGGGTGGCCCGCAGGTGGTCTACAACGGCGGGCTGCAGCAGGCCCGCGTCCGGTACCACGACGCGGAGGCGCGGCGCCCCGGCTTGCCCCCGTCGGTGGCGGCGCTGGTTTCCGGCATCGACCCCGAGGCGACCGTGGTCGAGCTGGTCAACCTCGACGCGGAGGCACCGCGGTCGGTGATCGTCCAGGCCGGGGCGTTCGCCGAGCACCACATCCGCGGCGCGACGTTCACCGTGTGCGACGACCCCTCCTGGATCGGCGGTCTCTACGACTACGGCCACCGCGAGCCGGCCGTGACGACCGCGTCGATCGACCTCGACGGCCCGTGGCTGCGCGTGGATCTGCCCCGGTCCACCCGGATCCGGCTGACCCTGCGGCTCGCCCTGCGGGCCCGGACGCCGTCCTACGCGACCCCGTTCGACGAGCGTGACGCATGAAACGAGGACCACTCGGCGACACCGGGCTGGAGGTCTCCGAACTCGGCTTCGGTGCCGCCCCCCTGGGCCGCTTACCGCGCGGCGGCGAACGACGCGGCATCGACGCCGTCCACACCGCACTCGAACTCGGCATCACCTTCTTCGACGTCTCCCCGTTCTACGGGAACGCGGAAACCGTCCTCGGCAAGGCGTTGCGCGGTGTCGAGCGCTCGGAGTACGTGCTCGCCACCAAAGCCGGCCGGTACGGCGAGGCCGACTTCGACTTCAGCGCCGGCCGGGTCACCCGCAGCGTGCACGAAAGCCTCGACCGGCTGGGCACCGACCACCTCGACCTCGTCCAGTGCCACGACGTCGAGTTCGGCGACCTCGACCAGGTCGTGCACGAAACGGTTCCGGCCCTGCGTGCCTTGCAGGAGACGGGCCTGATCGGCGCCGTCGGCGTGACGGGCTTTCCCCTGCCCGCCCTCGCCTACGTCGTCGAACGCACCCAGGTCGACACGATCATCTCCTACTGCCAGTACACGCTGCAGAACCGGCGGCTCGCCGCGTGGCGGGACCGGTTCGCGCGCCACGGCACCGCCGTGATCGCCGCGTCCCCGCTGTCGATGGGGGCCCTCACCAACCACGGGGCGCCGCCCTGGCACCCCGCGCCGCAGGACATCCTCCGGCGGTGCGCGGAGGCCGCCGCGTTGTGCCGGGACAGAGGCGAAGAGCTCGCGCGGGTCGCCCTCCAATTCGCGGTGCACACCGGCGGCTTCGCCTCGACGCTGGTCGGTGCCGCCGACCCCGACGAGGTGCGCCGGGACGTCCGCTGGATCACCGAACCGGTCGACGACGACCTGCTGCGCGCCGTCGAGGAGTGCCTCGAGCCGGTCCGCGACCGCTCGTGGCCCAGCGGCCGACCGGAAAACCAGGACCCGGGAGCGGCGGCATGACCGTGGTCCTGGACTCCCACGTGCACTTCTGGGACCCGCGGCAGCTGCGCTACCCGTGGCTCGTCGACGTCGACCGGCTGAACCGGCCGTTCACCCCGGACGACTTTCCCGCCCGGCACGACGTCATCGTGGTCGAGGCGGGGCGGGTCCCCGTGGACGCTCCCGCCGAGATCGAGTGGATCCGGCGCGAAGCGCAGCGTCACCCGTGGATCCGCGGAATCGTCGCGCACGCCGACCTCGAACACCCCGCGGCGGCGAGCCGCTGCGGGGATGACCCGTTCGTGGTCGGCGTCCGGCGTAACGTGCAAGACGAAGCCCCCGGCTTCCTCGAGGGCGAGGATTTCCGCGCGGGCGTCCGCCTGCTGGGGGAGACGGGGCTTCCGTTCGACGCCTGCATCCGCGCGCACCAGCTGCCCGAACTGACCGCACTGGCCGAAGCCTGCCCGCGGACCACCATCGTCCTGGACCACCTCGGCAAACCGTCGCCCGGCGGGCCCGGGTACCGCCGGTGGCGCGAGGACCTGCGGCGGCTCTCCCGGCACGCCAACGTGCGGTGCAAGCTGTCCGGCCTGGCCACGGAGACGATCCCGGGCACCGCCCGCTCGCAGGTGGTCGACGCCCTGAAAGAAGCCCTCGACGCGTTCGGGCCGGGCCGATGCCTGTACGGCAGCGACTGGCCCGTCATGACCCTGGCCACCGACCACGAGGCGTGGCTCGACGCCGTCCACACCGCGCTCGACGGTCACCCCGCCGAAGCCGTTCTCCGCCACAACGCCGAGCAGACCTACCTCGCACGCGCTGCCCTCGGGCAAGCACAACGAAAGGACCCGGAATGAGTGCCCCACCGCGGAACCCGTCCACCCGGCGGGTCGCCTACTCCGGCCGCCGGAACCTGGTCGTCGAGGCAGCAGAGCCCGTGGCCCCGCCAGCCGGCCACGTCCGGATCGAGGTGGCCTACACCGGGATCTGCGGCACCGACCTGCACATCTACCACGGAGACATGGACAGCCGCGTCCACCCGCCCGGCGTGCTCGGCCACGAAATGTCCGGCCGGGTCGCGGAGGCCGGCGCCGGCGTCGAAGGCTGGCGACCCGGCGATCCCGTGACGGTCATGCCGTTGCGGTGGTGCGGCGAATGCCCGGCCTGCCGGGCCGGCCACACCCACATCTGCCACCGCCTGGTGTTCCTCGGCATCGACGCGCCCGGGTCGATGCAGAGCAGCTGGACCGTACCCGCCGAAACCCTGGTGCGGCTGCCGTTCGACCTCCGGCTCGACCACGCCGCGCTGGTCGAGCCCGTCGCGGTGGCCGTGCACGACGTCCGCCGGGCCGCGCTGCGCACGGGCGAGCGGACCCTGGTGGTCGGTGGCGGCCCGATCGGGCTGCTCATCGCCCTCGTCGCGCGCCGGTCCGGCGCGGTCGTCTCGCTGGCCGAACCGGACCCGTTCCGCCGCTCGGTCGCGGAAGGACTGGGCCTGACCGCGCTCGACCCGCGTGCCGGACACTTCTCCGAAACCGTCGACCGGTGGACCGGCGGGGCCGGCGCCGCGGTGGCCTTCGAGGTGTCCGGCGCCGAAGCGGGCGTGGCGACGGCGATCGGCGCACTGGCCACGCGAGGCCGGCTGGTCCAGGTCGCCATCCACCCGGCACCCCGGCAAGTGGACCTCCACCGGTTCTTCTGGCGTGAACTGACGCTGGTCGGCGCCCGCCTGTACGACCGCGACGACTTCGCCGCCGCGGTCGGGCTCCTCGGCGAAGGCGCGATCCCGGCCGACACCCTGATCTCGCGGACCGAACCCCTCGACCGCGCCGGCGAGGCATTCGCGGCCCTCGAATCCGGCGCCGGCGTGATGAAGGTTCTCATCGACTGCCGCGCTTCCGGGGAGGCACGATGACCCCGCCGTCCCCGTTCGACCTCACCGGCCGGCTGGCGGTGGTCACCGGCGCCCGCCGGGGGATCGGCCTCGGCATCGCCGAGGCGCTGGCCGCCGCCGGCGCGGACATCGTGGCCGTCAGCGCCCAGCAGGAGCCCTCGGGCAGCGAGGTCGAAAAGCGCGTCACCGCGCTCGGCCGCACCTGCACCGCGCTGAGCACCGACTTCGCCGACCGGAACGCCGTCGCGGAGCTGGCGGACACCCTCGCCGGTCTCGGGCGACCGGTCGACATCCTCGTCAACAACGCGGGCACCATCGCCCGGGCCCCGGCCGCCGAACACCCCGACGCCGACTGGGACCGCGTCATCACCGTCGACCTCACCAGCCAGTTCACCCTCACCCGCGAGGTCGGCCGGCGCATGCTCGAACGTGGCCGGGGCAAGATCGTGTTCACCGCCTCGCTGCTGAGCTTCCAAGGCGGCATCAACGTCCCCGGCTACGCCGCGGCGAAATCGGGCATCGCCGGGCTCACCCGGGCCCTGGCCAACGAATGGGCCGGACACGGCGTGAACGTCAACGCGATCGTCCCCGGCTACGTCGAAACCGACAACACCCAAGCGCTGCGAGCCGACCCCGGCCGCTTCGCCGCGATCCTCGACCGCATCCCGGCCGGCCGCTGGGCGCGGCCCGAGGACTTCGGCGGCGTCGCCGTCTTCCTGGCGTCGGCGGCCTCGGACTACGTGCACGGCGCACTGGTCCCCGTCGACGGCGGCTGGCTGGGCCGCTGAGGCCGCTCCCCGTTTCCCCACCGCAGGATCCTCAAGGAGGATGATCATGCGTCACCCCGTCAAGAAGGTGCTGGCCGCGCTGGCCGTCACCACCGCCGCCGCGGCCCTGACCGCCGTCCCGGCGCAGGCAGCCGGGATCCCCGCCTTCACGATCGTCGTGGCCCCCCACGGCGGCGATACCCTGCAGCACGCCCAGAAGCTCGCCCGCACGCTGTCCGCGCTCGCGGACGTCCACGTCGAACTCGCGGGCGGCACGTACCGGCTGAACGCCCCGCTGAAGTTCACCGGCGAAGATTCCGGTCGCAACGGCCACACGATCACCTGGCAGGCCCGCCCCGGCCAGACTCCGGTGCTGTCCGGCGGCCAGTCCGTGACCGGGTGGAAGCTGCACGATCCGGCGGCGAACATCTTCGTCGCCGACGTGCCGAAGGGAGCCGATTCGCGCCAGCTCTACATCGACGGCGCGTCGGCTCCCCGGGCCGCGATCACCATCGCGCGCACCGACGTCCAGGTCACCGGCACCGGCCTGACGATCGTCAACCCGGCGTTGAACTACCTGGCTTCCCTGCCCGCCCAGAACCGCATCGAGGTGGAAAGCCAGAACTCCTTCACCGACCGGTACGCGCCGGTGCAGAGCATCTCCGGCAGCACCATCACCATGCAGCAACCGGCCTGGAACAACAACAACTGGGGCTACGACACCCTCGCCCGGCCTTTCGCGGGTGGAACGCTGCTGCTGGAGAACTCCTACGCCTTCCTGCAGGCCGGGCAGTGGTACCTCGACCCGGCCGCCGGGAAGCTGTACTACAAAGCGGCACCGGGGCAGTCCCCGGCGGGTGCGGATGTGGAGCTGCCGCGCCTGACGTCCCTGCTCCAGGTCGGCGGGACCTACGACCGCCCGGTCCGCAACCTCGCCTTCCGCGGCCTGAGCTTCGAGCACACGACCTGGCTCCAGCCCGGCACGTCGATCGGTTACGCCGACCAGCAAAGCGGCGCCTTCCTCGCTTCGGCGTTCCCGCAGCCCGCCGACTTCCTGACGTCGTGCCAGATCGGCTGCCCGCAGTTCGAAGCGGCCCGCAACAGCTGGCACCAGGTCCCCGCCGCCGTCCAGGTCTCGGCCGCGGACACCATCTCGTTCGAGGGCAACACGTTCGCCCACCTGGGTCAGGTCGCCCTCGGCATCGGCAACGACGCCAACGCCCACGCGAGCGGCGTCGGCCTCGGCGCGTCCGGCATCACCGTCCGGCGCAACACCTTCACCGACGACGCGGGCTCCGGCATCGTGGCCGGCGGGGTGCAACCCGACGCGCACCACCCGAGCAACCCCGCGATGATCACCAAGAACGTCACCATCACCGACAACCTCGTCACGAACGTGGCGCGGGACTACAAGGACATGGCCGGAATCCTGAGCACCTACGTCACCCACGCGGTCATCGAGCACAACGAGGTGTCCGACCTCGCCTACGACGGCATCGACGTCGGCTGGGGCTGGGGCGCCAACGACCCCGGTGGCAGCCAGGACTACCGCAACCGCGGCCTGTACGCCTATCAGCCCGTGTACACCGCGCCGACCACGTTGAAGGACACTGTCGTCCGCTACAACCTGGTGCACGGCACGAAGAAGGTCTTCAACGACGGGGGCAGCATTTACAACCTCTCCGCCAACCCGGGTGCGGTCATCGATCGCAACTACATCTACGACAACCACACCACCGTCGGCCTGTACCTGGACGAAGGATCGCGGTACGTGAGCCTGTCGGGCAACGTGATCCAGGACGCCGGAGTCTGGGCGTTCACGAACGCGAGCGGCACCAACAACACCAACGACAACACGTTCAGCGGCAACTGGTACAACACCGGCGCCACCCAGGTCGCGACCGGAGCGCCGCACAACAACGTCCTGAACGACAACGTCAAGATCACCGACGGCAGCTGGCCACCGGCCGCGCAGGACGTGATGCGCAACGCGGGCATCTCGCCGACGCACCCCTAGCGTCCGGTCGAAGCCATCGGGGCGTGGGAGCCTGTGTGCGTGGCACGTCTGCAGCGGCCGGCGCATCCACGGCAAGGCAGCGATCAAGACCGGCAGGTGGCCCGCACCAAACCCGAGGTGTAGCGGGCCTGCTACACCTACCTGCACTCCGCCGTCGACGGCTTCTCGAGGCTGGCCTACACCGAAGCGCTGCCCGACGAAGCCGCCCGCACGGCAATCGGGTTCGTGCACCGCGCTCAAATGTGTTCGTGCGCCCTCCCGCCGTCGGCCGTTCCGGCACCTGCCCGGCCGGGGTTCACGCCGAGGAGGGCTGGAGGCCCCCGACGCACTCGGAGTCGTCTACCGCTCCCGTTACGTCCGCTACCGCGCCGTCCTCGACTTCGCAGGTGGCGCGGCCGGTGTCCGGCGGTGTCCTCGTGGTGACCGGATCACGGGCACGATGTCGGCGAGAAGGGATGTCACGGTTTCGGTGATGGTCGTCAGGTCGGTGTTGTCGTTGCTTTCCAGCCACTTGCGGTAGGCCGTGCGGAAGATCTGGCTTCCCGTGCTGGCCGCCAGCTCTGCGACGTCAGGATCGACTCCGCGCTCGCGGAGTGCCTGGCGGAACCCTTCGGCCATCTGGTGTTGCTTGATCAGATCGCGTTCCAGCAACCTGGGGTTCGACGCGATCATCCGGCTTCGGCGGCGCAGGACGTCCCGTGATCCGAGCTTCTCCCAGTCGTACCCGGCCAAGGTCCGGACCACGGCCCGAAGGGGCTGTTCGAGGTCGGGCGTCTGCCGGAGTTCCTCGACGAGTGCCGTGGTGAGCAGGTCCGCGTCGGCGAAGAGGAGTTCTTCTTTGTCGGGGAAGTAGCGGAAGAACGTTCGAGTGGTGACGCGGGCGCGTTCGGCGATCTGGACCGCCGTGGTGGCCTCGAACCCTTGTTCCTCGAACAGCTCCATGGCGGACTGTTTCATCCGCGCTTCGCTGCCTTCTTCCCACCGGGGCATGGCGCCAGGATACCTGGGTCGATGACTCGCCGTGACATCGCGGCCACCTTGATGTCGCGGCGCGACATCAGTGCTACGCTGATGTCACGTCGAGACATCAAGGAGAAAACATGCCTTCGGACCCCGTCGCGGGACAGGCGTTCATGGTGGTCGGAACCCTCCGGGACGACACCGACCTGGCGGAATTCGCCGCACTGAGAGAGGACGAGCACAAGCAGCTCGAGACGTTGCGCTCACAGGGAAGGATCGGCGCCCACTACGTTTCCCCGGCGCGGCGGGCCACGTTCGTCGAGATCATCGCCGCCGATGAAGACCAAGTGGGGGAGACGCTGGCCACTTTGCCTTTCGCCCGGTTCTTCGATGCCGACATCTACCCGCTCGCACCTGAGGATGCCGCGGAAAGGACGCGATCGTGAGGGAAGAGATGGACACCGTCGCCAGTGTCTCCCCGCGTGGCGTGCCGTTCATGACCGGGAGGGACACTGCGCCGGCGTACTGGGCGTTCGGTGTCCTCTGGGTCGTGCTGGCGGACTCGGAGCAGACCGGGGGAGCGTTCTCGGTGATGGAGCAGTGGATGCCGGCGGATGGTGGGCCGCCGCCGCACGTGCACCCCATCGACGAGTGGTTCAACGTGCTCGAAGGCGCCATCGAATTCCGGGTCGGGGACGAGCCGCCGATGCGAGCGACGGCGGGTGACTCGGTGTGGATTCCGCGGGGAACGGTGCACAGTGTCACCACTCGGAGCGCCGCCCACGTGCTCAACGGCTACACGCCGGGCGGATTCGAGCAGGTCATCATGGGGTTGGGCACTCCCGCGCCGCGGCGTGAACTGCCGCCGCCCGACCTCGGCTTCGACCCCCGCTCGGCGGCGCAGCTGATGGACAACTTCTGGTCGGCGAGCGCCGACACGGCGTGGGCCGGGAAGTGGACTAACTGAACACGGGGCCGGGCACCACGCGCACGCAGGTTGCCCGGCCCGCCCTCGGCCCGCTGGTGATCAGTCACCGGCCGGCGTGGGCGGCTTCGTCGAGGACGCCTGCCGTGGCTCGGTGCCCGGAGCAGTCCGTCGGGACAACGCTTCGGGGCGCGGGTATAGCTCCTCCGGTACCACCGCGGACGTCGGCGCAGGATGGCACCGCGGCCGTCACCGGAGCGTGTCTAGCGGCGGACGCGCACGACGGCGGGCGGGGACACGAAACCGTCCAGGCTGAGCACCAGCGCGTGCTCGCCGGGTCGCTCGAACAGCGACCGGCCCAGGCCCGCGGCGACTTCCCCTGCGGAGGCGTCGACGTCCGGTGCCAGTTCACCCTCGACGGCGACCACATCGCGGAACTGGTGATCGAACCGTGAAGACCGGTGAGCGTCCGGGTCCGCGTGGCCCACCCTCGCGGGCGGTATCGGGAACCGGCTGCCGGTCTCAGCAGGTGATCGTGGCGTTCGCCCAGTCGGCGTGGTCGTTGGTGTTGCCGTCGCCGGCGTCGGTCACCGACAGTTCCAGCACCTGGACGCCGGTCAGCTGCGCGGACAGCGGCTGTGCCTTGTCTCCGGGGTGCATGACGCCCGTCGCGGCGAGTTCCTTGCCGTCACCGAGGATGCGGAATGCCACGCTGCCACCGGAGTTCTCGTCGTCCATCCCGACCAGGGCGCCGGCGGACGTGCAGGATGCGCCGACGTAGACCCGCACGCTCGAGGGGGCGTGGGCGCCGATGCCGTCGTCGTAGCCGACCCCGGCGATGGTGATCCGGTGGCCGTCACCAGGCTGGCTCTCGCCGTTGCTCGTGCCGCGTTCGGCCGGGCCCCAGCCGTTGTCGGACGACAGCCACGGGGCCTTTGACAACGCCGTCGTGCCTGGCGACGGGCGGAAGACGAGCGGTGACGTGCCTTCCGAGCCCAAGGCGCGCTTGCCCCACGCGGTGGAGTAGTCGGCTTTGGCCGCCAGCCTGACGCGCTCGCCGGCCGGCGCCACCGGCTTGAACGTGATCTGCTGCTGCCACGACTTCCCCGGGGGTACGGCCGGAACCGTGAACGTGCCGGGGCCGTCGAGCTGCCAGCCGACGGGCGTCGCGACGGTGGCCCGGAGCTGGGTGATCGGCGTGCCGCCGTCGTTGGTGACCTGGAGGGTGGTGGTCAGCGGACGGTCGGCGGGCACGTAGTCCGGCGCCGGCAGGGTCAGCGTCGTCATCGGCGCGGCCGACGGGTGCGTCGACGGCCAGACCCGGAAGACGGACGAGTCGTGGGACGCGACGGCGTCGCGGAGGGTGCCCGCGGTTTCGGTTTCCGTGCCGGTCCAGAGGTCGCGGACGCGGAAGGTCTGGCCCTCGAGACCGAGTTCCGCCGCCGTGGTGCTGATGGTCGTGCTCGCCGGCCCGCGGTTGAAGAGCACGACCGCGGCCGATCCATCGGACATCGGCTTCGCCCAGACCTCGGTGTCGCCGTCGTCGCGGAGCTTGTGGCCCTGTGTGCCGGCCCAGTCCTGGTCCAGCGCGATGACGTCCTTGTTCTCGAGGATCGCCTTGATGTCGGGCGACATCGCGGGCAGGTCGTTCCCGGCCAGCAGCGGCGCGTTCAGGAGCGCCCACAGCGCGAAGTGCGACCGGTACTCGGCGTCGGTCATGCCGCCGTTGCCGACTTCGAGCATGTCCGGGTCGTTCCAGCCGCCGGGGCCCGCGAATTCTTCCAGGCCGACCTGCCGGTCGAGAATGCCGGTCATGCTGCCCCAGTTGTCGGTGATGTCGCCGGTGGTGCGCCACAGCTGCGCACCGGCGTCGCGCCCCCAGGTCCACGGCTTGTTCTGGCCCCATTCGCAGAGGGCGTAGATCATCGGGCGGCCGGTCTTCTTGATCGCGTCGCCCATCTTCGTGTAGCGCTCGATCGCGGGTCGGCCCTGGTTGTTGCAGTTGTCGTACTTGAGGTAGTCGACGCCCCAGTCGGCGAAGGACTGCGCGTCCGCCTCCTCGTGGTCGAGCGCGCCGGGCATGGTCTTCTGGCAGGTCAGTGTGCCGGCGCTGGTGTAGATGCCGAGCTTCAGGCCGAGCCCGTGGACGTAGTCGGCGAGGGTCTTGATGCCGTGGGGAAAGCGTTCGTGGCTGGGTTCGAGCTTGCCCTCGGCCGTGCGATTCTGTTCCGCCCAGCAGTCGTCGATGTTGACGTACTGGTAGCCCGCGTCCTTCATGCCGGACGACACCAGTGCGTCGGCGGCCCCGCGGACGAGGTCCTCGTTGATGTCGCAGCCGAACCTGTTCCAGCTGTTCCAGCCCATCGGCGGCCGTTCGCCGACGCGCTGGGCGGCGAAGTAGCCCGGCTCCGCGGCTGCGGCGGGGACGGCTTCGGCGACCGTGACCACCGAGGTGCAGGCGGCTATCGCGACGACCATTCCAACAAGACGACGCACAAGTACCTCCAGGAGCGCGCAACTTTGCGCAGACTCACTCAACAATCAACTAGACGGAGCGACAGGCGTCTACGTCCGTTCGTAGGTAATCCATTGCGCGGCCCTCGCTGCACCGCGTGGACGTGTCGGACGACTCGCGCGCGCTGGTCAACGAGCCGAGGGGGCTCGAACCTCTGGCCCTGCCCGGTTCTAACGGGGGAGGAAAAACAGAACATCCACCGCCACGATGGCGGCGGGCACCGCACCGAGCGCGACGCAGGGCAGGCCCGCGAGCCAGATCGTCCGACTGCGCGTTCGCCGCGACGACCGGACGGCGAACCCGCCGGCCAGCATCGTCCAACCCGCGGCGACGGCGAACAAGGTGAACGTCGTCCCGGAGCCGGCCCAGTCCCGGCTGTTGCGCGTCAGGGCAAGGAGGAGGAGAAGCGCGCCGGCGGCGGCGATTCCGAGCGCGATCAGGGTGATTCCCAGGGTCATGACCACTGTCTTCGCCACACGGACGCTCCGGGCGCTGTCGCCTTGCACTGCCGGAACGATACCGGTGGCCGGGCCGGTGAGGTCCGGCCGCGCCTTGCTGCAGGCCAGTATCGCGGCTGCTGTCCGGGCCGGTGTACCTCTACATCAACCGGCGACACCGCCCCGTCACCCGCGAAGTGGCCGAGAAGATCGTCGATGTGGTCTTGGCCGGCCTCCGCGCCATCATGTTGTAGGGCGCGCCGATCAGCTGAAGCGGGGCTCGGCGATCTGAAGGATGATCTTGCCGCCGGGGTGTCGTGACTGGCTCAGTTCGATGGCTTCGCGCCAGTCGGGGAGGGGGATGGTGCGGGCGATGGGGATGCCGAAGCGGCCCTGGGCTGCGAGCTGGGCGCACATTTCGACGATGTCGTAGCGGTGGCCGAGCGGTCCTTGGGTGAACGCGTCGCGGGCGCCGGCTGCGCGTGCCTGGGCGAGGTTGCTGATGGTCAGGACGTGCTGGGGGTCGGTGACCGTGCGGAGGAGTTGCGGGATGGTGGCGTCGTCGGGCGGTGAGACGTCGAGGACGACGTCGACGGGGCCGCCCGCCAGGTCGCGGATCCGCTCGGCCATGCCGGTGCCGTAGGGGGTGACCTCGGCTCCGGTGGCGCGCAGGGTTTCCGTGTGAGTGAGGCCGGCGGTGGTGAGCACCCGGGCCCCGATCCGGCGCGCGAGTTGCACGGCGGCGAAGCCGGTGGTGGTGCCGCCGCCGCTGACGAGCAGGGTGGTGCCGGGGGTGATGCCGAGCAGGTCCAGGCCGAGTTGAGCGGTGTCCACGGCCATGGGCAGTGCGGCGGCGGCCGCCGGCTGGAGGGCGGGTGGCCGCGGGAACCAGACGTCGAGCAGCGCGTACCCGGAGGCCCCCGCGGTTGGTCCGGTGAACGGGGCGGGGCCGAACACCGCGTCTCCGGGCTGGACGCCTGTCACGTCGTCACCGAGGGCGTCGACGGTGCCGGCGACTTCGAGTCCCACTCCGCGGGGCAGGTCGCCGGGGTAGAGGCCCCGGCACAGGGCCAGGTCGGCGGGATTGATGGTGCAGACCTCCACGGCGACCCGGATCTGCCCGGCGGCCGGCCGGGGCTGCTCGGCTTCCTCGAGCCGCAGGACGTCGAGGGGCTCACCGGTGTGATGGAAACGCAGGGTACGCATAGTGATCTCCCGGGCTCGGCCGATGATGACAGCAGATGCTGTCGTCACTACGAAGGTAGCACGGTGACGACAGCATCTGCTGTCGCTATGCTCGGGCCCATGGCTCGTTGGGAGGGCAACACGCGTGAGCGGCTCGAGCGCGCCGCGCTGGAGTTGTTCCGTGATCAGGGCTACGACCGCACGACGGTGGCGCAGATCGCCCACCACGCCGGCTTGACCGAGCGCTCGTTCTACCGCTGGTTCACCGACAAGCGGGAGGTGCTCTTCGCCGGCGACGAGCTGCAGGCCTGTTTGGAGACGGGCATCGCCGAGGTGCCTGCGGGAACCGGTGCGCTGGCGACGCTGATGGCTGCCTTTGCCGTCGTACCGGAGGTGCTGCGTCCGCGCGAGCTGCTGATCGAGCTGCGCGCCGTCATCGTGGCCAACCCGCCCCTACGGGAACGCAGCCTGATCAAGGAAGCGATGCTGTCCGAAGTGACCGCGGCGGCCCTGTGCCGCAGGGGCCACGACGAACAGACCGCGCGGCTGGCCACTGCCCTCGGAATGGCGATCCTGGGGGCGGCCACCAGGCGCTGGGTATCGGGCGACGAGGCCGGCTTCGCCACACTGCTGGCCGAGAGCGCCGCCGACCTCCTTGCCGTCGCCGCCGACCTGCCACCCGCCAACCCCGCGACCGGTCACGCACCGCGCAAGGGGAAGTAGCGGGAGCACCTCAGTCCGGACGAGCTCGCCGACGTGCGCGTGTGGGAGATTGCTTCCGTGGCAGCCGAAGCGATCCCGGGACCTGAGGTCGTGCTCGAGACCGATCGCCTGTTGCTGCGACCGTGGCGGGTGGCCGAGGCTGTCGTGCAGCGCGAGCTGTGGGCCGAACGTGATCCGCGGGTGCCCTCGCATCGGCGGATCGATGCTGCCGGCCATCCCACCGTTGCCGAGCTCGCGGAGGCGATTCGCGCCGGCCGGTCGTCGGTCGGTTTACTGGCGGTCGAGCGGAAGGTCGCCGGTGATGTCATCGGCTACTGCGGGCTGATCGACGGCGGGCGGGGATGCGAGGGCGAACCGGAACTGGCGTTCGAGCCCGCGTGCGGGTACCCGGAGGTGGGGCGGGCTCGGCCGCGCGCCGAGCCCGCCCCGTGACTAGCGCTGCAGGGTCAGCACGCCGGGCTTGTAGGGCAGCAGGCCGTAGTCGACGCCGTCGGAAGCGGGGTCGCGGCCCTGGTAGAGAAGCTGGAGGTTGCAGGGGTCGATGGTCTTGGTCTGGTCGGGGTTGGTGCGGACCAGGTCACCGTGACTGATGTCGTTGGTCCAGCTCGCGCCGCTGTTGGCCTTGCCCGCGAACGGGTTGCTTTCGGTGGCGGCCTGCGGGGTCCACGTGCCGCTCAGGCTGGTGGCGGTGAACGAGCGGAAGAAGCGGCGCTCGTTCGTGCCCCGGGACTCGACGATCATGAGGTACTGGTTCTGGCCCTGGACCTTGTAGACCTCGGGTGCTTCGAACAGGTTGAGCGCGGTGTCGCTCATGATCTTCGTGTAACTCGAGCCGAAGCTGCCGGGGAAGTTCCCGATGGGCATGGTGGCGCGGTAGATGCCGCCGTTGTCGTCGGCGAAGAACAGGTACATGTTCGTGCCGTCGCCGATGATGGTCTGGTCGATCGGGGCCCCGCTGGGGAGCGTGCCCGTGAACAGCGTCTGCTGCGCGGACCAGCCGTTGGGGTTCGTGGGGTCGCTCGAGGTGCGGTAGGAGAACGTGTCGGGCCAGCCCCACTGGTAGGCGAGCACCCAGATGTTCTTCGGGGCGAAGTAGAACAGCGTCGGCGCGACGGCTCCGAAGGACATGTCGTTCTGGCTCGCGGTGGCCATGTCGGACCAGTTCGTGAACGGGCTGAAGCTCGTGGACTTCCAGGCCGATCCGGTGTCGTGCGTGGTCGCGTAGACGACGTGCTTGCCGTTGTACACGACGTTCGTGAAGTCCTTGAGGGAGACCCAGCCCTGCTTCGGGGTGGCCAGCGGGCCGGTCGAGCTCCAGCGGTAGCTCGAGGGCAGGGTGCACGCCCCGGCGGTGCTGTCCACCTGGACGAGCTGCCACTGCTGGCCGGTGCCGGTGGAGCCGGTCTGCTGCACCACGGCGGCGCCGTCGGCGGTCGAGGCGCCCTGGACGTCGAGGGCTTTGCCGCTGTTGCGGTTGACCAGCCGGACGTACCCGGTTCCGGCGTCGGCGAGGCTGAACTGCTGGTTGGCGCCGCCGTTGTCGCTCCACTGCACCACGGCGGCGCCGTCGGCGGTGGACGCGCCCTGCACGTCGGCGAGCTTGCCGGAGTGCCGCGCGCGCAGCTTGTAGTTGCCGCCGCCGGCGTCGACGAACTGGAACTGCTGGTTGGTGGCGTTGCTGCGGCTCCACTGGATGAGCCCGGCGCCGTCGACAGTGGACGCGCCGCTGACGTCGAGGGCCTTGCCGCTGTTGCGGTTCAGCAGGACGTACCAGGCGGCGGTGTCCACTGTGGCGGCCGACGCCGCGGTCGGGGCGACCGCGAGCAGCCCGCCCACGACCGGCACGACGACCGCGGCGGCCAACGCCGATCGCCACCGGCGGCGCCACCCCGCGACACGCGAGAATCCAACCGACATAGCATCTTTCCCTTCGTTGGGCGTCGTCGACCGACGATTGTTAGCGCTAACAGTTCGGGGCCGGCAGGGATGCGGCGGAGTGAAAGGGGGCGTTTGGTCGAGAGGAAGTGCGGCTGAGCGCACCAGAGGACTGTGAACGATAACCTGGGCGACGTCAAGACGTAACAAGCAGGTTTCGGATGAACGCACGCTCCGGGGCAGGTCGGAGGTTGGCAAAGCCCCGGAGCGTGTGGCCGCCGGCGGTGGCCTGGACACGCCAGGTCCAGGCGCCGCGTCGCCGGCGGCGGGACTGGGCCATGCCACGGTGCCCGCGGGCCGGCATCCGGTCGTGGTCGGGCTGGGGTGCCTCGGCGGCTTCACGCAGCCGCCTGCCGATCTCTTCGGTTGACCGCGCCGACCGGGATACGGGGAGAACGTTCCGGAATGATCGGCGTGCCGAAGTCAAGGAAAAGGCCGTCAGGCAAATAAGTGATTCACCCGATCGGGTGGATGGCTGATTGTGCCATTGGCCTGACGTGCGAGGACGGGGATCGCGGGCTTGGGGGTCGCGCGGCTCGCGTGTCACCTATTTCCGGCAGCCCGGGGTCCGTGGCGAGCGGATCGACGGCTCGCCGGTGACCGGGAACTTCCGGTAATGAACTGTAAACAACGGCGTCATCTGCCCGTCATGTGCTCCCGCACCATTGGCCGGACCACGTATTCCATTCCGCCATCCGGTCGTACCGGGAATGGTCCGGTCGCGACAGTGGCACCCACGAAGGGAAAACCGTGCGCGTACCCTCGCCGCGATGCCGGGGCCGAACGGCGGCCGATGTGTCCTATGCAGACAGTCAGGTGAGCAGCAGACCGTCGGAACCGGAGGGGGTGGTGATGGTGGCGGTGCAGCGGAACCCGGGCACCGGGGGTGCCCGGAGCATGCCTCCCGACGCGCTGGAACGGCTGCGGCGGCAGGCCGTGGCCGTGGTCGAATCGGGGATGTCGCAGACGCGGGCCGCGAGCATGCTGGGGGTGTCGAGGAAGTCGGTGGGTGCCTGGGTCCGGGCCTACCAGTCCGGCGGCGAGCCGACGCTGCGGCCCCGGCCGCGCGGCCGCCGGGTGGGGGAGCGGCTGGTGCTGTCCGCGGCCCAGCAGGGCCGGGTGCTCGAGATCCTGGCGGCCGGACCGCCCGACGAGGCCGGGTTCCCGTGGCTGGTGTGGACCCGCAAAGCGGTTTCCGAGCTGATCGCGCGCGAATGCGGGGTGGTGCTCGCCGGGACGACGATCGACAAGTACCTGCTCCGGTGGGAACTCCTGGTGCGCGACGGCGAGCCGTCCCGGCGGGCCGGCTGCCCACCCGGAACGCTGCTGGTGACCTGGACCCACCCGCGCCCGCCCGCGGGCCCGGCCGGGCTGCACGCGCTGGTCGCGGTCAGCGGCCGCGGCACGCTGCAATTCCTGGCCAGGACCACGCCGTTCACCGGGATCGCCGAGTTCCGGCACCGGCTGCGGATGCAGTGCGGCCGGGACGTCCGGCTCGTCCCGCACGACTGGCCCCCCGCCCACGCGGCTCTGCTCGACGACTGCGCGGCACCCGGCCGGGACGTCGAGCTCCCGGCCTGAACCCGCTGCCCCGCCGCCGATCCGGAATCCGGATCGGCGGTTTTTTTCATGCTCGCGGTGTGTTACCCGGGTGTAAACAGTTCGGCCGCTTCCGGAATCGCGTCCGGTGATGTCGCCGGAGGGAAGTCCCGGGTTTTCATTGAAAGGGTTACACGTGATCGGACCCTGGCCGATCGTGACGTCGTTCCCGCGGCTTCCGAAGTGTCCGGTATTTGCCTGACGCACTCGATCCGCCGTTTCTGTCCTGAATGGACGGAAACCCCGCATAAGCCCTGGTGAGAGCGTCGCGTACGGGAACGCAACCTCTCCGCAACGAACCGTCCTGCCCGTTTTCGCCCTGCTGGTCAAGAAAGCGGTGAACCTGCCACGATGCCGACGCCGGAGTTCCCAGCCTGGCACATCGGAACCGCGAATACCTGAGACCGGGCCAAGAGTCCGGCGTCCGAGGAGGCGGCACGTGCGATCCACGCCATTTCTCACCGCAGGCGCGCTGACCCTCACCATGCTGACCGCGACACCCGCGCTCGCGGCCGAACCCCCGGCGACGGTGGCCGGGTGCTCGGCCACGGTGACCGGGGTGCCGGGCGAGCGGGTGGCGCTGGCGCCCGCGTCGGTGACCGAACCCGTGGTGTCCGCGCTCGCCGGCCTGGACCCGCTGGGTCTGCTGACCGGGGTGTTCCAGTCGGTCTGGGCGGGCGCGGCGCCCATCCCGGTGGGGACCGTTCCCGCCGGGCAGGCCGAAATCCCGGGTAGCCGGATCGCGGACGCGGTGGTCGCACGCCTCGGTGAGCTCCCCGTGCTCGCGCCGGTGCTCACCCCGCTGGTGTCCACGGTGCGCACCTCGCTCACGTCGCTCTGCGGCATCGTCGTGCGTGGCCGGGTTCCGGACGCTCCGCCGGGTTCCCCGCCCTCGGTGCCTCCGGCGCCGCCGGAGCCCGCGCCGCCCGGTGCGGCCGATGGCGCACTGGGCGGCGGCGCCCCGATCGCGGGCCGGCAGTGGACGGTCGCGGCGGTGCCCGGCTCGACGCCGGACGGCGGCGCGGTGTTCGGCACCCCGATCCCCGGGCAGCTGCCGGGGGCCGGGTTCCCGATGCCGGCCGGTTCGGGGATGCCGCAGGCGGCCGCCGACGCGCCGGTGGTGACCGACGCCCGGCGCGCGGCCGGCTCGGCGGAGGCGCTGGCCGCGTCGTCGCGGGGCGATCAGCTGTCCTGGCCGGTCCTGGTGGCGATCCTGCTGCTGGCCGCGGTGGCCGCCCAGCTGGTGCGGCGGTGGGGCGTCCGCCGACCCCGGTGACCCGCCGGCCGCGAGGCCGGAGTTACTCCCCGGTTACGGGGAGCTTTGCAGGAGGGACGAACGGTGACATCCCGTTCACGAAAGGAAGTTCCTCATGAACAGCGCAGCTGCCACCATTCCGGACTTGACCGTGCCCGACCGTGATGCGCGCAGTCTCTCCGCGGACGCTCTCGAAGCCCTCCGCCGGCGGGCGGTCGCGGCTGTCGAAGCGGGTGTGACGCGGGCGGAGGTCGCCCGCTTGTTCGGCGTCTCCCGCAAAACCGTCGGCGCCTGGGTCGCGGCCTACCAGCGCCAAGGCGACGAGGCATTCCGGCCGCGGCGCCGGGGACGGCGGCCCGGCGAGCAGTTCGCGCTGTCGGCCACGCAGCAGGCGTGGGTCGTGCGAACGATCGTGGCGGGACCGCCCGAGGCGTGCGGGCTGCCGCAACGGCTCTGGACCCGGCGGGCGATCGCCGAGCTGGTCCGCCGCGAGTTCGGCATCCTGATCAGCTCGGCGACGGTGTCCCAGTACCTGACCCGCTGGGGGCTGGTCGATGAGCGCCGGCTGCTCCGGATGCGGCGGGGCCCGGTTCTCTCGAGCCGTCCGCGTGAACCGGAGCCCGGCGAGGAAAGCGGCGCGGACGCGGAAGTCTGCTGGCTCGCCTGGACGCGGCCGCACGCGCCGGCCGATCCGCGCCGCGGACCGGTCGCGGGCAAGCAGAACCTGCTGACCGGATTCCGGGACCACTTCGGCAACGTCAACCTCCTGCTGGCCCTGTCCCAGCGGGGGATGGTGTTCTTCCAGGCGCAACGCGGGCCGTTCGACGCACCGCAGGCGGACGAGTTCCTCCGGCGGCTGACCGCCCAGCTCGGCCGGGAGCTCGACATCGTCGTCTGCGAGTGGCCGGTCCAGCACGACGAAATGCTGCGGGACTGGCCGCGACCCCGGCCCGGCTTGCGGTCGGTTCGCTTCGCGCTCGGCTGAGGCGATTTCGCGACAGAAACAGCCGTCTTGCGGCCTCGGCAGAAACGAGTAGTATTTGACAGCAGAGCCGATGTGGGGTCCGGGAAAAAACTCACCGCCCCGGCCGCGCGCCGTGAAAACGGCGATACGCGGAATTCATTTCTCAGCCATGCCGCTGTTTCCGGCGCTGGTTTCACTTGTTCTGCGAACCGACGCGGACAATCCGGGAGAGCCATGACCGTCAACACCCTTCCTTCGGCCGACCTCGACCTCGAAGTGCTGCTGGCGCACAAGGAGACGATCGCCGACGGCGTCGTCCGGCTGGTGTTCCGCCACCCCGCCGGGGACCAGCTGCCGCCGTGGGCGCCGGGCGCCCACGTGGACCTGGTGCTCCGCCCGGACCTCGTCCGCCAGTACTCCCTCTGCGGCGACCCCGGCGACCGCTCGGTGCTGGAAGTCGCCGTGCTGCGCGAGCAAACCGGGCGCGGGGGATCCGCGTACGTGCACGACGCGCTGCTCCCGGGTGAGCGGGTCCGGATCCGCGGTCCCCGCAACAACTTCCCGTTCGTTCGCGCCGACCGGTACCTGTTCGTCGCCGGCGGGATCGGCATCACCCCGCTCGTCCCGATGATCGCGGCGGCCGACGCCGGCGGCGCCGGCTGGCGGCTGCTCTACGGCGGACGGTCCCGCACGTCGATGGCGTTCGCCGCGCGGCTGCGGGAGCGGTACGGCGACCGGGTGCTGCTGTGGCCGCGGGACGAAGGGGGACTGCTCGACGTGCCGGGGGTACTGGACACCGCGTTCGACGGCACCGCCGTCTACTGCTGCGGGCCCGAACCGCTCCTGGCCGTGACCGAAGCGGCCTGCGCCGGGCGGCCGGATCTCACCCTGCACCTGGAACGCTTCTCGGCCAGGGAGAACACCGGCCCGGCGACCGGGTTCGACGTCGAACTCGCCCGATCGGGGTTGACCCTGTCGGTGCCCGCCGACCGCTCGATCCTCGAAGTGGCCGAGGACGCCGGGGTGCCGGTGCTGTCGTCGTGCCGCGGCGGAACGTGCGGCACGTGCGAAACCCCGGTGCTCGACGGGGTTCCCGACCACCGCGACTCCCTGCTCACCGGCGAGGAGCGCGCGGCGAACGAGACGATGATGATCTGCGTGTCCCGCTCCTGCGGCCGGAAGCTGGTACTGGACCTCTGAAATGCCTGTGACTACGACGAAACTCGGCAGCCTGGCGGCCGCCCTCCTGGCCGCCGCTTCCTGTGGCTGGGCACTGTGGACGGTGGCGGGGCACCTCGGCGACGTCCCACGGCCACCGGCGGCCGTGGTCGCCGCCCCACGACCGGCGCCCCTTCCCGCCACCTCGGCCATCCCCTCACCGACGCCGACCGGCCCGCCTCCCGCGTCGCCGGTTCCGACGACGGCCCCGGCGGTGCCCGGACCGGATCCCACCATTTCCGGCGGACCGGTCGTGACCGGCCGCCTTCCCCCGGTCGCGACGCCGCCCGGGACACCCGGGACACCCGGACAACCGACGCCGACCGGGGAATACCCGCCTCCGCCGGGAGAACCGCCGGTGACACCGCCGCCGCCGACCCCCACGGAAACTCCGCCACCGGAACCCCCGGTGACCGAACCTCCGCCGCCGCAGCAGCCTGCTCCGGAATGCGATTCGAGCGGATTGCTGGGACCGTTGCTCTGCACCGTCTTCGGCCTGCTCGGCTGAGTGCGGGGAAGTATTCAACGCAAACACGCGAGTCCCTTTTGATGACCCTATTGCTCACTGTGGGAACTATTTTTCGTGGCTGACTATTTCACGTCCAGTTAACATGGAAAATCCGAGCCGACCCCGTTGTTCGTGATTCACTTTTTCTCGTTCGGGCGGCCCGATTTCCGCCGGGCCGGAAAGAGAAAGGAAGCTCATGTCCCCAGAAGCTCCGCCAGGAGCCCGCACGAGGCGGCGTCGCGCCAAGTCGGTGGTCACGGTCACGCTCGCGGTCGCCACCCTCGGCGCCTCCGCGGTGGCCGCGGTCCCGGCCTCGGCGCAGCAGCCGATCGGGATCGGCCCCGTGCCGATCACGTTCCACATGAAGGACGACAACGGCAAGTGGTTCGACTCCGGCCTCAACCTGTTCGGCGACCAGTCCCTGGCCGTGGCCGAAATGCCCCGCCTCGGCACGCTCGGTGGCCTGACGACCGGGGGTGAGCTGTCCAGTCTCCTGAACTCCGACCTCCTCGGCGCGGTCGGCAACCTGACGCAGAACCTCCTGGGCCAGGTCCCGCTGCTCGGTTCGCTCGGCGGCGAGCTGGGGAAGGCGCTGAACCTCGACAGCACCCTGTCGGCGGTGAAGTCGATCGGGGCGAGCAACCGGCAGGCCGCGCCGGCAGCGGCGAAAGCGGAGAACCTGCTCGGGCAGTTCGGCCAGCAGCTGGCCACGATGCACGCCGACCAGCCGCTCAACCTGAACTCGCTGCCGATCGGCCTCGACCTGCAGGGTGCGCTCAACGACCTCGCCAAGTTCGCCGTCAAGGGACCGCCCGTGACGGTGAACTTCGTGGTCGACCCGAAGGAGTCGACCGGTGCCCGGAACCCGATGGGCCTGATCGCCCCCGAAGGAGCCGAGGGCTTCCCCTACGACATGCCCGGCGGGGCGTTCTTCGGGCAGCGGTCGATCCAGCTGACCGAGCCCGGGCTGTACGCGTTCACCGACATGGTGACGCCGTACATGCTGGGTGCCGTCGTGGTCGACGACCCGCTCACCATCGGCCTCGACTTCGGCAAGGCGTCGATGGTGAACTCGCGCAACCTCGTCGTCCCGACCAACTCCGACATCGTCAACCGGCTGGTGAACACGTTCTTCAACATCACCAACCCGAACAACTGGCAGCAGTTCAAGCCGGACTCGGAGAACAAGTTCGACGCGATCCAGCCGCCGGTGCCGATCCTGCAGTACGACGCCGCGGGCAACCCGGTGCTGATCCCGAACCTGGACGCCTACTTCGACAAGAAGTTCTCCTACCCGAAGACCCTGTCGAAGGGCAACCAGCTGCCCGCGACGCCGGGTGTCGGCGAAGTGTGGATCGACACCGAGGTCGAGGAGTGGGCCGGCAAGAAGGCGGTCGGTTCGGCCACGAAGGTCAACGTGACGAACTGGACGGTCGACCGCAAGATCGGTGCCCCGTCGATCAACATGAACAACCCGCACAACATGTGGACCGACAAGGACTACAAGTACCTCTACCAGACGGAGTGGTTCTCCAACAAGGTCGACGTGTTCGACCGGGAGACGGGTGCGTTCGTCCGGCAGACGCAGGTCGGCCAGAACCCGGCGCACGTGATGACCGAGCCGGGCAGCGACAAGCTCGTCATCGGCATCAACGCCGGCAACGAGGTCGTCGAACTGGCGCCGGGCGGCACGAACGTGCTCCGGAAGATCTCGGTCAGCCCGACCGGTGAGGTCCGGCACCCGCACGCGCACTGGACCAGCGCGGACGGCAAGACCGTCGTCACCCCGAACGTGATGACCAACAACGCGTCGGTGATCGACATGCCGACCGGCACCGTCCGGACCGAGAAGACGGGCCAGTTCCCGATCGCCTCGAGCATGGCCCCGGACTCCTCGAGGTTCTACACGGCGGACTTCCTCGGCGAATCGATCACGTGCGTTTCGCTCGCGGAGGCTGCCTGTGCGGACAACGGGCAGAAGGTGCACAGCAAGACGATCGACCTGTGGGCGAACTACAGCCCGCAGGACGGCCCGAAGAGCGGCGCGCCGTTCGGCGGGCTGATGATCCAGCTGCCGGTGAGCCCGGACGGCAAGGCGCTGCTCGGAGCGAACGTGCTGTCCCAGACGGTCACCGTGGTCGACC
Source organism: Amycolatopsis sp. NPDC051102 (assembly GCF_040682815.1). Classification (NCBI taxonomy): domain Bacteria; kingdom Bacillati; phylum Actinomycetota; class Actinomycetes; order Pseudonocardiales; family Pseudonocardiaceae; genus Amycolatopsis; species Amycolatopsis sp. NPDC051102. The sequence continues at coordinate 288,571 of NZ_JBFBBT010000001.1, forward strand.
CGCGGACGAACAAGGTCGTCAAGGACCTGCCGTGCACGGCGGGCTGCCACGGCATCAACTTCGGCGCCAAGAAGGGTGGTGGCTACTACGCCTACGTGTCGAACAAGTTCTCCAACGTCATGCAGGTCATCGACGTCGACCCGAACGGTGACGGATCCATCGACGACGCGAAGGTGGCGGGCCAGCTGACCCTCGACCCGACCGCGACGACCAAAATGGACGGTTCGATCTCCGGGAAGGCCGGCTACGGCGGTCAGGGCGTGCTGCCCGTTCCGCTGGTCTACAACGGATGGGCTCAGCAGAACCAGGGGAACTGGCGGGCTCAATTGACCTGCCAGCAGCTCAACCCCATCACCCAGTCCGTTTGCTGACACACCCGGAAACGGTCCGGGGCCGGGTGCTTCCCGGCCCCGGACCACTCCGTTCGGAGGAGATCCCGTGGCGCATCGAAGGAAACCCCTCGTCAGAAGTCTTTTTGCCTTGCTCACGGCCGTGCTCGGCGTGCTGGCACTGGCCCCGCCCGTGGTGGCCCAGGTGTCCATCGTGCCCGATCGCGTCGACGGCGGTGGCACGCACACCTTCGCCTTCCGGCTGGCCAACGAGCGGGCCGACACGAAGTCCACCCGGCTGGAGCTGGTCTTCCCGGCGACCCCGCCGGTCGCCTACGTCAAGGTCGATCCGGCGCCGGGCTGGACCGTCGCCGTCCGGCCGCGGCCGCTCGACCCGCCGATCGAAGCCGGCGGCAAGGTGATCCGCGAGGCCGCGGGCGCCCTCGTCTTCGAAGGCGGTGCGGTCGCGCCGAGGCAGTTCGAGCAGTTCCTCGTCACCATGGGGCCGCTGCCCGCCGACGGGCGGCTGCTGTTCGAGGCAACGCAGACCTTCGCCAACGGAACGGTCGCGCACTGGAACCAGACGACGTCGCCCGCGCCGGCGATCACCTTCGGCGCCGGGCTCGTCGCTCCCGCGGCCGAAGCCGTTGGGCAGCAACCGGTTCCGGCCGAGAACGCCGACGTCCCCGCGGACCAGGCGCCGTTGAGCACCAGTGCCGCCGAGGGGCCCCCGTTCGATGTGCTGTGGGGAGCGTTCGGCCTCGCACTCGTCGTCATCGCGGTGGTCGGGTACCGCGCCCACCGCCGCCGGTTGCGCGCGCCCGCCCCGGAACCCGAGCGCGACCGGGCGGAGGTGAGCGCCGAATGACGGCGGTGAAGGACCGTCCCCGCGTCGCGACCCCGCCTCCGCGCGCCGGCGCCGGTCGGCTGGCCGCGCTGCTGCTGCTGGTTGCCGCGTGCTGGGGCACGCTGCTCGTCCTGACCCCGGCGGCGACCGGGGATCCGGTGCTCGTGACGACTTCGCCGGGCAGCACCGAAGTGGTGAAGTCGCCCGACGCCGTCGTGCTGACCTTCGACCGCCCGGTGCCGGCCGCGCTGGCCACCGTGCGCATCCTCGACCCCGACGGAAGCCAGGTCGTCTTCGCGCGGCCCACCCACGCGGGCGGCCGGAAGGACACGATCTCCGTGCCCATGCCGGCGGAACGGCACGAAGGCACCTACGCCGTGGCGTGGACCCTGCCGTCGAGCCGGCTGGAACCGGTCAGCGGCTCCTTCACCTTCGACGTGTCCTACCCGATCCGGCCCGACGGCGTCCCCGAGATCGAGACGACCCGCGACCCGGTCGTGGCGGCCGTCCACCTGACCGCGCGGACGCTGGCGGTCGCGGCGATGGTGGTGCTGGCCGGTCTCGCGTTCTTCGTCGCGGCGATCGGGCCCGCCGCCGCGCGGACCCGGGCCACTCGCCGGCTGGTCAAGACCACTTGGTGGCTCGCGATCGGAGGCACGCTCGTCGCCCTCGTGTCGTTCGGGCCGTACGCCGCCTGGGTGCCGTGGCGCGACGCGCTCGACCCGCACCTGGTGGCGGGCGCTCTCGAGTCCGACGCCGGGGGAGCGCTGCTCGCCCGCCTGGCCACGTTCGTCCCGGCCACACTGGGCCTCGCGCTGCTGATGAGGAGTGAGCCCGCGGAGGATCGGCGGCTGCGCGGCGCGGCGGTGCTGGGCTGTGCGTCCGCCGTCCTCGCCACCTGGACGTTCGCCGACCCGCGGCCGCCCGGCGCGCCGCCGGTCCTCGCACTCGCCGCGGACATCGGCCTCCTCGTCGCTCTCGCGGTGCCGGCCGGTGTCCTGGTGCTGCTGCGCTTCCCGGTCGCCCGCCACCGGCACACGGTGTCCCGGTTCGCGCGGTCGGTGGTGGGGTGCGCGGTGCTGCTCGCCGTCGCCGGGACCGCGCAGGCCTGGTCCGGGCACCGGCTCGGCTGGCTTCCCGCCGGAGCCCTCGCGCTCGCGGCGATCCTGGCCGTCCTCGCCCGGCTCGTTCCGCGCCGTCCGGCCAAGGAGCGGCTCGGCGGCCGGATCGTCGCGGTGACGGGAGCGGCCGCGCTGATCACCGCGGCCACCGCGACGCTGATCGCCCTCGACCCCGGCCAGAGCGCACACGCCCAGGGGCCAGCAGGGCAGGCCCCGGCGGCGATCCGGCAGCAGGCCGCGCCGGCGCGGCTCGCGTACGACACCGGCACGCTGGACCTCGTCGTCATCCCGGCGGCCGGCCGGCTCGACGTGCGCGTTTCGGTGCTGGGGCCGCACAACGCCGACACGACCGTGACCGCCGCGCTCGGTGCCACGCCGGTCCCGCTGGAGCGCGCCGGGAGTGGCTACTGGACGGGACAGGCGAGCGCGCCCGGATCCGGCCGGTCGGAGCTCGCGCTGACGCTGCGGGCCGGCGACGGCAGCACGCGCACGGTCAAGCAAGCCATCGACGTGCGATGAACGAATCGGGAGCCGCCTTGTCTTCGACGCCCACCGTCCCCGCGCACCGGGCCACCCGGCCGTCACCCCGCCCGCGCCGGGGCACCGTCCTCCAGCTCGTCGCGCGGCGGCTGCACTTCCTGGCGGGCATCGTCGTCGCGCCCTTCCTCGCGGTGCTGTGCCTGACCGGGCTCGTCTACGTGTTCAGCCCGCAGATCCACGACAGCCTCTACCGGTCCGACCTGTACGTGAACCAGGTCGGCGAGGTGCGGCGCCCGCTCGCTGAGCAGGTCCGCTCGGCGCTCACGGCGCACCCGGAAGCGACGCTCAAGTCCGTCCTCACCCCGCCCGCGGCCGACCGCACCACCCGCGTGGTGCTGACGGTGCCCGGGCCGGCCGGGACGCCGGACCGCACGGTCTTCGTCGACCCCTACACCGGGCTGATCAACGGTGAGCTGAGCACGGTGGAGAACCGGCTGCCCGCGAACACGTGGCTGCGCCGGCTGCACGGCAACCTGCAGCTGGGCGTGCCGGGCCGGCTCTACGCCGAGCTCGCGGCGAGCTGGGTGCCGCTCGTGGCCGCCGGCGGCCTGGTGCTGTGGCTGGCCCGGACCCGCCGGAAACGACGCCTGCGGGACGTGCTCCTGCCGTCCACCCGGGACCAGACGGGCTGGGCGCGGTTGCGCGCGATCCACGGCGCCGGCGGCCTGTGGCTGACGGCGGGCCTGGTGCTCGTGGCCCTCACCGGACTCGCCATGAGCCAGTTCGCGGGCGGCCGCGCGGACCCGGCAGCGGACCCGATCCACCTGCGGGCCCCGGTCCTGGCCGCGGCCCCGGTGCCGGTCCCGCCGGGCGGCGGGCCGATCGGCCTGGACCGCGCTTGGGCGGTGGCCTCGACGGCAGGCCTGGACGGTGAACTGGCCCTGGTGCCGCCGCCGGCTCCGGGCGCGCCCTTCACGGTCACGGAGCTCGCGGAAGGGCTGCCGATCCACCGGAGCGCGGTCGCGATCGACCCCTACACCGCGGAGATCACCGAGCGGATCGGCTGGAGCGACTACTCGCCGCTCGCCAAGCTGACCGCGCTGGGCACGCAGTTCCACACCGGCACGTTGTTCGGGCTCGCGAACCAGATCCTCCTCGCGCTGGTGGCGGTCGCCACGCTGGTGCTGCTCGCGCTGGGATATCGCATGTGGTGGATCCACAACCCGTACCGGGGACGCTGGGCGTCCCTGCCGCGGCCGGTGTGGCGCCAGCTGGCCGGCGGCCCGCTGACCGTGGTCCTGCTCGGGATCGCGGTCCTGGCGTGGGTGCTGCCCCTGGTCGGCGCGAGCCTGCTGGTGTTCCTGGCCGTGGACGCAATGCTGAGCCGGTTCAAGCGCCGCACGGCGTGATTCTCCGGGAACCTCATTTCGTTTCGTGCGAATGCGGTGCGGAAACACCGGCTTCCGGCTTGCGCTCTTCGAGGTGGTGCCGGGCGCGGCGGGCGGCCGCGATTTCCGCGTCGACGTCGATTTCGGCGATGACGAGACCGGCGCGGGAGCCGGTTTTGGCGCGGGTGGTGCCGTCCGGGCCGACCACTTTGGCCGACCCGAGGAACCGGGTGCCGTGCAGGACGCCCGCTTGGTTGGCGGAGACGAAGACCACCTGGTTCTCGGCCGCGCGCACGCAGTCGTAGACGTCGAACAGCCGGGCCTGCCGGTCCCGGGCGCGCGTCGGCGTTCTGCTGCCGGTGGCCCACGAACACAGGCACGCGAGAATTCCGGCGCCGTCGGCGGCGAGGGTGTGGGCGGGCTCCGGGAACGCCTTTTCGTAGTCGGCCAGCATGCCGAGCCGGCCGGCCGGGGTGTCGAAGGCGGTGAACCCGCGGCCCGGCGTCCGGTACACCGCCTCGGCCGGGGACAGGTGCACCTTGCGGTGGCGCCCGAGCACGCCGTCGCCGGACACGCACGCCGCCGCCGAGTAGCGCTCGCCGTGCTCGCCCGCTTCGGTGTAGCCGAAGCACACCACCAGGTCCCCGGCCAGCTTCACCACCTCGCGCACCTCGGGCCCGTCGGGGTCGAGCGCCGGTGCCGGCTGCTCGGGGTCGGCCCTCCCGAAGTCGGTGAAGGAGCCGCCGAGCGTGCCGTCCGGCAGCACCAGCACCGCGGCCCGCGCCTGGCGGGCCTCCTCGGCCAGCGCCGCGACCCGCCCCAAGCCGAACGTCAGGTCGCGGCCGAAGTGGGCGGCGACCGTGGCGATCCGGGATAGCCCCATTCCGTTCCTCCCGGCGCTGCCTCGGGTTTTCCGAGAGAACTGCGCTGCCGACAATGATGGCGGAACAGATGACGGGCAGATCACCTTTTCGTTGAACGCACATTACCTTGAATGGCTCGCCGGGTCACCTATTTGCCTCGGAGTGAACACCCTTGACTTTCGGGGAAGGTGCGCCTCGTCCATTCAGTTCGACGAAGCTCCATTCCACGTGGCGGCGTGGATGACCTGCACCCGGCGAAGCCCCGGCCTGGCCGGCCGGGGTTTCGCCGCACCGGTGGTCGTCACCCACCTCCGGGCGTGGACACCTGCGCCGGCGTGCTCGGCGACGCCACGGCTTCGGGCCGGTAGCCCAGGCGCCCACGGGTCGCGATCAGCGCCGCCGCCGCCGCGATGGCCGACGAGATCAGGAACACCAGTGCGACGTCGTCGGCTCCCGCGTCGGGGAACACGTCCGCCCACGCGACCGAGATGGTGTTGTTCACGCCCGTGTGGACCAGCATCGCGATCGGGAGGCTTTGGCCGCTGCGGTTGAATACCCACGTCATCAGGATGCTGAACAGCGTGGTCGTCGCGATGAACACCACGAGCGTCCAGACCGTCACGTCCGGCCAGCGGCCCCACTCCGAGAAGAACAGCGGCAGGTGCCACAGGCCCCACAGCGGACCCAGGATCAGCGTTCCGCGCAGCGGGCCGAACTTCGGCTGCAGGTGCGGGAGCGCGAAGTCACGCCAGCCGGGCTCTTCCGCGAGGCCGGTGGTGACCATCTGCAGCACCAGCCCGGGCACCAGGGCCACGAACACCGCCGCGCCCGGTACGTGGGCTTCACCGCCGTTCAGGGCCATGCCGGTCAGGACCAGCGCCGCCGGGACGCCGAGGATCGAGCCCACGTACCAGCGCCAGTTCACCTTCCACTTCAGCAGCCGGCCGGCCCAGCGCCGCAGGCCCGGGCGGCCCTCGGCGGCCGCCGTGACGAGGAAAGCCGCCAGGATCGGACCCAGGTAGGCGCCCGGCAGCACGCCGAACAGCTGCGTCGTCCCCATGATCTCCGGGAACGCGATCTCCGGTTCGACGCCGAGGCCGTTGCGGCCCAGGATGTACGGCGTCCACGCGATCCAGCTCAACGCCAACGCGAGGGTGAAGAAGCTGATGAGCGGGCACCGGGCGATCAGGCCGCGTAGTCCCGTGTTCCCAGGTTCAGCCATTGCTTTCCTTTCTCGAAGGTCGACAAGTCATTCGCCGGCGCGCAGCGTCCGGTCAACGAGTTCGTCCGCCACTGCTGCCATCGCCGTCTTCCTTCACCTGTCCGCGTTGCCTCCGACGCTAGGAGCCGAAAAGGCGCGGCACACGGGCCCGCGCACCCGAACCGGGGGTGTAGCCAGCTACACCCCCGTGGGGGGTTCAGTAGAGTCGCGGCACTACCGCAGGCAGGGGGCGGCGATGAGGACGGCGATCAAACGCAGCATCGCGGCCACCGCGGTGCTCGCGTCGGGCCTGCAGACGGCGCTGCCCGCGCTGGCCGGCGTGCTCGTCCTGCCGTTGCTGGTGCTGCTGCTGCCGTTCGGGCCGGCGGTGCTGAAGCCGGTGCGCGTGCTGGCCGGGCTGGAGCGTGAGCGGGCCGGACGCCACCTCGGGTACCCGCTGCCGGAAGCCGCCTACGCCGGACGCGGTGGCCGGCTGCGCGCGGTGCGGGACCCGGCGACCTGGCGCGCTCTGGTGTGGATGGTGGTGCACGGGTTCGCGGGTACGTTCCTCGGCCTGCTGGGCATCATGCTGTGGCCCGCGATCGCCGAGAGCGCCACGATCCCGCTGTACTGGTGGCTGTTCCCGCCGGAAAGCTTCGCCGGGATGTTCGTCATCATCCGGACGTGGCCGGAGGCCCTCACCCTGCCGCCGCTGCAGGCCGTGGTCTACGCCGCCGCGGTGGTGTGGCTGGTGCCGCTGATCGCGCGCGGCCAGCTGCGGCTCGCGCGGTCGCTGCTCGGGCCGGACGAGGCCGAGCTGCTGGCCCGGCAGGTCGAGCGGCTCACCGAAACCCGGGCCGAGGCGCTGGAATCGCACGGTGCCGAGCTGCGCCGCATCGAGCGCGACCTGCACGACGGCATCCAAGCGCAGCTGGTCGCGGTCTCGGTGCGGCTCGGGCTCGCCGCCCGCGCCCTGGCGACCGAGCCGGACAATCCCGCGGCCGAGCTGGTGCGGGACGCCCGGACGGGCATCGAAGACTCCCTGAGCAACCTGCGCAGCCTCATCCGCGGCATCTACCCGCCGATCCTCGCCGACCGCGGGCTCACCGGCGCCGTGCACGCACTGGCGGGCGGCCAGCGCATCCCGGTGACCGTGCGGGTTCCCGACGACCTGCCGCGCCCGCCGGCGGCGATCGAGGCGGCGGCCTACTTCGTCATCGCCGAGTCGCTGACCAACGTCACCAAGCACAGCACGGCATCGCACGCCGAAGTCATCCTCGACGGTGACAAGCAGAGCCTGCGTGTCACGGTGCGAGACGACGGCCGGGGCGGCGCCGACGTCCGGGGCGGCAGCGGGCTGTCCGGCATCCGGCGCCGGGTGGCGGCGCTCGACGGCACCGCCCGGATCGACAGCCCGGCTAACGCGGGAACGACGATCGAGGTACTGCTGCCATGCGGATAGTGCTCGCCGAGGACAACGCCCTCCTGCGGGAGGGGATCTCGCTGCTGGTCAAGAGCGCGGGGCACGAGATCGTCGGCATCGCGGCCAGCGGCCCGGAGATCCTGCCGATATTGCTGAAACACCGGCCGGACATCGCGGTGCTCGACGTCCGGCTGCCGCCGAGCTTCCGCGATGAGGGCCTGCGCGCGGCGATCGAGGCCCGCGACCACCTGCCCGGCCTGCCGGTGCTGGTGCTGTCCCAGTACGTCGAGCAGGCCTACGCGAAAGAGCTGCTGGAGACGGGCGCGGCCGGCACCGGCTACCTGCTGAAGGACCGGGTCGGCCGGGTCGAGGAGTTCCTGGACGCACTCGAACGCGTCGCGGCCGGCGGCACCGCGCTCGACCCGGAAGTGGTGTCGCAGCTGATGAACAAGCGCGACCCGCTGCAGAGCCTCACCGCGCGGGAACAGCAGGTGCTGCACCTCATGGCCCAAGGACTGGACAACCTCACGATCGCCGCCGAGCTGGTGGTCACCGAGCGCGCGGTGACCAAGCACATCGGCAACATCTTCCGCAAACTCGGCCTGCCCGCGAGCGACAGCGGACACCGCCGGGTGCTGGCGGTGCTGGCGTACGTCAACGCCTGAGGCCGGAGCGCCACAGAAGTGCCGCCTCGGCCGAGGCGGGCATCGAGTGAAGGGGGCTGGGATGAGCTTGAGCGTCGGCGATCGTCTGGAAATTCACGAGGTGATCGCGCTGCACGGTCACCTCTGTGACGCCGGCAGCTATGACCGGTTCGACGAGGTGTTCGCACCCGATCTCGAGGTCGACGTCAGCGATCTTGGTCTTCGGCCGATACCGGCCGAAGATTCGTCCCAGTCGCGTCTTGACGCGTATATCGCCGTCGCGCATCGACGGGCCCCGGGCAGTGCGCTTGCCGTGCACGTCACGAACGTAGTCGTCGGTGAAGACGGCGACGGTGCGCGGGCATGGTCAAAAGGGATCACCGTGAACCAGGACGGTTCGGTGGCCAGTTTCACCTACGAGGATCAGTTCGTGCGCACGACTCGGGGCTGGCGGATCAGGCATCGGAAAGTTTCCCCTCGACGCGAGCCTGGAGGCGGGGTCGAGCCACTCGTGCGGCCCGCCTGACCGTCGAGGATAGACGTCTCGGGCTTCTGGCCGCGCAGACTCCGCGAGGTCACCGGCGGCGGGTGGTCACACCCGCGGCGTCTCGTACGTCATGTCTCCGACAATCGGCGACACGACGATCGGAGCGGTCCGAACAATGAGCGACATCGACGTCCACGGCACGGTGGCCAGCGGTTTCGAGACGGTGCGCGAGGAATTCGCGGCCGCTGTCGGCGAGGAGGCGGGAGCCCAGCTGGCGGTGTACGTGCACGGCCGCCAGGTGGTCGACCTGTGGGCAGGCGACGAGGTGACCGGCGACACCCTGACCGGTATTTACTCCTCGACCAAGGGTGCCGCGACCCTCGTGGTGGCCCTGTTGGTGCAGGACGGCGTGCTGGAGCTGGACAGCTCTGTTGCCCGCTACTGGCCGGAGTTCGCCGCGGCGGGCAAGGACCGGATCACCGTGCGGGACCTGCTCACCCACCGTTCCGGCGTGATCGGCGTCGACGGTGGGTTCACCGCCGCCGAACTCGCCGACGACCAGGTGATCGCGCGGCGGCTGGCCGGGCAGCGGCCGTACTGGCGGCCGGGTTCTGCTTACGGCTACGGCGGGTTCGTGACGTTCGCGATGGTGGGTGAGGTGGTCCGCAGGGCCACGGGCCGGTCGCTGGGGGAGCACTTCGAACAGCGGGTGCGCGCGCCCTACGGGCTGGACCTGTACCTGGGACTGCCGGAGACGCTGGAGGACCGGTACCGGGAGGTGCTGCCGGGGCTGGCGGACCCGGACCGGCTCGCGGCGTTCTGGGCGAACGTCCCGGGACCGCACAGCCTCACCGGGATCGGCTACGGCCTCAACTCGACCCCACCCCTCGACCAGGTGGCCTTCCTCAACACCCGGCGGGTGCGCGCGCTCGGCCAGGCCTCTGCCGGTGGGGTGGGCAACGCCCGGGGGCTGGCCGGGATGTACGCGGCCCTGGCCTTCGGCCTGGACGGCCGGGCCCCGCTGCTCGAACCCGCCACACTGGGCGAGTTCGCCATGCTCCACTCCACCGGCCGCGACCTGGTCACCGGCGAGGCGGGCCAGTACGCCCTGGGCTTCCAGGCCAAGGGCGCGCGCTACCCGTTCCTGAGCGCGAACGCCTTCGGCCACAATGGATCCGCGGGCTCGGAAGCGTTCGCCGACCCGGTCGGCGGCCTCGCGTTCGGCTACACCCGCCGCCGCTTCTCCTTCGACTGGTCCTATCCCGAACACGACCGGCTGGCCGCCGCGGTCCACCACGCGGCCGCGGCTTCCTGAAGAGCCGCCACGACTTCGCAGGCCGAAGCTCGGTTGTCCCGGGGTGGCCTGGCGGTGCCCGGCTCCTCCGCCGGCCATGCCCGGGTTCTCCGGCAAACCCGGACGGTCCCCGCGAACCGGTTACCTCCTCGACCCGCTATCCGTCAGAGCAGTGACCACACCGGAGTCCGGAAAGGACACCCGCTCCATGACCAGCCATCAGGACCACCTCCAGTCGCGCCTTCCCGACCCGCCAAGCTCGTCCTTGAACGGGAAGAGGTCGGCTTCCAGTTCCCATCGAAAGGAAGAACTCATGCCCACCCGAGTGTGGCCCCGGCGGCTGCGCACCGTGTTCTACTGGTTCCTCGCCGCCGAATTCGCCATGGGCGCCGTGACCAAGTTCTGGCCCGGCCCCACTTTCACCGGACCGGCGTACTCCGTCAAGTTCGCCGACTGGGGCTACCCGTCCTGGTTCCGGTTCGTCGTCGGCGCGATCGAACTGGTCTGCGCGGTACTGCTCGTCGTTCCCGGCCGCCGGCCCCGGTTCCTCGCCGCCGCGACGCTGGTCCTGCTGCTCACCGGTGCGGTCACCACCCACATCGTCAACCACGACGAGCTCTACCAGAGTGTCGCGGCACCCACGCACCTGGTCATCATGGCGGTCATCGGCCTGGCGAACTGGCCGGCGGACTGGCGGGACCTGCTGCGGAGGTCACCGCAGATTCCTTCGGCGGCCGGGGGTTCGTTGTGAAGCTCACGGTTTTCGGTGCGAGCGGCGGCATCGGCCGCCTGCTGGTCGAACAGGCCATCGCCGCCGGGCACGACGTCACCGCGGTGGTCCGCGACCCGGCGAAGGTGGCGGGGCACCCCGGGCGGGTCGTGTCCGCCGACCTGCTCACCGCTGCCCCGGCGATCCTCGCCGGCGCCGTCTCCGGAGCGGACGCGGTCGTGTCCGCGGTCGGCCCGGCGAGCAACGCCACCGCCGGAGTCGCGTCCCAGGCCACCACGAAGATCATCCGAGCGATGCGTGAGGCCGGGGTCCACCGCCTCGTCGTGGTCAGCGCCGCCCCGGTGGGCACGACGCCCGCCCCGGGACGGCCCCACCCGCCCCGGCGCGACCCCGGGGACCGGTTCTTCCTCGGCGCCGTGCTCTACCCCATCCTCAAGGCCTTCCTGCGCCCGCAGTACCGGGATTTGGCCCTGATGGAGGACGTCCTGCGCGACAGCGGGCTGGACTGGACCGCGGTCCGGCCGGTGCAGCTCACCGGCAAACCGCCGACCGGCCGCTACCGCACCGCCCTCGACAGCAACCTCCCCGGTGGCCGGTACGTCGCCCGCGCCGACGTCGCGGACTGTCTGCTGCGCGTCCTCGACCAGCCGGAAACCGTCGGGCACACCGTCGGCGTCGCCGACTGACTCCGGCCGGGGTCTCGATGACCGAGCCGAGTGGTGGCGATCGTCGTGATCGGGGGAGGAGGGGAGGGGCGGCCGGAGCCGACCGTTGCGTCCGCCGACGGCGATATTTTGCTGGGGCAGCCGGGGCGGAACTTCGACTCACCCCGCGATCGCCGTCGACGTCCGCCAGCGGCCGGGCGGGGTGCCGTGGTGGCGCTTGAAGGCGGCGGCGAAGGAGAACTCCGAGGCGTATCCCAGGGAATGCGCGATCGCGGCCAGGCTCGCGTCGCCTTCGCGCAGCTGCTCGCGCGCCAGCGCCATCCGCCAGTCGGTGACGTAGGCCAGCGGCGCCACGCCGAGCAGCGAGGTGAACCGGCGCGCGAACGTCGCGCGCGACAGCCTCGCCTCGTCGGCGAGGTCGGCGACCGTCCAGGCGCGGGCCGGGGTTTCGTGCACGGCACGCAACGCCGCGCCGACCGCCGGATCGCGCATCGCGCGGAACCACGCGGGCGCGGCCTGCACGTCGGTGGTGAGCTGTTCGCGCAACGCCTGCACCAGGACGACGTCGAGCAGGCTGTCCAGCAACGCCTGCTGGCCCGGCGCGTCGCGGAGGATTTCGGCGGCGAACACGTCGAGGGTCGCGCGGAGGCTCGACCCGGCGTGCGGGCGCACCACGGTCAGGTCCGGTAGCCCGGAGAGCAGTCCCGCGCAGAGTTCGCCTTCGAAGGTGTATGCGCCGCAGAAGAACGTGGTCGGGTCACCCGACTCGGTGCCGAACTTCATCCGTCGCGCACCTCCCGCCGTGGTGGTGCAGCGCTCGTAGGCGAAGGGAACCACGTCGGCGCCCGGCGTGTGGGCCATGTACTGCCGGACCGGGCCGCGGATGAGGACGACGTCGCCGGGCAGCACCCGGCGGGACCGGCCTGGGTCGTCGGTCCACGCGAACGCCTCGCCGCCGAGGATGCCGTGGATCGCGAGCTTGGCGCCCGTGGGGAACTCGACGCCCCAGGCTCCGCGCGCCGTCGAGTGCGAGAACGCGGCGCCGCGAGCCCGCGAGCGTTGCAACAAGTCTGTCAGAACGTCCACGCATGAGACGATCGCATATTTTTTCGCGCGATTCCAGCATGGATCATGCCCTCCGGCTCCGGTTTGCTGGTCGTCGGAACAAGGAGTCCGGAAGGAGGGGCGACATGCCCCAGGCAGTGCGGTTCGACAACTACGGCGACATCGACGTACTGGAGGTTCGGGAGGTACCCAGGCCGGTACCGGCAGCCGGCGAGGTGCTGGTGCGCGTGCGGGCCGCGGGGATCAACCCCGGTGAGAACACGATCAGGATCGGTGCGCTGCACGAGCGGTGGCCCGCGACGTTCCCGTCCGGTGAGGGCAGCGACCTGGCCGGCGTGGTGGAAGAGGTCGGCTCCGGGGTGCGCAACTGGTCGCCCGGTGACGAAGTGATCGGCTGGGTGGACACCCGGGCCAGCCATGCCGAGCTGGTCGTCGTCCCCGCCGGGCATCTCGTGCCGCGAGACCCGGCCGTGCCGTGGGAGGCCGGCGGCTCGCTGTTCGTCGCGGGCACCACCGCGCACGCGAACGTGCGGGCCGTCGGGGCCGGTCCGGGCGACACGGTCGTCGTCGCGGGTGCCGCCGGCGGGGTCGGCTCGCTGACCGTCCAGCTGCTCCGGCACGCGGGAGCCACCGTCATCGGGCTGGCGGGCGAGTCCAACCACGCCTGGCTGCGCGAGCACGGCGTGATCCCGGTGGCTTACGGCGACGGCGTGCTGGACCGGATCCGCGAGGTGGCGCCGGAGGGGGTCGACGCGTTCGTCGACAACTTCGGCGACGGCTACCTCGACCTGGCGCTGGAGCTGGGCGTGGCGAAGGACCGGATCAACACCATCATCGACTTCGCCGGCGCGGCGCGGACCGGCGTCAAGGCCGAGGGCATGGCCGGCTCCGCGACCGTCGAGGTGCTGACCGAGCTCGCGAAGCTGGTCGCGGCGGGCGATCTCGAGGTCCCGATCGCCGCCACCTACCCGCTCGCCGAGGTCCGCGATGCCTATCGCGACCTGATGCGCCGGCACTCGCGCGGCAAGATCGTGCTCATTCCCCAGTGAACAGTGCGGCACCGAGGTCCGGCCACCACGGCGGAGCGGCGCCCGCGAGCCGGACGCGGAGATCGGCCCGGCGAGTTGATGGTCAGGTGCCGATTTCGGGCAGGGAAAAGCGTGCGACGCCGGTGATCGCGGCGAGCAGTTCCCCGACGCCGGCCAGCGTGAACTCCGTGATTTCGTACCGTGTGGTGGAATACGCGTTGAGGAATGACGGGATGTCCTCCACCCGCCGCCCCGGCAGCACTACGGGCAGGATGCGGCGGGTGGCCCGGGGCAGGTCCCGGGTGAGGTTGTCCCGGATCATCGCGGCCTCGAACTGCGCACCCCGCCCCACGTGCGGCTCCTCGGTCCCCTCCGCCCGCCGTTTGTAGTCGGGCGAAGCGATCACGAGCACGAAATCCGCTTCGGCGAGCTGCTCGATCGCCCACAGCGACCAGTCCCGGCGGCCGTCGTCGGCCCACTGGTCGAGCCGGACGTCGATTCCCGCACGGGTACGCAGGAACGTCGCGAACTCGCGGACGAGCGTGCGGTGCTGTTCGTCGTCGTGGGAATAGGTGATGAACACCCTCGGCGGCTTTCCCGTGCCCGGCGTGCTGCGTTGTTCCCTCGCCGGTTCGGCCCGCGACGCGATGCGCGGGGCGGCCACCTCGGCGTCTCGGCGGACGTCACCCCCGCGCACGGAACCCTTGACGGTGCCGCCGAAGATCACCGGCCCGGTGTTTGTCCCGGTGTTGGTGAAGGAGTTGTGCTGGGACATGGGCGTTCCTCAGATCCGGGGCGCGAGGGTTCCGCCGGAGACGTCGCCTTCGACCACCCCGCCGAAGACCATCGGCCCGGTGTTGCCGCCGTGGATGGTGACGTTGTTCGTCGTGACGGCGGCGACCCGGCGCTCGAACGATGCCGGCGAATATCCGGAATCGCTGAGCACCTTGCTGATCGCCGGCACCAGCCGGCTTTCCAGCAGCTTCGTGTACCGCTCGGCGTCGACGACCTGGAAGTAGTCGCGGGCGGCCTCGGCCGCGCCGAGTTCGCGCAACGTGCGCGCGGAGCCGTAGCGATCGGCGTTGAGCGTGTGCCCGTCGTGCGGCAGCGGCCGGATCACCTTGAGCGCGGCCCAGAACCGGCCCGGGCCGGTCACCGGGAGCTTCAGCCACCGGAGGAAGCCTTGCCAGACCGGCCGCCACCAGTCCGCGGTCATCGTGTCCCCGGCGCGGAGCTCCTGCCGGATCGGCAGGAGCACGCACGGCGTCCACTCGATGTACAGCGTGCTTTCCTCGACGGCCGCGTGCAGGAAGGCCGAGAGGACGAGTTCCCGGTTCCACGTCTCGACCTGGAAGCAGAGGTAGTACCGCGCCCACTCGCGCGGGCGGTGGTAGATCCGCCCTGCCTCCTCAGTCGGCAGGTAGTGCGCGGGCGGCTGGGAAACGCGGGCCAGGTAGGGCGTCGTGACCGGTTCGTGCACGCGGTCGATCAGGCCCTCGGCCGGGGTGAACACCATGCCCTCGACGTGCAGGTCCCGGAGGCGTTCGTCCGGCGACAGCGCGGCGTGCCGCTGCAGCTCCTCGACCGCCTTCCCGACTTCCTCGTAGAACCGCGCGGTGGTGAGCGGCTCGGCCGACGAGCCGGCGCCGTCGAGCCGCTCCAACGGCAACGCCAGCGACCACGGCGTGACGCTGGTCCCGGCGCCGACGAACGGGTTGCGCCCCCGGTAGACGACCAGCGGTACCCGGGCGTCGGGCGACTCGGCGACGCGGCCGGCGCGGTGGCGGTCGAGGACCCGGCGCAGCCGGGGCGGGCTGAAGAGGAGCGAGAGGCGATCGGGCGACGGGCGTTGCACCGCGCCCGGCACGCGGGCGCGGCGGCCGAAGTACCGCCTGACCGTCTGCCAGACCACGACGCGGTCCGCGATCAGGATGACCAGCATCAGCAGGGCCGAAACACTGGAAATCACGTTCGGGTCCAGCCCGAACCAGCTGGGCATCAGGTCAGTGGTGTCGAACTGGTTGCTCCCCGAACGGGCGTGGGAGGACTGGCTCGAGCTGCTCTGCAGCGAGGAGATCACCTCCCCGACCGCCGGGAGCAGGAGGGCCCCGGTGAACAGCGCGAAGACGACCATCAGCTTGCCGACGACGAACAACCCGGAGCCGGGCCGCCCCCACCGGACCGATCTCCAGATCGGTTTGACCGAGAGCACAGCGGCCCAGGCCACCCATCCGCCGAGGACAGGATTTGCCAGGCCGGTCGTCACGAACAAGATGGTCAGTAGCGCCAGGGCGCCGTCACGGAATTTGCGCCGGGTCCGCGCCGCGACGACTTCGGTGAGCACCGTGGCGGTGTCCAGGCCGGGCGTCAACGGCACCTGGCGGGTGTCTTCGACCAGCAGTTCGCGAACGGCTTCGTCGCAGTAGTGGCGGTCCAGGTGGGCTGCCGCCGCGAGGTAGCGGGTGTTGTCGTCCAGCGGCGGCAGTTCGGCTTCGGCGTGCTCGGCCGCGAAGCGCGTCCAGTCGGTCGTCGGCTCGTGGAGGGTCACGGGCGGCTCCGCTCGACCATGGTGTTCAGCAGCTCCGGCATCGGCTGCCAGTCCGAATCCAGGGCGGAAACGTACACGAAGTACTCCACTCCTCCGGTGCGCCAGTAGACCGCGCGCACGTGCCGCGTCCCCTGCGAGGAATCCCAGGTGAACTCCCAGTCGACGGCTTCGCTGCCGCGCACGTCGATCGGGTCCATCCGGACGCGGCGCAGGGCGCTGAGCCGGGTGGCCGTGTCCTTCTCGGCGGCGGCGTGCGTTCCGTAGAGGTCACCGCGGGCTTCGGTCGCGCCGTAGCGGACGTAGTGCGAGTCGTCGCGCGGATCGGTCGCTTGGAAAGAACCGGCGTTCTTCGGTTCGCTCGGCCAGCCGCGCGGGACGACGGTGCTGAACCCATCGGGCGCGGTGACGGTTTCGTAGTCCTGGTCGATCGGCGACGGCGTGCTCGGGGAAATCCCGTTCGCCGGGGCCGGGGATTGGTAACCGGGCGGAGCCGGATCCATTGCCGAAACCGACTGGACGGTTTGTGCTTCGCTTCCGTTCACGATCAGCAGTGCCGTTCCGACCGCCGCGCAAAGAAGGAAGTTGGCCGCACCGGCAACGGCTGCGAACCGGGTGTTGCTCGCGGACATTTCCGGGATCCTCCCAAAACCTCGATCTGGCCGCGTCGCCGAGAGCGGAGACCGTAGCATGGTGCCCCGGCCCGGATGTGCCCGCATTGGAGAATCCACCCGTGAACAGTTCCTTGAAAGATCTTTTCGCCGACTTGAAACGTCTGGAAGACGCGCTCGCCGCAGCTCCCGGAGATGCGCGAATCCGCGAGCGGCTCGCGTGCGCGCTCGCGGACTCGACCGTGCGGGTGCGCAGCCTGACGCGTGATCGCCGCCCGGTCATGGCCACGCCGGGACAGCGCGCGTTCTGCGCGGCGGCGGCCGACCGGATCCTCGAACTCGGCGCGGGCGGCGAGGCCGTCCAGGCGACGGCCCGATCGCTCAAAAAGCAGATCGAAGCAGGCGAGGCGTGGGCGTGGCGCACGCCGGTGACCGCACTCGCGCTCGCCATCGCGGCCACGGCACTCGGCGTCGCCTGGGCGATCAACGGCGGCCTCGACGGCGACATCGGCGCCGTGGCGGCGGCCAGCGTCCTCAGCAGCGTCGCGCTCGTCGTCGTGACGCTGCGACACCGGACGCGGCGCTGGCAGCTCGAAGCCGACCGGGTCGCAGCGCTCGTCTGCCGCAACGGCTTGTAGCGGAGCGGCCAAGGGGGCACACCGAGGCCGGCGAAAACCTTGTCGCTGCTCAATGTCCTCGTCGAGGGGAGTTAGTGCGACGCGGCCCGAGGGTCGGCGGCAGAGTGGACGCAGTGCAGATCGGCACGGCCGACGCCGGCCAGGACGGCCTGGGTCACGCGCTCGGAGAACTCCGGCCCCGATGGTGTGTGCCGGAACAGCCCGCGCAAGAAAATCGGCCCGGCGAACAGGTCCAGCACCAGGTCGACGTCGTCGAGGCGCACGTCGTTGCGTTGCTCCGCCTTCCGCAGGACCGCGAGGCACGCCTGACGGCGAGGGGCCCACACCACCTCGAGGAACTCCTGGCGCAGTTGCGGATCGTCGGCGAGGTCGGCCAGCAGCCCGGGGAGCACGCGGCGCATGGCGGGGTCGTCCAGGCCGAGCCGCAGCGCTTCCAGGTGCCCGGCGATGTCGCAGCGCAGGCAGCCGGTGTCGATCTCCGCCACTCCGACGCGGTCGCGGGCCATGGCGGCGATCACCAGGTGCTGCCGGCTCGGCCACCGGCGGCGGATGGCGGGCTTGGTCGTGCCGGCCCGCGTGGCGATCGCTTCCATGGTCAGCGCGGCGTAGCCGTCTTCGCGCAACAGCGCCGACACCGCGGTCAGCACGGCTTCGTCAATGCGCTCGTCGCGGTGACGTGGCATCGCCCCTCCCTGCTGTCGCGCGGTCACGCCACCTTAGGCGCGAGCACCACCTTGCCGAAAAGCCCACCCCGCTCCAGCAGCCGCAGCGCCTGCGGGGCCTTCGACAGGGGGAAGCGCCGGTCGACGACGGGAGACAGGGAACCCTGCGTCCACAAGCTCACGATCGCCTGCCACGACGTCTGCAGGTCGTCGGAAGCCACCGAGTTGAGGCTGAACGCCACCAGGGTCGGTGACGTGTGGAACCGACGCAGCAGAGCGGGGAAGAACTCCGGCGACGGCAGTCCACCGGCGCCGCCGCACAGCACGTACCGGCCGTTGTCCCGCAGCGATTCCACGTATGGCACCACACCGGGTCCCGCCACCGTGTCGACGACCACATCGTATTCCCGCTCCGGAACGACGTCGGCCGTCCGGTCGATGATCAGCCCGGCGCCCAGCGTCCGCAGCCGCTCGCCCCAGGCCGCCGACGAGGTGACCGCGGTGACTTCGGCCCCGCGAGCGGCCGCGATCTGTGTGGCCAGCACGCCGATCCCGCCACTGGCGCCCCGGACCAGGGCGCGGTCGCCCGCTTTCACGCCCGCCCGGCCGAGGGCGATCTCGGCGACGAGCGCGTTGACGCCCAAGGCGACCGCATCGGCGGCATCGGCGCCGTCCGGCACCGGCAGCACCCGGCCGGCGTCGGCGACGACCAGGTCCGCGTAGCCGCCGAACGACGGCAGGGCCAGCACCCGCCGGCCGACGAGGTGATCGGGGACGTCCGGTCCGGCCGACCGCACTTCGCCGACGACCTCGACCCCCGGTACTGCCCCGGTCGCGGGAGTGCCCAGGTACTCACCGCGCCGCAGCATGACGTCCACGAAACCGGCGCCGATCGCCTCGGTCTCGACGACGACCTGCCCGGGACCCGCGACCGGGTCCGGCAGGTCGGACAGCTCGAGCTCCCCGGACGGTTGCACGACGGCACTTCGCACAGTGCTCACCTCGTCAATTCGTTTCGATTCGGATCGGAACGAAATCTACGGGCACGGTGATCTTGGTGTCAAGGCGGGCTGTCATGTGGGATTCCTGGGCTGCATCGGGTACCTCGCGCCGGACGCTGCAGCGCCCGGCGCGATCGGTGCCTGGTTCCCCTGGTCAGCTCCGCCGGTATCGAGTGGAACAGGGTGATGTCGACGAACCGGCCGTCGTAGCCGGTGAAGGTGCTGATGGGTGGCGGGGAGTTCGTCAGCGAACCTGCGTTTCCCGGAGTTCGTCGAGGACCGAGACGATGAGCTGGGCGCGGTTGGCCACGCCCAGCTTGAGCTTGATCCGGCGAACGTAGGTGTCCACGGTGTGCGGGCTGATGTTCAGCCGGCGCGCGATCGAGTCGTACGTGTACCCGCGAACCACGTGCTCGGCGACCTGACGTTCCCGGGTGGTCAGCGCCTCGCCGGTCACCGGGTTTCCTGTCTGTACAGCCATTTTGTCGTCCCGTCTGCCTGATGTCCGGCGACTGTCCGCTTCGGGGCGCGTCCGCAGCCCGCAGATCAGTTCGGGCCCTCGCCCGAGTCCCCCGGAGGCGTCGGGCCGGAGTCGGACCGGACGGCGATCGTGGTGCCGTCCGCGACGCCGGTCAGGCCGGCTTCGGCGCCGGTCACGGCGATCGTGGTGGCCAGGAGCGCAACCGCCCACAGGCGCTTCACCCGGACTGCCCGAAGGTCGGCCGCCGATTCGCTGATCCGCTTGGTCATTGCGTTCTCTCCTCTGGTTTCCGGTCTTCTCCAGGACCGGAACCACTGTCTCGGCGAGGGTTCCCCGAGCGTTCCCTTCGCGGTACTCCCCGGCGGTAATGAAGCGGCGGCGTCCGGGAACAGGCCGATGACCTCGGCGGGAACGGCATCGCGGGCACGCTGGAAGGATCAGGACAGCTCGTCCAAGCGTCTCCACACGGCGTCGGCGGACACGGCTTCGGCCACGCGAGGGGCGTCCACGGGTCCGGACGTTCCGCCGAACTCCGCGGCCGCGAACCACCGGGGGCGGGGTGGTTCGATCGGGGCTCCGGCGAGGGCGCGGAACAGCTCGGTCGCCAGGTCGAAGCCGGTCGCGGTTTCGATCAGGCCGGCGATGCCGTGCACGGTGAAGCGAGGCGCCGCGCTCGCCAGGCGCGGCCCGCCGGCGGTCAGCACCACGCGGGTGTGCGCGGGGCCGAACTCGTAGCCGACGGTGTCCAGCATCCCGGTGACGAGCGCCCGCACCTGCTGCGCACCGGGTTCGGGGAGGTTCGCCGGGTACAGGTACCGCGCCCGGGTCCCGATCCGGTGGTGCTCGACGATCCCGACGACGCGGTGCATCCCGCTCACGGTCAGCGTCGTGACCACCACTTCGGCGCCGACGACCAGCTCCTCGACCAGGAACGGGCCGGTGTCCGGCCGGTGTCTTGCGGTTCGCATCCAGGCGGTGAGCGACGCGTCCGAATCGACGACGTCTTCGCCCGATGCCGTGACGATGGTGGCCTTCCCGCCCAGATCGGCGACCGCCTTCGGTACCTCGTCGGCGACCGGGACCAGGTGCTCGCGCACGACCGCACGCAGGCTCGACGCGAGTGCCTGCCGGAACGCCCGGACGTCGGCGAGCAGCCGAGGGGCGTCGGCGACCACCGGACCGGAGCCCGGCGGGATCCGCCAGGCCGGAGATCCGTCGGCGTCGAGCACGTGGGTGATGCCGTGGTCCTCCGCCAGCCGGCCGATGCCGGCCTCGGTGCCCCCGAGTTCGCCGGCCCGGTGCACCCGTCCGGGTGCCAGGCCCACGACCCGGTCCTCGCCGGTGAGCACCAGGACGTCCAACCCGGCCCGCACCGCCCGGTGCACGAGCGCGGCGTCCGGGTGGACCAGCAGCACCCGCGGCGGCGTCTCCGGATCCTGGACGCGGTGCCCCATGTCTTCTCCTTCGGCTCTGGCGGATGCCAACGGGTGAGGGTGACGTACCCGGGGAACGAACCACGGCGGAGCTTGGCGTGATGCTCATTTTCGCGGCAGGCCACCGAGATCGGGACCGGATTTCCGTGACTTGATCCGGTGGGTGCGGGCGGGCAGGGTGAAGCCACCGGCGGAAAAGCTTCCCAGTGAAACCCCCCGGGTGCCGGACCGGCCGACGGAACCGGCGCCGAGCGGTGGCTCGAGCGCCCGTTCCCCGGCTGCCTTTTCCGGGTGCCCTCCCGTTTTCACGCACCTTGCCGCGCCGGGCGCGTTCAGCCCCGTCCAGGTGCGTCGTACCCGAAGGAATTCGCATGCGATTCGGCTTGTTCTTCCTGCCGGCCGAAGGGCCTGGCCGGCACCGGTCGGCCGCTGAGGCCTACCGGGAACTGATCGACAGCGCGGTGGCTGCCGAGGAGCTCGGACTCGACTCCGTGTGGTTCGCCGAACACCACTTCTCCCGCTACGGCGGATACGTGCCCAGCATCCCGGTGCTCGGCGCGGCGGTGGCCCAGCGGACCGAGCGGATCCGGCTCGGCTCCGCGGCGACCATCCTGCCGCTGCGGGACGCGGTGGAGACCGCGGAGAGCTTCGCGATGCTCGACGTGCTCAGCGGTGGACGGCTCGACGTCGGCGTCGGCCGCGGTTTCCTGCCGCGGGAGTTCGCCGGCCGCGGGGTGACCATGGCGGAGCGGGCCGGCCGGTTCGCCGAAGGCCTTGCCGTGCTCCGCGCGGCCTGGGCGGACGAGCCGGTCACCTTCCACGGTGAGCACTACCACCTCGATCAGGTGGACGTGCTGCCCAAGCCGCTCCAGCGCCCCGGCCCTCCACTGTGGATCGCCGCCTCCACCGCACGGGACTCGTTCGAGCTGGCCGGCCGCGAAGGCATGGGCCTGATGGTCAACCCGTACAACCGGACCGCGGAGGAGCTGGCGTGCGGCTTGCGCTGGTACCGGGAGGCCCGCGGCGCCGCCGGGCTCGATCCCCTCGGGGGCCGGGTGCTCGCGAACCAGCACCTGTTCGTCGCGCCGACCGAGGAGGAAGCGGCGGAAATCCCCCGCCGGGCGCTGATGGAGTACCTCGGCGCCGTCGACACCGCGTTCGGCCGGGAGCTCTCCCCGCACGACTACTCCGAGATGTACCCCGGCAAGGTGCTCTTCGGGACACCGGAGACCGTCGCCGGCAAGATCCGGGAATGGGCCCGCGTGGGTGTCACCGACCTGTGCCTCATGCAGCACTTCGGCAGCCTGCCCCCGGAAACCGCGGCGCGTTCGCTGAAGTTGTTCGCCCGTGAGGTGATCCCGTGTCTCCGCTGAGCCGGCCCGCCCTGTCGGGTCCGCCCCTGCGCACGCCCCTGCGCTCCCTCGGCTCCGCCCACGGCTGGCGGGACCTGCTGCTGAAGGACGAGACCCAGCAGCGGTCCGGCGCCTTCAAGTTCCGCGGTGTCTGGCGGAGCGCCGGCCGCTACCCCGCCGGGACGGTGCTGGTCACCGCTTCCACCGGCAACCACGCTTCGGCGCTGGCCGAAGCCGCGCACGCCCGTGGACAGCACGCCCGGGTCTACGTGCCCGCGGCCACGCCGGACGCCAAGCTGCGGCGGGTCGCGCAGTGGGGCGGGGAAACCGTTGCGGTGGCGGGCGGCTACGACGACTGCGAAGCGGCCGCACGAGCGGACACCGACCGCGGGGGAGGGGTCTTCGTGCACAGCTTCGACGACGCCGGGATCATCGCCGGACACCAGTCCCTGTTCGTCGAAGCGGCGGCGCAGGGTGGCCTGCCCGACGTGGTCTACCTCCCGCTCGGCGGCGGCGGGCTGATCACCGCCGCGATCCGCGCGTGGGGCGCGACCGGGGTCCGGATCGTCGGGGTGGAGTACGCCGGAGCCCCGGCCATGGGTGCCTCGCTCGCCGCCGGGCGGCGGGTCACCCTCGGCTCCGCCGCCGGGCTGCCGGAAGGGCTGCTGGTCCGGCGGATCGGGGCGCTGGCGTTCGAGGCCTGCCGGTCCCATCGACCGGAGGTCGTCACGGTCGGGGACCACGAACTGCACCGGGCGATGGCGCTGCTGTGGACGCACGCCGGCATCCGGGCCGAGGCGGCCGGCGCCGCCGCGGTGGCCGCCGCCCTGCGCGAACGCGGTTCCGGCCGTCGTGCGCTGGCCGTCGTGTCCGGCGGAAACATCGACGAACCGCTGTGGCAGCACTGTGTCGAGGCGGCCGGTGCCCGCGCGGCGGACGGCCTGCGGACTTCTCGGGGAGCGTGAACATGGACTCGATTCCGGACCGGGCCGGGACCGCCCGCCTCGGCGTGATCGGCGGCGTGGGCCCGATCGCCACCGCCGACCTCTACCGGCTGCTGGTCGCCCGCCACCGGCAGGCCACCGGCGGGACCTACCCCGACGTGGTCGTCCACAGCCTCCCGCTTTCCGCCGGGCTGGAGACGGCGTTCATCACCGGCACGGCGGACGGCAGCCACCGCGCGGAGATCACCGCGTTGCTGCGGGAGGCTCTCGACCTGTTCGAAGGGGCCGGTGTGCGCCACGTGGTCCTTCCGTGCAACACGTTGCACGCGTACCTGCCCGGCCTGCTGCGGGGCCGGTCGCTGGGCTGGGTCGACATGGTCACCGCGGTCCACCACCGGCTGGCGGCCGACCGCCGGCGCCGGGTGCTGCTGCTCGGCACCGGTTCCACGGTCACCTCGGACCTGTACCGGAACACGGCCGGGGTGGAGTTCGCCCGCCCGGCCGCGGCGGCGCAGCGCGAGGTGGAGAGCCTGGTGCTGAGCTGCCTGGACGGTGACCTGTCCGGTGTCCCCGCTTCCCGGTTGCGGCGCCTCGCCGCGTCCGCCGGGCCGGTCGACGCCCTGCTGCTCGCGTGCACCGATCTGCACCTGTTGCGTGACCGGACCGATTTCGGGGTCCCCGTGGTGGACAGCCTCGGCTGCCTGGCCGATGCCTGCTCCCGCGTCCTCCTCGCCCAGCCGTCACCCGCCGCCGAGGCGGTCGGGTCCGGAGCACCGCGATGACCGGCCCGGATACCACGTTCGACGCGGCCGACGTGGTCGACGACCCCACGGCGCCGGAATGGGCGGTCCGCACGGCCGAGTGGATCCGCGACGAGGTGGCCGCGCCCGCGCCGGCGCTCGGCCGGGCCGGTGCGCTCTGCCCCTACATCCCGGCCGCACTGCGACGCCGCCAAGTCGTCCTCGTCGAGTGCCGGCTCTCCGGCGCGGATCCCGCCGCCTTGGACAGCTGGTTCCTGGCGCGCGCGGCCCGGTTCCGCCGGGAGGCCTCGGCCCGGCCGCCCGCGGAGGCGCTGTTGTCCTGCCTCGTCGTGGTGTACACGACGCTGACCGGGAACGAGGCCCTGGTCACCGGGGTGCGGGAACGGGTCAAGCCCCGGCTGCTCGCCGAGGGCCTCACCACGGGCGAGTTCTTCCCGCGGAGCCCGGACACCAGCGTCCGCAACGCCGGCTTCCCGGTCGCGAGGGCGCCCTGGCCCGCTCTCGCCCTCCGCCACTCCACCCCGCACGACGAGCTGTTCCTGGCCGGTCAGCCGCCGCTGCACCGGATCTTCCAGGCCAGCGGCCCGGGCATCGACCCGGGAACTGTCAGCGAGTCACTCCGCCCAGCAACGGCCGACCCCAGGGAAACCCGATGAGCACAAATCCGACTGTGAACACCGTGCCGGCTCCGTCCCCGGCGATGCCCCGAGACGAGGACCTCTATTGCGTGGTGGGGCCCGAGCTGCACCTCGTGGCCGCGCGGCCACGAGGTGCGGACCGGATCGACTTCGAAGTCCTCGACGACCGCGAAACCTGCCTGGGTTCGGTGCGCGCCGGCACGTTCCCCGGCGGAGTCGAACTCGTTCCCGACGGCGCGCTGCGCGGCTCGGCGGCGACGACGATCGCCGAGGCGGTCCGGCTGGCGGTCCGCACCGCGGCCAAGGCCTTCCGCGACGGCCTCGGCGAATGGCGGTTGAACGTGCCCGAACCGCTCGGCGCGGCGCTGCTGCCGCTGCTGTCCGAAGAGGGCTTCGAGCCGGCGGCGAGCGGAGGACTGCGTTCGACCCGCCGCGACTTCACCCGGGGGGCCGAGCGAGCCGACAGCATGGAAGGCGTCTACGAGGATCCCTACACGGTGCCGTGGAACTTCGTGCCGCTGGAAGCCGATGTGCTCGACCGGCTGACCGCCGTGGCACCGCCGGGCGCCCGGGTGCTCGACCTCGGGTGCGGTTACGGCAAGAACGCCCGCCGGCTGACCGGCGCCGGATACCGGGTGGCGGGGGCCGACATCTCGGCGTCGGCGGTGGCGCGAGCCCGGCGCCTGGTCGGTCCGGAGGTGCCGCTGGTGGCCGCGGACGCCACGGAGCTGCCGTGGCCGGACGCCTCGTTCGACGTGGCTCTCGACATCGGCTGCCTGCACTGCATGCCGGCCGGTGACCGGCCCGCCGCGGCGCGCGAACTCGCCCGGGTGCTGACCGGCGAGGGCGTCCTCTGCTCCCGGATGTTCTTGCCGCGCCCCGCCGGCTGGGTGGCGGCCCAGCCGTTCCGCACCACCGAGTTCGGGCTGACGGCCGAGGAGGCCGCCGCCCTGCTCGGCTCCGCCTTCGCGTGGGTGGAGCTCGAGCGCACCGACGAAGCCACGTACCTGGTGGCGAGGGGACCGGTGCAGCGATGACGACCGAGCTGGTCCTGCTGGTCGGCGGCCGCAGTACCGAGCACGACGCTTCCCTGCACAGCTACCACCGGGTGCGGGCGGCGGTCGAGGCCGCCCCCGGGAGGCTGTCCCTCGCCGCTGTCCTCTACCTAACCAGGCAGGGCGAGGTCCGCTACTTCGGCCACGGGCCGTGGCCCCGTGCGGAGGAGGAACTGAGCGCAGGCGAGGAACTTCCGGTGTACGAGGGACTTCGCCGGCTCAGGGAAAGCGGCGCCTTCGTCTTCTCGCTGCTGCACGGCAACGAAGGAGAGGACGGTTCCTGGCAAGGGGTCGCCGAAGTGCTCGGGTTGCGCGGGAACTTCGGTCCCGTCCTGGCCTCCGCGCTGGGGATGGACAAGCGGCTGCAGGCCGTGGTGGCCGCCGGCCTGGTCCCCGGGCTGCGCACGCCGAGCTGCTGGCCGGCCCCGCGGTCCGCGACCGGTTCGCCGGCCGCCCTGCGGGAGTGGGCTGCCGCGGTGGCGGCGGAGCTCGCCGGCCGGCCCGCGGTCGTCAAGCCCAATCGCATGGGCGCGTCGCTGCTCACCGAGCTGGTCCGCGAACCGGACGGCGCCGCGCTGGCCGGCGCGATCGCCGAGGTGCTCCCGTACGACGACCAGGTCCTGGTCCAGGAGTTCGTCGACGGCACCGAGTTCACCTGCGGGGTGATCCGCACCGAGGCGGGTGCGGTGGCGCTCCCGGTGGTGGAGGCGGTGACCGCCGGGGGCTTCCTCGGGCACCGCGAAAAGCACGCGTCCGGCCTCGTGCGGCCGCTGCTGCACACCCGCGACACCGCGGACACCCGGCGCGTCAAGGAAGCTTCGGTCCGGATCTTCGAGGAGATGCGGGTCTTCGGCTTCGCCCGGCTCGACTTCCTCGTCCGGGACGGGGAACTGTACTTCCTCGAGCTCAACACGCTGCCCGGGCTGATGGACGGCAGCGCGTTCCCGATGATGCTGGAAGCAGCCGGGTTCGGTCTGGTGGAGCTCATCGAAGGCTGCGTCGCCGAGCACGGCCGGCTGCCGGTCCGGGACAAGGTCCTGCCGTACCACATCGACCACGGATCGCCCGCTCCGCGGCGCGAAGTGTCCACAGAGGAGGGTCCGGTGCCGGACGAGGCCGCCGAGACGTTGATCGTGTTCCCCAACCGGGCCCAGCTGGCCACCGTCGCCGAAGCCGCGGCGGCGAGCGGGGTGCCGTTGACCGTGGTCCTGCCGGACGGCTCCGCGCCGTCCGAAGTCGCCGGAGTGCGCGTGCTGACCGCCGCCGAAGTGGCCGCCCGTCCGGCCCCGCCGCCGGGCGCCCGGGTCATGTGCTGTCACGAAAGCGGCGTGTACTGGGTGGCCGAGCACCGGGCGGCGGTCGGCACGCCCAACTTCGCCGAGGTCTGCCTGGAGATGCTGGTGAAGACGAAGCTCGCCGCGGTGCTGGGCGAGCTCGGCGTCACGGTGGTCGCCAAGCACAAGCTCGACCTCGTCGACGACCGGGCCGCCCTGCCGTACCCCGCCGTCGTCAAGCCGGACTTCGGGTTCGCGAGCATGCTGGTGAAGCGGGTCGCGGACGCCGGCGGGCTGGCCGAGTACGAGCGCTCCTACCGGCAGCTGCGCGAACGGTCGCTGCTCGCCGAATACGACCGGTTCCTCGCCGGCTACCCGGATGCCGACCCGTCCGGGATCGTGCTCGAGCCGGACCTCAGCGGGGACACGCTGTTCCTCACCGTGCCGTTCCTGGTCCGCGCCGGGGAACTCGCCGGCTTCTTCCCGGTGCGCGGGCTCGCGCAGCGCCGTGACGAGCTGACCGATTTCCACTGGTGCGCCTTCGGGACCGGGGGAGTGCCGCCGGAAGCGGAGGCCGCGCTCGACCGGGACCTCCGGCTCATCGCCAAGGGGCTTCGGCTGACCGGCGGGGTCTACGAGATCGAAGCGCTGTGGGAAGAGCGCACCGCGACGTTGCACGTCCTGGAATTTTCGCCCCGCGTGACCGGTGGCCTCATTCCCGAACTCGTCCGCCGCAGCACCGGTGTCGACGTGGAACTGCTGGGGCTGCTGTACTTCCTCGGGGTCGACGCCGGTCCCGGCGTCGTGACCGGCCCCGACCGCGACGAGCCGCACGTGCTGGCGCTGCTGGGCGAAGGCGACGAGCCACCCGAACTCCTCCGCGGTGCGACACCGGTCGTCAGCCGTCTCCGGCGGCTGGGCGACAGCGAGTTCCGCGACGTGATCTATCCCGCCCCGCCGGCTCGGGAGGTCCCCCGGTGACCGCGCCCGGACAGCCACGCCTGATCGCCTTCGAAGGTCTCGACGGCACGGGCAAGAGCCATCTGACCCGGGTGCTGGCCGAGACACTGGGGATCCCGCGGGCGGTGACGCCCGGGGACCTCTACCGCGGCGTCCGCGCACCGCTGCACGCGGCCGGTGGCCTGGCGTCGTACCTGATGTACCTCAGCGCGTGCGCGTGGGCGGTCGAGTCGGCCCAGCGGTCGGGTGAGCGTGCCCTGGTGGTCGATCGCTACTGGTTCTCCAGTGCCGTCCAGCACGGGTGGAACTGCGGGGCGTCGCCCGCCGAGGCGCTCTCCGCCCCGTGCCTGCCGCATTCGCTGCTGCCCCGGCCCGAGCTGACCGTGCTGCTGCTGGCCTCCCGCGAGGCGCGCCTGAACCGGCTCTCGCGCCGCCCGGGCACCGGCTCGCAGCTGGGTGATCCCGGGCCGCGCTACGAGGAGTACTGGACCGCGTGTGCCGCGCTCCTGCGCGACGATCCGCGTGCCGGCGGCGCCGTCCTGGTCCTCGACACGACGGAGAGCGACACCGGCCGGGCGATGGAGCCGCTCCTCGCCCATCCGGTGGTCCGGACCATCGCGGACCCGGCCGTGCGCCGGCTCGCCGGAAGAGGAGCGAAGACATGATCACGACGGTGGTTTCGCGCGGCGACCGCGGTTTCGCCTGGACCGGCGACCGGCTCGAAATCGCTTCCACCGATGCCGAAACGGGACTGGCCGAAGCGGCCGGGAAGACGATCACCCTGGCGTTCCACGGATATCTCGAATGCGGGGGAGGAACCGTGCTGTCCGGCCCGGCGGCGGCCGAGCGGCTGGCGGCAGCCTTCCTGGACCGCGGTGAAACGTTCCTGGACCAGGTGGTCGGCGGCTACTCGCTCCTGCTCGCCGACCGCCGGACCGGCCGGACCTACGTGGCGCGCGACGCGGGCGGGCTGGGCAGCCTGTTCGTCGCCCGCGAAGCGGACCGGACCGCCGTCGGCACCGAGCCGGCGGAGGTGGCGAGCGCGGCCGGCGCCGACCGGCCGAGCCTGCCGGGCTTCGCGCAGTACCTCCTGCTGAACTACACCCTGGCGGACAGCTGGTTCCTCGACGGGGTCCGGCCGGTGCCGGCCGGCGCGCTGTACCTGATCGACGCCGGAGAACTGCGGCGGCTCCGGGGCACCCCCGGCTTTCCCGGGCGTGGCGACGAGAACCTGCCGCCGCCCCGGACCGGTGAGCTGGCCGCGGCGCTGGCCGCCGCCTCGTCGGCGCTCGGCGGGGACTCCGTCGCGGTGCACCTGAGCGGTGGCGTCGACACTTCGCTGATCGTGCACGCGCTGCCGCGCGCCCGGAAGGTGCGCACCTACACCGCCTTCTACCAAGACGACGACGCGGACCGGGCTTGGGCCGCGGAAGTGGCCCGGGAGATCGGCGCCGACCACCGGGAGTTCCGCATCCCCGCCGACGAGTCGTTCCTCGACGTGGTGGAGAGCCTGGTCGGCGCGCTGGGCGCCCCGGTCATGGCGATCGGGGTGCCGACTTTCTGGTACCTCGGCCGGGCCGCGGCCGCCGCCGGCAGCCCGGTCGTCCTGTCCGGGGTGGCCGCCGACCACCCGCTGGTCGGCTGGAACCGGATCGACCGCATGGGCGCCGCCGCGGCCGATCCGCGGGACCTGGCGGCCCGCTGCACCGTGCACGTGCCGCCCGAGGTGCTGGCTCCGTACCTGGCCGACGCCGGCCTGCGGGCCGCCGTCGCGGAGGTGTCCGAACGGCTGCGCGAGCTGATGCCGCACGGCGACCCGCCGGCCCGTTCGATCGAGCGGTTCCACGCGGAGCACTTCCTGCCCGAGCACCTGCGGTCGGCCTCGGTGGCGCACGGCGGGCACGGCGTGCGGGTGCGGCACCCGTTCCTCTCGCCGTCGGTGTCCGGGCTGGGGTTCCGCGCGGCCCGGTCCCGCGAGGAGGCGCTCGGGAAGCGCTACCTGCGCCGCGAGCTGCACGCGCTGGGCTGCTGGGCCGCGATCCGGGCGGGCAAGCAGCAGCAGGCGCTGTCCTTCACGGGGTTCCGCGCCCTGGCCAGGGACCGCCTGCTCGACCGGCTCGCGGCCGGTCCCGGCCTGTTCGGCCTGGACACCGCGCGGCTGTCCCGGCTCGCCGCCTCGGACGAGCCGGCCGATCCGCGCGAACTGAGGCTGCTTTGGCTCGCGTATTCGTACCTCTGCTGGCAGGAGCGGCAGCGCGGCCGGGTTCCCGCGCTGCGGCGGTGAACCCCGAGTCCTGTCTCGTCCCCCAAGGAGCGTCATGACCCTCATCGCCTCCGGCGCGATCGTCGATCGCCGCCGGGACCCGTTCGCCTGGGCCGCCGTCTCGGACCTGCTGGACACGGCCTACGCCGAGGAACTCGCCGACCGGTTCCCCGCCGGCCTGCTGCGGGAGTCGCGCAGCCCGCAGGGGCACTACCTGCTGCGCGACTGCACCGTGCTCGAAGCCGGGGAGCCCACGGACATCGCGGCGGCGCTGCCCGAGCCGTGGCACCGGCTGCTCGACTGGCTGCTCACCCCGGAGTACCGGGCGTTCGTGCGCTCGGCGACGGGCGCCGAGCTGAGCGGCTGCCGGCTCAAGGTGCGGTTGTGCGAGTACGGACCGGGCACCTTCATGACCGCGCACACCGACCGGCCGGACCGGGTGGCCACCCAGATCCTCTACCTGTCCCGGTCGTGGAGCCCGGACTGGGGCGGCGGCCTGGACATCCTCACCGCACCGGTGGACGAGGACCCGGCCGCGGTGGCCGCGTCGCTCTGGCCGAAGTTCAACACGTCGGTGCTGTTCGCCCGCAGCGACCACTCCTTCCACGCGGTGCGGCGGATCAGCCCGCGGGCGCCGGTGCCGAGGCGGACCGTGCTCGCCCAGTTCGTGGCCGATCCGGGCGGGGCGGCGACATGTGCGGAGTAGCGGCGGTACTGGGCCCGGGAGCCACGGCCGGGACGGCCGCGCGGATGGCCGCCGCGCTGCGGCACCGCGGTCCGGACCGGGTCGCGGCCCGGGCCCGCCCCGCCGCGGCCGTGGCCGCCGCCCGCCTCGCCGTCACCGGGCCCGGCGAGGCCGGGGACCAGCCGATGGCGGACGGTGGCCTGCTGGTGTTCAACGGCGAGATCCACAACCACCGCGCGCTGCGGGCCCGGCTTCCCCGCCGGGGCTACCGCGGGGACAGCGACACCGAGACCCTGCTGGCGGCCCTGGACGAGTGGGGCGGCGAGGCGTTGTCCCGCCTCGAAGGCCCCTTCGCCTTCGTGCACGTCGCCCGGGACACCGGGGTGGTGACCGTCGCCCGGGACCGGTTCGGGGTGAAACCGCTCTACCTGGCCCACCACGGCGGGCGGTGGTTCGTGGCGAGTGAGATCAAGGCGCTGCTCGCCGGGGGAGTACCCGCGGTCGTCGACCCGGCCGCGCTGCGCGCCGTGGTCGCCGACTACTGGACGAACGGCGTCGAGACGCCGCTGCGGGGCATCCGGCGGGTGCCGGCCGGGGCCGTTCTCACCTTCGACGCCGAAGGCCGGTTGCTCGGCGACCGAAGGTGGTTCGAACCCGCGGACCTGGTCGACCCGGGTGCGGCGGCCCGGCAGGCGGCGCTGTCCCCGGAAGAATGGGAAGCGGAGCTGGAAGCCGTGCTGCGGGCGGCGGTGCGCAGCCGCTTGCCGCAGGACCCCGGCACGGGCGCGGGCGTGCTCTGCTCCGGCGGGCTGGATTCGAGTTTGGTGCTGGCGCTCGCGAACGCCGAGGGGCGGCGGCTGCCTGCCTACGTCGCTTCGTTCCCGGACCAGCCCGAGGCGGACGAGACCGGGTGGGCCGCCGAGGTGGCCCGGTTCACCGGCAGCCCGCTGACCCCGGTCGAGGTGACGGCCGACGTGTGGCGGGAGCACTTCGCGGCGTCGGTGTGGCACTTCGAATACCCGTTGGTGCACCAGAACTCCGTGGCGCTCGCCGCGGTGGCCCACCGGGCCCGGGCGGACGGCCTGCGGGTGCTGCTGTCCGGAGAAGGCGCGGACGAGCTGTTCGGCGGATATCCCTCCCGGCACCGGGCACAACGGCTGGCCTTCGGCGTCGGCGCCGGCTCGTTGGAGGTGCCCGCGCGTCGCAACGACGCGTTGCGGGCCGCGCTCGAGGTGGGGGCCGCGGCGGACGCCGAGTACGCACGGCGTCTGCGCGAGTCCCTGGACCGGGCCTTCGCGCACCTGCCCGGATCTCGGCGAGCCCTGGCGGTCGCGCTGGCCGGGGACCTGCGGCTGTTCCTCAGCCACGGGCTCAACCGGCTGGACAAGAACCTGATGCAGGCCTCGATCGAGGCGCGAGAACCGTTCCTGGCCACCGGTGTGGCCGCCTTCGCGGTGAACGCGCCGCTGGAAAGACACCTGGCCCCGGTGCTCAAAGCGGGGCTGGCCGCGGTCGCCCGCCGCCGGCTGCCGGCCGCGGTCGTGGACCGGAAGAAGTCCGGCTTCAATTTTTCTCTTTCGTCGTATTCGAAGGGGCTGGACGAGCGGTGCCTGGAAAACGGGGTGCTGCGCACGGTGCTGAAGGTGCCGTCCGGCCGGTGGCGCACCATTCTGGCCAATGTCGAAGAACGGACGAAGTTCCGGCTGTGGTCGGCCGAGGTGTGGTGCCGGTTGTTCGTCGAGGGAGCGGGGATTGCCGAGGTGAACGGCATGATCTGGCGCGAGTGACGTCCGCGTGAAGTGAAGGATGACGTCTCCGGTCGATCTTCGAAGCAACGAGGATCGACATTTTGTGCTGCGCTTTTTATCGAGGAAAAACAATTCCTCCAATTTTGGACAGGGGGCTTGTCGGGAGCGTTTCGGATCGGCTAGCTTTTGGTGAGCCGAGACCGAAAAAGGTTCTCGGATATCCCAGCCGGAATCTCTTCCGGCTCGTCACGAGGAGGAAAACCATGGAGCGTCAGCACTCCGCCGGTCTGCGCCCGACCCTGGACAAGTCCGGTCAGGCTCGCCGGCACTCGGCCGGTCTGCGTCCGACCCTGGACAAGATCGGCAAGTGACCTTCCGCTCCCGCTGAGGGAAGGTCACCGGGCCCGGCGCCCCCGCGCGCCGGGCCCGGCTTCCCCGCCCCTTTCCCTTTCGTTCCAGGAGGTCCGATGTTCGCCGTCGACCGGATGACCCTCGACAACGGGGTGCCTGTGCTCGCCCGGACCGACCACCGCTTCGCCACCGCCGCGGTGGCGGTGGCCGTCGGCGCCGGATCGCGTGACGACCCGGCCGGGCAGGGTGGCACGCTCCACCTGCTGGAGCACCTGCTGATGAGCTCGCGCACCGCCTCCTCCCGGCCGCTGGCCGAGGAGATCGGCGCCGGCGGCGGCACCGGCAACGCGGTGACCGCGCTGGAGCTGATGCTGCTGCACGCGCAGGTGCTGCCCGAACACGCCGCGCCGGCGCTCGCCACCCTGGCCACCGCGGTCGCCCGGCCCGACATCACCACGGCGGACTTCGAAGCCGAGCGCACCGCGGTGCTGCAGGAGCTCGCGGCGGCGGCCGCCGACCCCGCCGACGTCGTCCAGGACGCGTTCGTGGGGCAGCTGTTCCCCGGCCACCCGCTGGGCCGGCCGGTCGGCGGCACGCCCGAAGAGGTCCGGGCGGCGTCCCCGGAAGGGGTTCTCGCCGTGCACCGCGAGCTGCTCGCCACCGCCCCCCTCGCGCTGATCGCGGTGGGGCCGCTGACCGCGAAGGAGGTGGCCGATGCGGTGCGGGGAACCGGGATCGACGAGCTGGCCCGCCGTCCACGGGAAACCGCCGGGGCCGTGCTCCCCCCGCTTTCCGCGGTCCCGCCGGCCCGGGACTGGCCCGCGGAGTACTGCTGGCTGTCGATCGGCGGCCGCTCGCCGGCCGCGGACGATCCCGCCCGGCACGCCTATACGGTTCTCGGCCACCTGCTCGGCGGCGGGTCGTGCTCGCTGCTCTACCGCCGGCTGCGGGTGGAGAAGGGCCTGGGCTACCACTTCCAGGCTTGGCACCGCAGTTACCGCGACGCCGGGTCGTGGCGCGTGCTGATCGGCGCGGAGCCGGAAAACGGCCCGCTGGTGCTGGACATCGTGCGCTCCTGCCTGGCCGAGGTCGCGGCCGGTGCGGAGGCCGGCCTGATCGGCGTCGCCCGCCGGGCGGCTGCCTTCGACCTGCTGGAGGAGGCGGACAACCCGCTCGGCCAGGCGATCCAGCTGGCCCGCGGGACCGGCGCCGGGGTGCGTCCGTGGTCGGCCGCGGAGGAGGCCGCCGCGCTCCGCGCCGTCCCCGACGCCGAGATCGCCGCCGCGGCGGCGAGGCTGCTGGCCGAGCTCACCGTGACCGTGCGGCCGGAGGCGGGACGATGAGCGCGCCCGTCACGATGGCACCCGACTGGGACTCCTTCGCCGGCAGCGGCCTGCTGCACGAGGTCGGCGGCCACCGCTGTGTGGCCGGCGCCAGCACGGATCCCGACGGTCACGTCGACTGCCTGGTGGAGCACGCCCCCGAGCCGGTCGTCACCGACCCGGCGGCGCTGCGGCTGCTGGCCGGGACGGTGCTGGCGGAGCACCCCGGCGACCGGTGGCGGGACCTGGTGGTCCGCGTGCCGGGGCCGGTCGTGCCGGCTCCGCCGCTGGCTCGCGATCTCAGCCACCTCCGCTGTACCGGCGCCTTCGACGCCACGGTCCGGCCGCCGGACGGGGTCCGCATCGCGCCCTCCGCCGGCGCCGGCGACGAAGCGCACGTGCGGGACTGGCTCCGCCGCGCCGTCGTCACCGGGAACGGCGAGCGCGAGCTGCCGCAGGAGGACGAGGTGGTGGACCGGATCGTCGACGGCTACCTGACCGCGCCCGACCGGGTGTCCCTCGTGGCCTCGGTGACCACCGCGCAGGGACGGCTGCCGATCGCGCACGCCACGATGCTCACCGCGGCCGTCGACGACCTCATCGGAACATCGTTCGTGGACCTGGTGGACATCCTGGTGGAAGCCGGGCACGACGCCCGGGCGCTCATCGGCGCGCTGTCCGCCGCGTGCGCCCGCCACGCCCGGGCACTGGGGCGCCCCCTGGTCGGCAACGTCGTGCACAGCCGGTCCGACGCCGCCAACGGCGAACGCGTGGTGGCGTCACTGGTCCGGCGGGGCTGGGAGCTCACCGACACCTACTGGCGGTGTTCCCTCGAGGGCCTGCGGGGCGCGCGATGACTTCGTCCAGCAGCGGCTTCGAACCCACCCTCGACCTCCTGCGTACCCTGCTCGACGCCCAGGACGCGCCCCCGGACGTCCTGCTGCACCGGGCCCGCACGGCCAGCTACCTCCTGCCGCCGCTGGTGCTCTCGGTGGCCGACCGGGAAGGCCACCGGCTCGGCACCGGCTCCGAGGACGAGGTGCGGCGGCATCGCGAACGGATCGCGCTCTACCGGAAGATCGCCGAACTGGCCGTGTCGCACGGCGCGCGGGTGGTGAAGGGGCCGGCACTGGCCCGGTTCCTGCCGCCGTGGGTCGTGCGCACCTCCGGTGACCTGGACCTGCTGGCCCCCGGTGAAGCGGTGCTGTGGAAGATCGCGCTGGCCGTCGAGGAGCTGTTCGGCGCCCGGGAGCTCATCCTGACCCTCGCCGGGTGGGGAGCCGGGGCGCACCTGATGGTCGGGCTCGTTCGTGCCGCCGAGGACCCGTGGCTCGACCGCGAGCTCTGCGTGGAGATCGCCACCTTCGCCTACCCCGGTGACTTCGAACGGGTTCCGCTGCGGGCCGCGATGCCGGCCCGGGAGAGCACGGCGCAGCTGCTCGCGGTCGCGGAGGAACGGCTGCAGCGGACGTTCGGCGTCCGGGACGCCCTGGACTGCCTGGCCGTGCTGACCTCCGCGGAGGCCCCGGACCCCGCCGAGCTGGCCGAGGCGGCCACGGCCTGGTCCCTGGCGCCGGAGCTGCTGGAACTGGTCGAACTCGCGGAGGACGCGGCCGGCGCCGCCGCGGCGGTGCCGGCCGCACACCGGACGGCGCTGGCCGGGCCGGCGGCCGCGGAACGCGCGCGCCGGGACGAGATCGAGGCCGTCCCGGGTCCCGAGGGCGAAACCCGGCCCGAGCGGATGCGTCGCCTGCTCGCCGCCGGCGGGCCGGTGGCCGAGCGGCTGCGCGCCGCCTTCCCGGTGTTCGGGATGCCGCTGCGGAGCGGGACCGGGTTCGCTCCGGCGGACCGGGCCACGGTGTACGAAGACGGCGACCTCATCGTGCTCACCACGCCGCTGGACGCCTTCCTGCTCGTGACCGAGCAGGTGGTCGCGCCCGACCGGTACCGGCGGGCGCAGGAGCTGGCCGCCCGGCTCGCCACCGCGCAGCGCGGGGCGGTCACGGCCGGATCGGGGCAGTCATGAGGAGTGGCATCGCGGCTTCGCCCGGCCGGATCCGCGTCGCCGGTGAGGTGACCGCCGAACGGGTGCGGCCGAGGCGGCCGCGGTCGTGGACGACCGCGGCCGCGGGAAGGAGCCGGACATGACGGCGGCGTCTCCCGGCATCGAAGTGACCGATCTCGTCCGGGTCTACCGCGGCGGGAAAGCCGGTTCCCGCCATGCGCTCGACGGCATCTCCTTCACCGTGCGGCGAGGCGAGACGGTGGGGCTGCTCGGACCGAACGGGGCGGGCAAGACCACCCTGGCCCGCGTGCTGTCCACCCTGCTCACCCCCACGTCGGGGCGGGTGCGGGTGGCCGGCTACGACGTGGTCGCCCAGGCGCGGCAGGTCCGGGCGAGCATCGGCCTGGTCCTCGGCGGCGAACGAGGGCTCTACGGGCGGCTGACCGCGGACCAGAACGTGCGCTACTGGGCCGCGATGTGCGGGCTCGGCCGCCGGGAAGGCCGGCAGCGGACCCGGGAGGTGCTGCGGGAGCTGGGCTTGGCCGAGCACGCGGACCGTCCGGTGGAGCGGTTCTCCCGGGGCATGCTGCAGCGCGTGCACCTGGCCCGCGCCCTCGTCGCCGACCCGGCGGTCCTGGTGCTCGACGAGCCGACCGCCGGCATGGATCCCAACGCCGCCTTCGGGTTCGTCGAGCTCGTGCGGCAGTTGCAGGAGCGCGGCACCACGATCCTGCTCACGACGCACGACATGCGCGAGGCCCAGGAACTCAGCCACCGGGTCGTGCTGCTCGACCAGGGCCGGATCGTCGCGGCCGGGCGGCCGGCGGAACTGCTGTCCGGGCTCGCCGAGCACCGGGTGGTCAGCGTCGCCGCGGCGCCCGCCGGCGCGGTGGAGCGGCTGGCCGCGGCCGGCGGCACCGGCACTGCCGTCCTCGACCGGTCCGGAGAGCTCCGCTGCACGGTCTCCGGCACGCACCAGCTGGCCCGGACGCTGGCGGTGCTCGGCGAAGCGGGCTGCACCGGGATCTCGATCAGCACGCCGGGGCTCGACGACGTCTACCGCTCGCTCATCCCGGACCGGGAGTTCAGCGTCCGATGAGCGAACACGTCCGCACCGCCCTGCTGCTGGTCCTCCGCCGTCCCGGGGTGCTGTCCCTGCTGGTCTTCGTCCCGCTCTACTCCGTGGTGTTCTTCACCGTGGTGCGGCAGAACGGCCGGCCCGACCTGGCCGCCACCGTCGCCCTCACCAGCTTCGTGATGACCCTGTGGTCGCACGCGGTGTTCGTGTCCTCCGAGGCCGTCGACCACGACCGCGCCGAGGGGATGCTGGAAGTGCTGCTGGCCGCGCCCCGGTCGTACGCGCGGTCGCTGATCCTGCGGATCGCGGCGACCGAGGCGGTGTGCCTGCCGGCGGCGGCGGAGATCGCGCTCATCGGGGGATGGGGGTTCGGCTTCCCGCTGCGGATGGCCGCACCCGCCGCCTTCGTGGCGGCGCTCCTGCTCACCTTCGCGGGCACGGTCGGCTCGGCGATCCTGCTGGCCTCCCTCTTCGTGCTGATCCGGGGGGCGCGGACCTACCAGAACGCGCTCACCTACCCGTGCTACCTGCTGGCCGGTCTCGTCGTGCCCGCCTCCCTGCTGCCCCGGCCACTGGCCGCGGTGAGCCACGGGTGGTTCCTCGCCTGGGGAGCCGACCTGATGCGGGACGCCCTGCACGCGGTTCCCGCGGAGCTGCCGCGGCGGCTGCTGGTGCTCGCGGTGCTGGCCGCGGGCCAGAACCTGGCCGGCGTCCTCTTCATGCGGCGGGTGATCCGCCGCGCCCGGGACGGGGGTGTGGCGCTGCATGCCTGAACCGATTTCCCCCACGCCATCCCGCCGGGCGGCCCGCTGGCTGCGGGCGGCGGACCGGCAGCTGTACCTGTTCCAGATCGGGGTCAGCAGCGGCTTCGTCGACTACCGGCGCATGTTCACCTGGAAGTCCTGGTTGTTCGGCTGGGTGCTGCGGCTGGTGGCGCAGGTGGCGTTCTTCGCCTCGATGGGTCGGCTGCTCGGCGTGCCGGGCAGCCAGGACTACCTCGCGCTCGGCAACGCCGCCCTGCTCGGCCCGCTCGGTGCGCTGGGCGTGGTGTCGACGGTGGCGGCCGAGCGGCGGGCGGGCACCTTGGTCCTGCTGGTGCTCAGCCGGGCCGCGGCCTTGCCCGTGCTGGCCGCGCGCGGTCTCTACTGGGCGTTCGACGCGGTGCTGACCGCGACGCTGGCCACCGCGCTGCTGCCGGTGATCGCCGGTACGGCCGTTCCCTTCGCCGCGCTGCCGGGGATCTTCTGCCTGGAGGTACTGGGCACGGTGTCCTGTTACGCGCTGGCCCTCGCGCTGACCCCGCTCGGCATGCGTTTTCCCGAGACCCGCGGCTACCTGACCTCCGGGGTGCTCGTGCTGCTGATGCTGTTCAGCGGGGTCAACACCCGGCTCACCGGGGGAGGGCCCGGCTCCGTGCTCCCCATGACCCACGCACTGACCGGCATCCGGCAGCTGGCCGCGGGTGGGGCGTTCCCGTGGCCGGCCCTGGGTGGCGAGCTCCTCGTGTGGGGCGGGTGGATCCTCGCCGCCGCGGTCATGGTGCCGTGGGGACTGCGGCGTGCCGCCCGGTCCGGCGGCCTCGGCTGACTGTGCCCACCGGTGACTGCCCGCCCTCCGGCCGGCGGTAACGCGGGAGGAACGGAGCGGGAACGGCGCTCGGCAGGCTGAAGACCAGTCGAGACGCGGCGGAAGGAAGACCACCATGGGCGCGCCGTCCGGTGCACAGCAGGGCCCCGCCGACGCCGGGGGAGCGCGGCGAGGCGTGGCCGTGGCACCCTGCCCGGGCCGGGCGGCTTCGCTCCCGCGCGGCCGGGGAGTTCGCCGGTGACCGGTGCGGAGCGGATCTCCGGCCGCTCCAGGGCGATCGAGCCGGGGCCGCCGCCCGACGCATCCGGGGGACGCGCGAACCGCGATCTCGGGGCCGACGCCGGAACCGGGAGCCGACGGCGGCTTTCCCGGCTCGACGCGCTGATCCTGGAGGCCGTCGCCACCGGTGCGTCGAGCGTGCGGATCGCCTGCCGCCTGCACCTCAGCCGGCAGGCCGTGGATTACCACATCAAGGGCATGCAGCGGCAGTTCGGCGCGGTCAACCGGACGGCGCTGGTCGCGAAGGCCTGTGTGGCCGGGGTGCTGGAAGTCGTTACGTGGCCGCCGAAAGTGCCGCCGTCGGTCATCCGTGACCACCGCGACGCCGCCAGGCCGGTTCGCCGGCGGCCGTCGGGCCGAACCGAAGGAGACGAAGAGTGACCGCGGAAGCGCTGCGCCCGGAGCCGGGCGGGCACGGCCGGGTGCACGGGTTCCGGGACGTCCGCCGGGTCGAAGTCGTGCCGATTTCCGCCCTCACGGTGAGCGGCTCGCCGCGGTCGGGCGGTATCGACATGGCGCACGTCCGCGCGCTGGCCGGCACGGACGCGCCCTTGCCGCCGATCCTCGTGCACCGCCCGGGCAACCGGGTGGTCGACGGCATGCACCGGCTGCGCGCCGCCGTGCTGCGCGGCAGGCGGGAAATCGAAGTGTGCTTTTTCGACGGATCGGAAGCCGACGCGTTCATCGC
Source organism: Amycolatopsis sp. NPDC051102 (assembly GCF_040682815.1). Classification (NCBI taxonomy): domain Bacteria; kingdom Bacillati; phylum Actinomycetota; class Actinomycetes; order Pseudonocardiales; family Pseudonocardiaceae; genus Amycolatopsis; species Amycolatopsis sp. NPDC051102. The sequence goes on from NZ_JBFBBT010000001.1 coordinate 328,497, forward strand.
CGGAGTCCAGGCCAATGTCACCCACGGGCTGCCGCTTTCCCTGGCCGAGCGGGAGGCCGCGGCCGTGCAGATCATTTCCTTGCGGCCGCAGCTGTCCGACCGGGCGATCGCCATGGCTTCCGGATTGTCCGCCCGAACGGTGAAACACCTCCGTTCACGTTCGACTGCGGGAATTCCTCAATCGCACGAACGGGTCGGCCGCGACGGCCGGATCCGGCCACTGGACGCCGCGGCCGGCCGCCGGCGCGCGTACGAATGCCTCCAAGCCCGCCCGGAGGCATCATTGCGCGAAATCGCCCGGGAAGCCGGAATAGCGATCGGCACGGCCCGCGATGTGCGAGCCAGGGTGCAACGCGGAGAAAACCCGCTCCCGCCCAAATTGCGGGGGCGAACCGGCTTCGCCACGGAAGAACCGCTTCGGCCGGCGCCGGTGGCGCCCCGGCCCCTGGCACCGGATTCGTCGGCGGCGCTGCGGGTGCTGAAGAAGGACCCCGCGTTGCGGTTCAGCGAGCGGGGCCGCGAGCTGGTGCGGTGGCTGGTGGCGCAGGCTGCGGTCCCCGCCGATCTGCCTGCCATGCTCGACTGCGTTCCTCCGCATTGCGTGGAGGCGGTCGCGGCGGTGGCGGCGGCGCACGCGCGGCGGTGGCAGGACGTCGCCGAGCAGCTGCGGCGGCGCTGACCGGCCGGTACGGCGGTGCGGTTCACGTCGCCGTGGTGAGCCGGCCGGTGCGGACCTGGTGCCGGACGGAGCCGACCACGGCGAAGTGGGCCATCGCCAGCCAGCCGAGGCCGATCAGGCACTCGAGACCGAGGTGGGTCAGGAACGGCACCGTCGACGGCGTGCCGGCCACGGCCGCGCGGACCGCGGGCAGCCCGTTGCGCACCGGGATCAGGTGCAGCGGAACGCTCCAGACCGGGTTGCCGGCGGGTGCCGCGGTGTTGACGCCGGTTCCGGCCAGCAACACGATCGTCAGCGTGCTGGTGAGGAAGGTGCGGGCTTCCGGCCAGCGGATGCTCAGGCCGGAAACCGCCATGGCCATGGCGTACGTGGAGAGCGTGAGCACCACCTGTCCGCAGAAGATCAGCGGGAGAGCGCCGTGCTGCACGCCCAGGCCGAGCAGGGCGGAAACCACGCCGAGGGTGACCAGCGAGGTCAGGAGCCCGTCGAAAACCCAGTACAGGCCCCGGGACAGCAGTACCACCAGCGGATCCGTCGGCGACAGGAGCAACAGCTGCAGGGTGCCGAGCCTGCGTTCCAGCGAGGTGGAGGCGACCACGCCGAGGCAGCCCAGCGGCGCCAGGACGAGAGCGTTGCCGACCGCCGCGTAGCGTTCGTCGGCGACCGTGCCGGTGAGCCGGCCCAGCATGGCGAAGAACAGCACCTGCGCCACCAGCCGCAGCAGCCAGCCCAGCAACCAGGACTTCCAGGTGAACAGGCGCCGGTAGTCCTCGAAGCTGCTGAGCAGCCCCAGCCACAGCACCTGGAACAGCGAACGCGCCTTGTCAGTCATGGAACCGCACTTCCCCTCGCCGGAGCCGGAGCAGGACGCGCTGCAGCATCAGGGTGCCGGCCGCGCCGGACGCCACCGCCAAGGCGGCCGCGAGGCCCAGGTCCCGCCAGCCGCCGGGGGAGCCCGCGGCCGCGGCCCGCAGGCCCTCGACCGCCCAGGTCAGGAAGAAGGCGTCGGAGAGCTGCCGGAGCCCTTCGGGCAGCGAAAAATGCGGCAGGATCAGCCCGCCCAGGAGGTAGAACGGGTAGGTGAGCGCGTTCTGCAGGGTGCGCGCCCCCCGCACCAGCACCAGCAGGCCGCTCAGCAGCAACGCGCCGGCCGCGCACCCGGCCAGGCAGGTGAGCACCGCCACGAAGAACTGGAAGGGGACCCGGATCACCAGGCCCGTTCCGTGGGTCAGGAGGCCGACCACCGCGACCTCCGCGATCACCGGGGCGGCGAGCACGGTGACCGTGACGATCCGGACGACCAGCGAAACCAGGTACCCCGCCGGCGCGGTCAGGTTGACCTCCATCGTGCCGCTGAACCGCTCCTCGTCGATCACGTGCGAGGCGGTGAAGACCGCGTGCCCCCAAGCGGCCATCACGAAGGCGGTCAGGCCCAGCGACGTCAGCAGCTCGGCGGACGGGCGGTGCGCCGCGACGGCTCCGAAGAACACCACGACGTAAAGCGGATTGATCAGCAACGGGGCCAGCGAACCGAGGCGGCGCAGCACCAGCCGGAGCTGCATCCGCACCGAGTGGATCGCCACCCCGGCCACCCCGGTCACAGCGAGAACTCCCGGTCCGCGATGAGCGTCCGGTAGACCTCGAGCAGCCCGGGGCCGGCCGTGCGGATGTCCCGCGCGTTCTCTTCGGCGAGCACGGCGAGGACGGGGGAGACGTCCTCGCGGCGGGTCACGCCGACGACCACCTTGCCGCTGCCGTCCACTGTGCACTCGCCGACCCCGGGGAGCGCCTCGAGCCGCCGGACGGCGGCCGGGGCGACGTGGGTCGCGCTGATCGTCCGGACACCGTCGAGCGCCCGCCCGAGCCGTTCCGGGTCGTCCGTGGCGAGGATGCGGCCCCGGTCGAGGAAAGCGACGCGGGTGCACAGCTGCTCGGCCTCGGCCATGTCGTGCGTGGCCATCAGGATGGTCTTGCCCGCCGCCTGCAGGTCCTCGACCAGCCGGCGGAACCCGATGGCGGCGTTGGGATCCATGCCGCTGGTGGGCTCGTCGAGGATGAGCACGGGCGGATCCGCCACGAGCGCGCGGCCCAGGTGGACCCGTTGGAGCATCCCGCGGGAAAAGGTCTCGACCGGTTCGTCGGCGCGGCTTTCGAGGCCCAGTTCGGCCAGCAACGAGGCGATGCGGGTCCGGGCGACCCGCGACGGGACCCGGCACATCGCCGCCCAATACTCCCAGTTCCGGCGGGGGGAAAGCCGTCCGTAGAGCCCTCGTTCGCCCCCGAGGACCAGGCCGACGCACGAGCGCACCGCGCGGGCTTCGGTCACCACGTCGTGCCCGGCGACGCGGACGGTGCCGGAGGTGGGCAGCAGGAGGGTGCTCAGGATCCGGGACAGGGTGGTCTTGCCGGCGCCGTTCGGGCCGAGCAGGCCGAAGACCTCGCCGCGTTCCACACGGAGGTCGATGCCGTCGAGCGCCACGTGGCCGGGCCGGCGGCGCTGGGTGAACACCCGCCGCAGCGCGGTCACTTCGATGGCCGCCATGTCAGGCTCCCGGGACGGGCGTGGCGGTCCGCAGGCTCTTGCTGAGCCGGCGGGCGTGGTCGACGTCCGCGGCGTCGACCCGGGCGCCGGTCAGCATGAGGTAGTCCCCGACCGGCGTGTGCACCAGTTCTCCGCCGGGCGTGGGGCCGCCCGGGTGCCAGGTGGTTCCCGGCCGCGCGAAGCGGTCCAGCAGCAGGCCGAAGCGGACGTTGTCGGCGCTCGACCATCGGCCACCCGCCAGCGCCGGGTCCGCCGAGGGACCTGCGCACCGGCGCCGGGCACGCTCCGCTTCGGCCAGGGCCGGGAGCCGGCCGGGAACCCGGCCGCCGGACAGGGCAGTGGCGAGGGTGACCAGTTCGAGCAGCTCCGGGGCGACGCGGAAGGCGGTGACCGCTTCCTCCGCGGCCGGCCCGGCCAGCAGGTCCGGTTCCGCGGCCAGCAGAACCGCGCAGTCGAGCACGTGCTTCACCGAAAACGGCCCCTGGCAACGCTCTTCGGCGACGGCGAACAGCTGGGTCAGCGGCTCCGAGGACGGGAAGCCGGGACGCATCGGGATGGCCGCCTGGTCGCCGGCGTAGGCGAACGTGCTGATCTCCACCTCGAAGTCGGACTCGCTGAGCGGGTCGTCGGATGGCCAGTCGAGCCCGATGAGGCAGTGATCAGTGCCGTCGTGCCGGATCAGCGTGAACACCGAGGGAACGGCGTCGTAGCCGTCGATCAGGCGCCGCGCCGCGGCCCAGAGCTGCTCCTCGGAGGAGACCACGAGGTCGAGGTCACCGACCGGGCGCTGCAGGTGGGCGGGATAGCGCCGGGCGAGCGCGGGTCCTTTCAGGACGGTGGGATTCGCGACGGCGCGGACCAGAGCCAGCGCTTCGGCGTACCGGCGGGCCCGGACTCGTTGCCGCTCCAGCACCAGGGCGGTCCGGGCGCCGATCGGGTGCCCTTCGGCCGCGGCCGCGCTGAACACGAGGGGAGCCAGCGGCTCGCCGAGGGCCCGGGCCAGCCGCCGCACGGGTTCGTCGGGATCCACGCCTGCCGCGGCGTACAGCTCGGTGAGGCCGATCATCGGAGTGCGCCTTTCGACGAGAAGACGGTCAGGGGCATCGACAGCGAGTCCTCCAGGTGCCAGGTGTCGTTCACGCAGCCGACGACCGCGTGCCCGTCGTCGAGGCCGATCCGGGTGATGCCGGTCAGATCGAGGCGGAACAGCGTCCGGGCGGGGCTGCCGAGGAGCGCGCAGAGCACTTCGTTGATGACTCCGCCGTGCGTGACGACGATGGTGCGGGCGCCTTCCGGGCACCGGCGCAGCGCGCCGAGGACGCGGGCGCGGAAGTCCCGGCGGTGTTCGCCGCCGGGCCAGCTTTCCCAGGCGCCGTCCCGCCACCGGCGTTCGTGGTCCGGGTGGCGGCCCGGGATGGCGTCTTCCAGCGTTCCCCGGTGGAACTCCGCCCAGGCGTGGTCCGCTGCCGGCCGCAAGCCACAGGCGGCCCCGATCCGGTCGGCGGTGGCGCCGGCCCGGCGCAGGTGGGAGCAGAGCAAGTGGTCCCAGCCGAACGCGGCGAGGCGGGTGCCGACGGCGTCGGCCTGCTCGCGTCCGGCCTCCGACAGCGGCGGGTCCCACCGGCCGTCGGGTGCGTGTCCGCGGTCGGTGGCTTCGTAGGCCCCGTGCCGGACCAGGCAGATCTCGGTCAGCGTGGCCGAGGCCGCCGGTCGTCCGGCTCGGCGGGAAGGAGCGGTCGCGTTCCCGAAGTCCGTCGTCACGTCCGCACCGTCACTTTCAGCGTTTCGGCCACCCGGGCCGCGGCGGCGCGCACCTGGCCGGGAGTGACCTGCTGCAGTGCCGCCTGCTCGGATTCCGGGGTCCAGGAAGGGTCGAGACCGCCGCGGAGCGCGAGGTCGATGGTGAGCTGCCACGGGTCTTCGGCGTCGCGCCGGCTCTGGCCGACCGCCTGCCGCACGGCGATGGCGTGCTCCCGCGCGCTCGGTCCAGTCTCGGCGATGCGGTGCAGCAGCCGCTCGACGACGGCGACGGCCTTCGGGACGTTGCCGGACTCGACCCCCATCAGCACTCGCCAAGCTCCGGCGTCGGTGTAGTGCGACGGCCAGGCTTGGAAGGTGTAGGCGAGCCCGGCCGCGTCGCGCAGCTCGCGGTAGAGCGAAGAAGCGGGGCTGGAACCGAGCAGGTGGCCCAGCACGGCGTAGGCGGCGCAGGCGGGATCGCGCGCCGGGACGGCCCGCCCGCCGACGGCCACCCAGGCGAATTCGCCCTCCGCCGCCGGTTCCGCCGCGGGGCCGGGACGGACCGGTTCCGGCGGGCTCCCGGGACGGCGGAAGTCCCGGGCGAGCAGGGCATGCTCGGGGAGCGCGGCGCGGATCCGGCCGGGGTCGGCGCCCCCGACCACGACGACGCGGTGGGGCGGCAGGCCCCGCTCCCGCTCGGCTTCGGCGTCGGCCGGCGTGAAGCTCGCCACGTCGCCGGGATCCCCCGCGACCGGCCGGCCCAGCGGGTGGCTGCTGCCGAACAGGTCGGCGAGGAACGCGTCCTGCACGACGTCGCCGGCGTCCGCGCGGGCGGTGGCGATCTCCTGGGCGACGACGTTCTTCTCCCGGATCAGGTCGGCTTCGGTGATCTGCGGGGATTCGACCGCCCGCCACAGCGCCGCGGCGACCTGCGGGGCGTCTTCGTCGGCCACCCGGGCGTAGTAGAGGGTCAGCTCGTTGCCGGAGCTCGCGTTGGCCGTGCCGCCGCGCTCCTCGACGAGGTCGGTCAGCGCGCTTCCGCTGCCGCGCGCGGACATCACGAGGTGTTCGAACAGGTGAGCCGCGCCGGCGCGGCCGGGGCGGTCGTCCCGGCTGCCCCGGGCCAGCGCCACGCACAGGGTGGTGGTCCGCAGCCACGGGCGGTGCCGGGCCACGAACGCGCCGGTGGTGTCTTCCGATGGGTTCGACGACAAGGGAATCAGCCCTCCAGCCGGGTCGTCCGGCGCGGCGAGGGCGGATTTGCGCGACGAACCGGTGTCCGCCGCGCAAATCCGCCCCGGTGACGCTTAGTTGGCCTTCTTCACGACGAGCTTGTTGATGCGCGGCCGGAGACCGGCCGAGTGGTTGCGGGTCATGGTGGACCTCCCTTCGGGGGAATAGAACGGTTCCTGGAATCGAAAGCCGCCGGTTTCCGCGAGTCGCCGGTCACCGGCTCGGGTCGCTTTCGACGACGAGAAACGTATCCGCGGATCCCGGCCGGTATCAAGTGTTCGACTTGGATTGTCCGCGCCCATTGATCGCTTGACTTCGGCACTGCGTCGGCTGAGGATCGAATCCACAGATGACTCATTCGAGATTGGGGTCGCTTTGTCGGTTGAAATTGCTTCCGAATCGAGTGCGGCAGACATCGTCTCCTACTTCCACCGCAAAGCGGGCCGGTACGACGAGGTGGACCAGCAGGTCTACTGGCGGTTGTCCGACGAGCTGCTGTGGAGCACGCTCTCCGGCGGTTTCCTGGACGAGCTGCCGCCGGACTTCACGTTCCTGGACGCCGGCGGGGGGACCGGGCGGTGGACGCAGCGCGTGCTGGACGCCTACCCGCGGGCCCGCGGGGTCCTGGTCGACCTGTCCCCGGACATGCTGGCGGTGGCCGGGACCAAGCGGACCGGCAGCCGGGCCGAGCGGATGGAACTGGTCCAGGGCGACCTCGGCGACCTGCCCGCGGCCGTGCGGGACCGCCGGTTCGACGTGATCTGGAACTTCCACAACGTGATCGGTTTCGTTCCCGATCCCGCCGCGGTGCTCAGCGCGCTGGCCGGCCTGCTGTCCGAGGACGGCGTGCTCGTGACGCTGGCCCCCAACCGGTACCACGGCGTCTACTTCAACCTCGCGACCGGCCGGTTGGACGCCGCTCGCCGGGCCGCCGAGACCGGCGTCTCGACGTTCACCGACGACATGCCGCCGCTGCGGTTGTTCACCCCGGACGAGCTCACCTCGCTGTACGCGGAGGCCGGCTGCCGGGTGGACGTGCTCACCGGCTTTCCCTGCGCGGTGTACCCCGCCCGGCAGGAAACCCAGCTCGACGGCTCCAGCCCGGCGGTCGCCGACCTGCTCGGCGATCCGGCGGTCTTCGCCGATGTGCTGGCGATCGAGAAGCAGCTGGCGAAGGCCCCCGATGTCGCCGCGCGGGGCAACAACATCTTCGTGGCCGGGCGGCGGAGGCCCTCGTGACCACCGCGAGCCCCCTGCACATCTGCAACGTCGAGGCCGCGTTGTGGCGCGGCGACCGGTGGCTGCTGATCCGCCGCGGCGACGGCGAGCGCCACGCGGCCGGCCAGCCGGCCCTGGTCGGCGGGAAGGTCGAGCACGCCGAAGAGCCGGGCGCCGTGCTGGAGAACGCGGTACGCCGCGAGATCGCGGAGGAGGTCGGGCTGGAGCCCGGCGGCGCGCTGCACTACGTCACCAGCGCGCACTTCCGCCTCGCGGACGGCACCAGCGTCGTGAACGTCGTGTTCTGCGCGCCCGCTCCCGAGGCCGAGCCGGTCGTCCGGGACACGCGGGAGGTCGCCGGGTTCGCCTGGCTGACCGCCGCGGAGATCGCGGCGTCGGACGCTCCCGAGTGGACGAAGGACTACCTGGCCCGGTCGGAGCGGATCCGGCTGCGGGTGACGGGAGGTGCAGCTCATGCCGGTCCGTGAGAAGCCGGTTTTCAAGGACTTCCTGAACCTCGACGACCGGGTGCTGGGGCTCGTCGCGGACCGCTACGGGCTGGCCGGCGTCGACTGCTTCCTGCCCATCCTCCTCGACGGCGATCGCTGCACCCTGCTCGACGTGCGGTCGGAGACGAGCAAGAAGGCGGTCCTGGAAGCCGGCGACCGGAAGTACTTCCTCAAGCAGATCCCGTGGTACTGCGACGATCCGGCGCGGATCGCCATGTCGACGCGGCTGCAGGAGGGGCTGCGCCGGTCCGGCCTGCCCGTGCCGCGGCTGGTGCCCACCGTCGACGGAGACCTGTGGACCTCTTTCCGCGGCGAGTCCTTCGTCCTGTTCGACTACGTACGGGGCCTGCGGTACCGGGGCGAGCGGGCCCAGCGCCGGGCCGCGGCGCAGGTCCTCGCGCGGCTGCACCGGTGCCGGGCCGCCGTGGACGCCGTCTCGTCGGAGGACGTGTTCACCCTGGCGGCGGACCACGTCACCCTCCTGCGCAAGGTGGTTCCCGAGGCGGCCTCGGTGTTCGAGGAACTGCTGACCCCGCTGGAGCGCCGCGCCCGCAACGCCGGCTTCGGCGAGCTTCCCGCCACCGCCGTGCACGGGGACTTCAACCCGTGGAACCTGCTGTTCGCCGCCGGCCACCGGGTGACCGCGGTGGTGGACTTCGACAACTGCGACGTCCAGTCGCGGCTGCACGACGTCGCCGAAGCGGTGCTGACCTTCTGTGTCCTGCGCTACGCGGAAGACTCCACGAACTTCGCCGTCCGGCAGCCGGCGGCGGTCGACTGGGCGGCGGTGACGGACTTCCTCGCGGCCTACGACGAGGTGGCGCCGCTGTCGGGACGTGAGCGGGCGTGCCTGCCGTTCGCGCTCGGGGCGGTGTGGATCGAGCTGACCTGCCTGGGACTGCTGCGGCACGACTTCGGTCCGGGCGTGGTGGACCGGTGGCGGCCGGTCTTCCGCTCGCTCGCCGAGCGGACGTTCTCCGGGGAGGCACCGTGACCACGTCCCTGCCCTCGGTCCGCGTCGTCCTGGTGTGCGGCGGAAAGGGCGGCGTCGGCAAGTCCACTGTGGCCGCCCGGCTGGCCACCGGACTGGCCGCGCGCGGCTGCCGCACCGGGCTGCTCGACGCGGACCTGCAGGGGCCGAGCCTGCCGGTGCTGTTCGACGTCCGGGAGCGGCCCGCCGTCCGCGACGGGCGGATCCGGCCCGTGGTGCGCGGGGGAGTCCGCCTCATGTCCACCGGGCTGCTGGCGGACTCCTCGCGAGCGCTCGCCTGGAAGGGGCCGCTGGTGCGCGGCGCGCTGCGGCAGCTGGTGCGGGACGTCGACTGGGGAGACGTCGAGACCCTGGTGATCGACACCCCACCGGGGACCGGCGAGATCCACCTGGCGCTCGCCGACCTGCTCGACGTGGCCGCGGCGGTCGTCGTGACCACTCCGCAGCCGATGGCCGTCGAAGACACCTACCGGTGCGTCGCCATGCTTCGCCGGCTGGGTATCGCCGTTCCGGCCGTGGTCGAGAACATGGCCTACTACTCGTGCCCGTGCTGCGGTGCCCGTACCGAGCCGTTCGCCGCCTCGGGCCTGGCCGCCACGCTGCCGGCGGAGACCGGCGATGCGGCCACCCGCCTGATCGAGCTGCCCTTCGCCCCCGCGCTGGCCGCCGGTCCCGGACCCGGTGCCCGGCGCGCCACCGGCGCCGACGCCACCGCCGAGACCGCGTTCGCCGCGCTGCTCGACACCCTGGCCCCCGTCCGCTCGCCCAGGTCCTGACCAGCGCTATCCCGTCGTCCTCCCGAGAAAGGCCCTTCCTGTCATGGACATCGCCACCCGCCCGGTCCCCGCTCGCACCGAACGCGACCTGGAAACCACGCTGGGCAGTTCCTGGTTCCGGGCGATCACCCGGATCAACGCCGAGCTCGTGGGCGCGACGGCGGACTTCTACCGGGCCCGCGAAGTTTCCCCCGTGCTGATGCCGGTCACCGTCAACTCGGTGTCCAGCCCGATGGGCCTGGGCAGCGACAGCCTGCCGGTGCGGGTCGACCTGTTCGGCACCCCGACCTACCTCGCCGACTCCATGCAGTTCCAGCTGGAGTTCATGCTCCGCATGGACTTGCCCGGGGCTTACTACATCATGCCGACGTTCCGCGGCGAAGACCCGGACAGCAGCCACCTCAACCAGTTCTTCCACTCCGAAGCGGAGATCGCCGGCGGGCTGGACGACGTCATGCGGCTCGTCGAGGGCTACGTCACGGCGCTGTGCCGCCGGTTCGCCGAGTCCCCGGTCGCGGCGGAGATCGAGCGGATCGCCGGTGGCCTGGACCACGTCCTCGACCTGGCGAGCCGCCCGCGGTTCCCCGAAGTGACCTTCGCGGAGGCGTGCACGCTGGTGGACCCGGCGTGCGTGGTGGACCGCGGCTCCGGGGTGCGGGTCATCACCCGGGAGGGCGAGCAGCAGCTGATCGACCGGTTCGGCGGCGTGGTCTGGCTGACCCGGATGCCGGAGAACTCCGTGCCGTTCTACCAGGCCACCGCGGGCGACGGCACGGCGTTGTGCGCCGACCTGCTCCTGGGCCTCGGCGAGGTCGCGGGCTGCGGGGAGCGGCACACGACCCGCGCGGCGACCGAGCGGGCCCTCACCGGGCACGGAGTGGACCCCGCCGAGTACGACTGGTACCTGAAGATGAAGGAGCTGGCCCCGATGCGCACGGCCGGCTTCGGTCTCGGCGTCGAACGGTTCCTCGCCTGGCTGCTGCGCCACCACGACATCCGCGACATGCACCTCATGCCCCGGCTCAAGGGCGTGCCCACGTGGATGTGACCGGCGCGGCGGGGACGGTCGTGCGCCCGCCGCGGGTCCGCCCCGGAGACCACGTCGCGGTGCTGTCGCTGTCCGGGCCGCTGGCCGCTCGCTGCCCGCGCCGGCTCGGCCGCGCGGCGCACGAGCTGAGCCGGCGGGGGCTGGTCCCCCGGATCGACCCGACCGTGCGGCTCGACACCGGTGCCACGGCCGGGCCGGCGCGGGTCCGGGCCGAGCGGCTGACCGCCGCGGTCCTGGACCCGGCGGTGCGGGTGGTGCTCTCGGCCGTCGGCGGGCTCGGTACCCGGGACATCCTCCCGCACCTGGACCGCGGCGTCCTGGCGGCGGCACCCACCGCGGTGGTCGGCTACAGCGACACCACGTCGTTGCTGCTGTGGCTGTACCACGAACTCGGCTGGACCACCTACTACGGACCGGCCGCGTTGCCGCAGTTCGGCGAGCACGGGGGCGTGTCCGGCTTCACCTGGGAATCCCTGTGGCAGCAGCTGTCCGGGCCCGGCGGCCCCCTGCCCTCGACCGCCCGCGTCGTCGTGGAGACCCTGTTCTGGGACAGCCAGGACGACCGGCCGCGCGTCGCCGCCGGCCCGGCGCCCCGCCGGGTGTGGGTTCCGGGCGGTGCCTCGGGGCCCTTGGTCGCGGCCAACATCGCCACGCTCGCCGACGACCTGCGGGCCGGCCTGCACGCGGGAATCCGATGGGACGGCCATGTGGTCTGCCTGGAAGAATCCGACTCGGCCTCGGCGGACGAGCTGCGGGCCGCGGTGGCGGTGCTGGCCGACAGCGGGCTGCTCGACGGTGCCGCGGCCCTGCTGTTCGGCCGCTTCGCCCAGGAACACCGGGGCGACTGGCCGGCCGGCCGGAGCCGTCGCCTGCTGGCGCCGCTGATCCGGCGGTGCGCCGGACCGGTGGTCGCCGACTGCGAGTTCGGGCACACCGACCCGGTGCTGACCCTGCCGATCGGTGCGGTGGCCGAGGTGCACGCCCCCGCCCGCGGCCGGCCCGCGATCGCCCTGCCGCCCCCACGAGCCCGGAGGACCTGAGCCATGCTGCCGACCGAACTCGCCGGCTGGATCTCCGGCCGGCTCGGCCCGGTTTCCGAGCCGGAGCTGATTTCCGAGTCCAACAGCCGGGTGTGGCGCGTGCGGGACCGGCGCGGGCGCCCGTTCGCGGTCAAGCACCTGACCGACCGGTCCAGCCGGATCGAAGCCGAAGAAACCGTCCGACGGCTGCTCGCCGAGCGGGGGAACCGCCGGGTCGGCCCGATCCTGGCCAGGTGGCGGAACCCGGACGGCACCCACTACGTGCTGACCGAGCACCGGGACGGCCGGGTGCTCGGCGACGCGCTCGGCGAAGCGGGGCCGGTCGCCGGGTGGGCCGCTCAGCTGGCGGACCTGCTGGACGCCGTCGCCGGAATTCCGGCGGCCGGGTTCGGGAAGCTGTCGGGGGACTTGCGTGCGCCGTGGCCGACGTGGTCGTCGTTCCTGCTCGGTTACGCGGAAGAACAGCGGCGCAAGGCACCGGCGCTGGCGGCGGCCCGGTACCGGGCGGTGCAGGCCGTGCTGACCGAGGCGGCACCGCTGCTGGACGCCGCCGCGCCGAGCCCGATGCTGGTCGCGGCCGACATCAACAACCGCAACTTCGTCATCGGCTCCGAAGGGCTGGTCTGCGTGAACCTCCCGGTGCTGTGGGGCGGGGATCCGGCGATCGCCTACGGCCAGTCCCTGCTGCACTGGGCCGGCACCGAGGGCGAGGCGGTCCTCGCCCGCAGAGCCGGTGCCCCCGGCTGGCTGCTGCACTTCTACGCCGCGTTCCACGCCTACGTCATCCTCGCCTACGCGGAGCGGTTCGCTCCCCAGCCGTGGCAAGAGGTGTCGCCGTGGGGCCGGCCGACTCCGTTGCTCGACCTCCTCGACCGGCACCTGGCCCAGGTCCGGCTGCCGCGTGCCGCCGCGAAAGGCGTGTCGCCATGACCATCCTCCCGTGCGTTTCGCACACCCGTGCCGTGTCCGGTCCGGCCGGACGGCACCGCGTCGACGTCACCTGCGACGAAGCCACCCTCGCCGACCTCCTCGACCTGGCGGAGCCGTTCTTCACGGCCGGGCCGCCGGGGGACGACCGGCCACGGGCGAGCGTCCTCGCGCGCACCGCGCCGCCCGGCGGCCCGGGATGGACCCGGGTGGTCTACCCCTCGCCCTACGAGCCCGACCGGGTGTTGTGGACGCACGAGGCGAGCCGCACCGTCGCGGTGTGCGGTGAGCCGTCGTCCTGGCGGACACAGCAGCTTCTCCGGTGCCTGCGCAACCTGGTGCGCTGGCAGCATTTCGCCGACGGTGAGCTGTTCCTGCACGGTGGCCTCGTCGAGGCCGGCGGGCGCGGGATCGCGTTCGCCGGCCGGAAGAAGTCGGGCAAGACCTCGAGCATCCTGAGCGCGCTGCTGCACGCGGGAGCGGATTTCGTGTCCAACGACGACCTGGTGGTCAGCGGGGGACCCGAGCTGCGGGGCCTGGGTTTTCCCCGTAGCGTCAACGTGCGGACGGACTCCCTGCTGGCGTTGGCCCGGCACCGGCCCGAGCTGCGGGTCCTGCTCGACAGTGTCACCCACCCCGCCAACCGCTTCCCGGGGGTGCACCACACCCCGGAGCGGCAGGTGCCCGTCGGGCCCGGCGTCCTCGCCCCGGCGCACCTGTGGGTGCGGTTCCGCGAGCTCACCGAACTGGCCGGCACGGCGGTGCGGCCGTCGGCGCCCGTTTCCGCCGTCGTCTTCCCGGTGTTCGACTCCTCGGCGGCGCGGCCGGAGGTCCGGCGGTTGTCCGAAGAGGAAGCCCGCCGCGCGCTCGCGGCCAACACCGAGCCCACCGCGTCGTCCTACGACCCGTTCCTCGCCGGGTGGTACCCCCGGACACGCCCCGGCCGCCGGGCGGCGATCGCCGAGCAGCTCGTCCGGTCGGTTCCGTGCTACCGGCTGACGCAGCACATGCAGCACCTGGACGCCGCGACCGCGGCGCTGTGGGCTGCCGTCGACCGTGATGTGCGTGGCTGACGTCGTGCGGTGGCCGGCGGGTCAGTCGCGGGGCCGGGTGGGCACGCCGAGTGTGGCGAACAGTGCCTCGGCTCGGCGGAGGTGTTCGTCGCCCGCCGCGGGGTCCCCGAGGGCCGCGTGGGCGAGCCCCATGCCGTGGAGGGCGCGGGCTTCCTCGACGCGGTAGCCGATGTCGGCGGAGATGCTGTAAGCGCTCTCGTGCAGGGCGAGTGCGGTGGCGTGCTCCTGCCGGGTCCGGTGCAGCCCGCCGAGCAGGTTGTTGATCACGGCTTGGCGAACCGGCGTCCGGTAGGTGTCACCCAGGTCGAGTGCGCGTTCGGCGAACCGGACGGCCGGCTCGGGGTGCCCGAGCCGCTGGCAGGTGAGGGCCGAGAGGGCGAACACCATCGCGACGTCCCCGGCCGAGGCGGACTCCTCGGCCAGCACCCTGGCGCCGGCCAGGTGCTCACTCGCCTCTTCGTCCGCGCCGAGGCCGAGGCACGCGAGGGAAAGGTCCGTCAGCGCGATCATCTCGTGCTCCCGGATCCCCAGCTCGCGGTTGAGCATGACGGCCCGTCGCGCGGCATCGGCCGCTTCGGGGTAGCGGCCCCACTGTTCGTACAGCGTGCTGAGGTTGACCAGCGACTCCGCCTCCGCCCGGCCGGCTCCGAGGTCGCGTTTGAGGGCGACGGAGCGCTCGAGGAGCGCCAGCGCCTCCTCGAAGCGCCCGATCGTGCACATCAGCAGGCCGAGCATGCCGGTGTCCTTGGCGAATCCGCGCTGATCGCCGAGTTCGCCGGCGAGTTCGAGCGCCTCGGACGCCGCCGCGATGCTTTCCTCGAACCGGCCGAGTTTCCAGTGCACGACCGCGAGATTGGACAGGCTGATCCGCAACAGCGGCCGGTGGCCGAGCCGGCGCGACGAGTCGACGGCCAGTTTCGTCATCTCCAGGAACTCGGCGAACTGCCCCGACGCGTCCAGCTGGAACACCACGTTGCGGGCCAGGTGCGCGACGTGCCCGTCCAAACCGCGGGCGTGGGCCAGCATGATGGCCGCCTGGAGGGTGGCGTGCTCGCGCACGAGCCAGGCACGCGCCGCCTCCGGATCGGGCAGCGGCGGCAGCACGCTCGTGCTCTCCGGCGCCTCGAAGGGCAGGTGGGCGCGGCCGGGGAACAGGATGTCGCAGACGCGGTCGGTGACGCGGCCGAGGTAGTCGAACAGCCGCCGCAGCGCCGCCCGGGTCTCCCCGGACCGCGGTCCCGTGTCGTCGAGCCGGTCGAGCTGGTGGACGAAGCTGCGGACCAGGTCGTGGAAGGTGTAGTAACCGAGCTCGTGCTGCTGCATCATCTGCATGTCCAGCAGCACCTCCAGCATCGTCTCCGCCTCGTCCGGCGCCGTGCCCAGCACGGCCGCGGCGGAATGGACATCGATGTCACGACCCGGATGGAGGCCGAGCAGCCGGAACGCGGCCCGCTGGGCGGGGGCCAGCCCCTCGTAGGACATCTTGAGCGTCAGCTCCACCCCGCGATCGCCGGACCGGAGCTCGTCCAGGCGGCGCGACTCGTCGCTCATCCGGTCCACGAGGTAACCGATGGACCACCGCGGGCGGTTGGCGAGCCTGCTCAGCGCGATCCGCATCGCGAGCGGCAGGTGGCCGCACAACTCGATCAACGCGGCCACCGCCTGCGGCTCGGCCGACGTCCGCTGCTTGCTCAGGACGCTGTCCGCCAGCGCGGCGCCGTCCTCGGCGGTCATCGTGCCCACCGACAGCCAGTACGCGCCGTCGAGGTCGATGAGCCGCGTCCGGCTCGTGATCAGCACCATGCAGCCGGGGCTCGACGGCAGCAGCGGCCGTACCTGCGCCAGATCGGCGGCGTTGTCCAGCAGGACCAGCAGCTTCCGGCCCGTCACCGTCGTCCGCCACAGGGCGGCCCGCGCACCGACGTCGTCGGCGAGGTGGTCGGTCGGCACGCCGAGCATGCGCAGCAGGGCCTCCGCGACGGCCTGGGCGGTCAGCGGGTGCTCGTTCGTGGCGTAGCCGCCGAGGTCGATGTAGAGCTGGCCGTCGGGGAACCGGTCGGCCAGCTGGTAGCACGCCCGCACCGCCAGCGACGTCTTGCCGGCCCCGCCCATGCCGTCGATCCCGATGATCCGGGTGCCCCGGCCCACGGTGTTGTCCGCGTAGTGGCACAGCGCCTCGAGCTCCCGCCGGCGTCCGGTGAAGTCCGCGAGGTCGTAGGGGAGGGTGCAGACCGGGGCCCGGTCTCGCGGTCCGTGACCGGCGGCCGGCCCGGGCTCCGCCGCGGCCACCGGCTCCGGTGCGGCGAGATCGGGTGCGTTGCGCAGCATCCGCCCGTAGAGCTCCGCCAGGTGGGCGCCCGGATCGATGCCGAGCTCGTCGGCGAGCAGCGTCCGCACCCGGCCGTACTCTTCGATCGCCTCGGCTTGCCTGCCGGACCGGTACAGGGCGAGCATGAGCTGACCGCGCAGCACCTCGCGCAGCGGGTGGGCGGCGACGTGCTCACGCAGGTCGCCGATGAGCGTGCTCGACTCCCCGCGCGCGAGCCGCAGGTCGATCATCTGCTCGAGCGCGGCGAGGTGACGTTCCTGCAGCGCGACGTCGGCGGATCTGATGACCGCACCACCGCTGCCCGCGAGCACCGGTCCGCGGCGCAGGGCCAGAGCCGACTGCAGGTGCGTCAGGGCGTCGTCGAGCCTGCGCTCGGCCGTCGCCTCCCTGGCCTGGTCGAGCGACGCCGAGAAGTCGCCGAGGTCCAGGCAGCCCGCGGCCACCACGGCCCGGTAACCGGGTCCGTCGGTCACGATCAGCCCGGCACCGCCCGGTATCAGCTGACGCAGGCGGGCCACGGCCTTGCGCACCTGGTGCGTTGCCGTGGCGGGTGGCGTCTCCTCCCACACCGCCTCGACGAGCCGGGAAACGCTGAGCACCTGGCCGGCTTCGAGCAGCAGGCTCACGAGCACCCGTTCCGGAACCGGCCCGCCGAGGTGGATGCGGCGATCACCGGCCCAGCATTCGAGGGTTCCGAGCACATTGATGCGCACTTTCGAACCGTGCCCCGGTGTCCCGCCGCTCATGCTGTCGAACCCCATTATCCTCGGTGCTCCGGTCACAGCCGCATGGCGGTCACTGACGCCGGCCACCTCCGAGCCCGATTGGACCGGTCCAATCCAACACCAGCGTCCGGTTGTCCCGCAACGCTTCCCGCGGGACAACCGGGTGCGGCCAGGTGGTCCGGCCACGTCCGGCCGTCTCGGGACGGTGGGGCTTCCCGAACGGTACGGAGCCGGTACCCTCCGCGGCATCACCCTGCAGAGGGGGACTTCTTGTAGCTCTCAGGAGGGTTCGCCGAGGCTCCACGGTGGACGCGCGCCCGGCCTCATCTCGGAGCCCGACCGCGGTAGGCGGATTCGAAGAACGCGTCGCTGGGTGGGAGCGTCATGCACCCAGAGTGTCAACCAGGTTGATAAATGTCAACATGGTTGGTATGGACGGTTTCCGGGACGAGCCGCTCGGCTACCTGCTGCACCGGGTCACCGCGGCCCTGCGCGCCGAGGTGGCCGCCACGGTACTCGAGCCGGCGGAGCTGGCGGCGCCCGAGTACCTCTGTCTGCGGATGCTGTCGCAGGCGCCGAAGTCCAACGCTCAGCTGGCCCGCGAAGCCCAGGTGTCGCCGCAGGCGATGAACAAGGTGGTGCGCCAGCTGCAGGACCGCGGCCTGGTGACGCGACCCGCCACGGTGCCGTCCGGGAGGTCGTTGCCCGCCAAGTTGACGCGCGCGGGCAGGGCCACGCTCGCGCGCCTCGACCCCCAGGTGGCCGAGGCCGAGGATCGGGTCCTGGCGGCGCTCGACGACCACGATCGGCGCGAGCTGCGGCGGTTGCTCGTCGCGGCGTTTCCCCGGTAGCCGGCTGAGGAAGAGGCGACGTGTCCGATTCGGACGCGTTCGCCGTTCCTGCTACCGCCGACGAGTTCTTGCGGTACACCCGCCGTTCCGGTTGACCGCGATGAGCGGGAGAGCGCTTCCACTCGCTGTGTACCGGACCGGTCGGACGTCAGCCGCCCGGTTCGACGAGGGAGGCCAGGAGGGAGAGCTTCTCGGCGCTTTCGCTGCCCGCGTCGGCGTAGTAGAGCACGAGGAGCAGACCGTCCACCGGCAGCTTGTCGCGGTGCAGGTGCAGCCGGCCGAGGACGGGGTGGTTCACGGTCGTGGTGCCGCCTTCGAGCGTGCGGACGTCGTGGCGGGCCCACAGTTCGCGGAAGCGTCCGCTGGTGAGCGACAGTTCGCCGACGAGCTCCACGAACCTCGGGTTGTCGACGTCGGTGCCGATCGAGTCCCGCAAGGCGGCGACGAACCCGGACACGGCGGCCGTCCAGTCCTGGTGGAACGCCTGCTCCTCCGGGTCCAGCAGCAGCGAGCGCAGGCGGTTCTCGCCCGGTCGCAGGCGGGGCGAGAACGCCGTCGCCAGTTCGTTGGCCGCGAGGACGTCGAACGCCCGGCCTTCCACGAACGCCGGTACTCCCACGGCCGCGAGCAGGTGGTGCAGCCGGGCCGGCACCTGCTCGGCCGCCGGAAGCCGGCGGCGCCGGGGCCGCGGCGCCGCCAGGCTGTGCAGGTAGTCGCGCTCGACCTCGTCGAGGCGGAGCACGCGGGCGAGCGCGTCGAGCACCTGGGCGGAGGGGTGCTTGTCGCGGCCGCGTTCGAGGCGCAGGTAGTAGTCGGCGCTGATGCCGGCGAGCATCGCCAGTTCCTCGCGGCGCAGGCCGGGCACCCGGCGGGTGCCGCCCGCCGGGATCCCGGCCTGCTCGGGCGTGACGAGTCCGCGGCGGGCACGCAGGTAGGCACCGAGCCGGTTCTCGTCGTCGTTCGCTGTCATGCGGGGGTGTCCACCCGGGGCGAGCGGCCGGGCAGCGTCGAAAGGGCCTGCGAACGCTGCGCCACGAGTTCGGCGTAGGTCCCGTCGCGTTCTGCCCACCGGTGCATGAGCACGCGCTGCACGAGAACTTCGTGCGGCGTCGGATCCTGCGCGAGCAGGTCCATGACCTCGGCGCCGTAGGCGTCGAGGGCGAGAGCGTGCGGGTTGCCGCTGCCCATCGTGGTCGCGACGGCCGGCGGCACGAGCTCGGCCACCTCGACCCCGGTGCCGGCCAGTTGTTCCCGCAGGGCCTCGGTGTAGGCGTGCACGGCAGCCTTGGACGCGCCGTAGGTGGGCATGAGCGGGAAGGGGAGGAAGCCGATCCCCGAGCTGACCGTGACGATGGTGCCGCTGCCGAGCGCGAGGAGGTGCGGGGTGAACGCGTCGATGACCCGGATGGTGCCCAGGACGTTGACCTCGATGGTCGTCCGGGCCGTGTCGAAGTGGGACGGGTCGTGGAGGTCCTCTGGCGCCCCGGTGCCTGCCATGGTGATGACGGTATCGACGCCGGGGTGGGTGCGCAGCACCTCGTCACGCGCCCGGGTCACGGACCCGGCGTCGGCGACGTCGATCTCGACGGTGGCGAATCCTTCGCCGGCGATGCGGGCGAGCAGGTCGGTGCGCCGGCCGCCGGCGACCACGGTGCTGCCGGCGGCGCGGAACCGGCGGGCCAGCTCGAGGCCGATGCCCGACGTCGCGCCGGCGATGAAGACGGTGCGGGAAGTGATGTCCATGGCTCGACGGTAGGCCGGATTCCCGCGGGCTCAGGAGGTCCTGTGAGGACCCCGGAAGGCCGGACCCCGCCGACTCGCCCCCTGGTTCGTGGCCGTCCAACGCGAGCAGGTCGGCCAGGCTGTCAGCGCGATCCGGTGCCGGCGGCCTTGATCAGCAGCTCGTGCAGGATGTCCCGCTCGGCCTCGGTGAGCGCGCCGACGGACTCGGACAGGACCGCGTCGACGACGGCCGAGCCGGCGTCGTAGGCGCGCTCGCCCTCGTCAGTCAGTTCGTGGCGGGTGGCCCGGCCGGGGCCGTCCACCCGCTTCAGCAGCCCCCGGTCGATCATCCGTTTGGCGAGCGTCCCCATCGACTGATCGGTCTGGAAGGTCAGTTCCGCCAGTGCGTGCAGGGTGGCGTCCGGCCGGTCGTGCAAGTGCCGCAGCACGTCCCACTGCACCAGCGACAGCCCGGCGTGCGCGGACAAGCGTCGGTTGGCTTCACGGTGGTGCCGCCACTGAAGCCGCTTCACCGCGAGCCCGATCTCTTGCAGCGACGATGACACCGACGCAGCGTATCCCACCACCGGCGACCTCCTGTTCTTGCCAAACTAAACATCCTTATATAAGGTTACTTACATAGTCGCTTCGAGTCCATCCCCAGGAGCCGTTCCATGAGTACCTCCGTGCCGGCCGGCAGTCTCCGGCCCACCCGCGTCTTGACCGCACCGCTCGCCGACGGCCTCGGCGCCGTCACGGTCGAGGACCGCGATCACACCCGTCCTTACCTCCTCCTGCATGGTGGCGGGGGCCCGGCAACGATGACCGGGTTCGCCGACCTGCTCGCGCAGCGCACCCACTCCCGCGTGCTGACCCCCACCCACCCGGGCTTCGCGGGCACACCGCACGTACCGGGTGTGACCTCGACCCGCGACCTCGCCGCGGCCTACGTCGGCATGCTCGGCGAACTGGGACTCAGCGACGTCACCGTGATCGGCAACTCGTTCGGCGGCTGGCTGGCCGCCGAGATCGCCCTGCTGGACAGTCCCCGGGTCAGCGGCGCCGTGATCGTCGACGGCATCGGGATCGAGGTGGAGGGCCACCCCATGACCAGCATCGCCGGCTTCACGCCCGCCGAGGTGCAGAAGCTGTCCTTCCATGACCCCCGCAAGGCACCTCCGGCGGCAGGCGGCAAGGGGCTCAGCCCGGACATTCAAGCCTTGATCTCCTACACCGGCCCGACCATGTCCGACCCCAGCCTGCTGCAGCGGCTCTCCACCCTCGGCCACTTTCCCGTCCACGTCGTCTGGGGCGAAAGCGACGGCATCGTCAGCCCCGCCTACGGCAAGGCTTACGCCTCCGCGATTCCGCTGTCGAAGTTCACCCCGCTGCCCCGCACCGGACACCTGCCTCAGGTGGAGACGCCCGAAGAACTGCTCGGCGCCCTCCTCGACCTCGGCGTCAACTGACCGTCCCGAAAAGGAAGAACCGAAAATGAGCGCCACTCTCGCAACCACCCGGATCGCCCACGCGTGTCAGCTGATCGAGCTCGGTGACCTGCGGATTCTCACCGATCCGTGGTTCACCCAGACGGCCAACTACCACCAGGGCGAGCCCCTCGCGGCACCCGTGTCGTCACTGGGCCGCCTCGACGCCGTCGTGATCAGCCACGAGCACTACGACCACTGCGACCTCGACGCCCTGGTCGCCGGGGGCGTCGACCTGGACACGCCCGTCATCGGGCCGGGCACCGTCACCGCCATCGCGAAGGACAAGGGCTTCCGCAACCTGCACACCATCGAGGCGTGGGAATCCGCCCGGATCGGGGACCTCACCGTCACCGCCACTCCGGGGAAGCACGGCGTCCACGAGGTGACCTTCGTGATCCAAGCGGGAGGCCGCTCCGTGTTCTTCGGCGGCGATTCGCTGCGCATCCCCGAACTCGACCGCATTCCCGAACGCTTCGGCCCCCTTGACCTGACGATCCTGCCCACCAACGGCCTCTGCTTGCGGCCCGCGGACCTGCGCCAGGTGGTGATGGACGCCGAGCAAGCCGCGGAACTGACCGCCGTGCTGCGCCCCACGCTCGCTGTTCCCCACCACTACGCATTCCACAGCGGCCGGCTCGGCGACCGGATGATCACCCGAGGCGATCAGGACCCGCGCCACTACGCCGACGCGGTGATGCGCCTGGCCCCCGACGTCGAAGTCCGCATCGTCCTGCCGGGTGTCCGGGTGGTCGTCCCGTAAGACGAACTTGGATTATGACCGTACTAACATCGGTCGCGTCGGTCCGGTGGCTGGAGGCGCGTGTGGTGCGGTACGGGAAAGAGCACAAGGAGGCGACGCGGCGGCGGATCATCGAGACGGCCGGGCGCCGGCTCAAGCGGGACGGGATCGACGGCTCCGGCGTCGCCACGCTGATGGCGGACGCCGGGTTGACCAACGGTGCCTTCTACGCCCACTTCGCCTCCAAGGAGGACCTGGTGGCCACCGCGGTGTCCGAGCAGCTGCGCGGCCAGCGCGAGTGGCTCGCCTCGTTCCCGCCCGGGCGTGACGGCGTCGAGCAGATGGTGCGCGCCTACCTCTCGCCCGAGCACCGCGACAATCCGGAGGAAGGCTGCCCGTCCGCCGCGCTGCTGGACGAGATCGGCCGCTGCGCGGATCCGGCCAAGGAGAGCTACACCGGCGGCGTGCTGGCCGTCATCGACGACATCGCCGCTCGTCTGGCACCGCAGGATCCGCCGTCGGCGCGCGTCAAGACGCTCGGCGTCTACGCCCTGATGGCCGGGACCCTGCAGCTGGCTCGCGCGCTGGCCGATCGGGAGCTGTCCGGCGCCGTCCTGGAGCAGGGGATCCGCAACGCGCTGATGGTGCTGGACGCTCCGCCGGAGCGCTGAGCCACCCCATCTTGCCTGGTCGGGCCGTTAGGACGCCTTGCATCCCTCTTTGAAGTATGGTCATAATATAAACAAGACCCGACCGGAGGAAGCAGCCATGACCAGCAAACAAGACTCCCGGGACGACGTGGTGTCGTCCTATCGCGAGGCACCGACCCGCACCGTCGCCGCCGGCGGCGCCGAGTTCGCCTACCGCGAGCTCGGCGCGAAGAGCGGGGTTCCGGTGGTCTTCCTGACCCACCTGGCCGCGGTCCTCGACAACTGGGACCCCCGCGTCGTCGACGGCATCGCCGCGCACCACCGGGTCATCGCCTTCGACAACCGCGGCGTGGGCGCGTCGACCGGCACCACCCCGAAGTCGATCGAGGCGATGGCGGCCGATGCCGTCACCTTCGTCCGGGCGCTCGGCCTGACGAAGGTCGACCTGTTCGGCTTCTCGATGGGCGGCATGATCGCGCAGGTGATCGTCCGGACCGAGCCGGATCTGGTCCGCAAGCTGATCATCGCCGGCACGGGCCCCGCCGGGGGCGAGGGCATCAAGAACGTCACCAGGATTTCGAACCTCGACACCGTCCGGGCGCTGCTGACGCTGCAGGACCCGAAGCAGTTCCTCTTCTTCACCCGGACGCCGAACGGGAAACGGGCCGGCAAGGAGTTCCTGACGCGTCTGAAGGAGCGCAAGACCAACCGGGACAAGGCAATCTCACCGCGGGCCTACGTCGCCCAGCTCAAGGCCATCCACCGCTGGGGGCTGGCGGAACCGTCCGACCTGTCCGCCGTCCGGCAGCCCGTGCTGGTCGCGAACGGCGACCACGACCGGATGGTGCCGACGAAGAACTCCCACGACCTGGCCCGTCGGCTGCCCCACGGCGAACTGGTGATCTACCCCGACGCCGGTCACGGCGGCATCTTCCAGTTCCACGCGCAGTTCGTCGAGAAGGCGCTCGAATTCCTCGCGCGATAGCGCCCGGCGGCTTTGCGACGACAGGCGATCTTGATGGCGGGTGGCCGAGGCGTACGCCTGCCGGGGGGCTCGTCGTCCTCCACTTGCTCCGTTCGGTACTGGTCCACTGGGTCTCCTTCGCTGCGTCCGTTCGGGTGGCGAGGAGGTCGACCGCGGGGAGGTGGGACAGCCGAACTTCCCTTGCCCTTGCCGACCTCCATTCAGGCCACAATGGATAGTCCGAAAAGATTCGCGCGGGGGCAGCAAAAGGGTCCGCTGTTCTGGACAGACGTCCAAATCTGCCATCCACACCGAGAAAGCGTTACCCGTACCGGAACGGTTGCTCCAGATCGTCGACGGCAAGAACCTCTACCGCACCGGCGTAAATCCCGGGTGTACTTGTCAAGCTTGGCCTGGTTTGGGACGATTGCGCCTCATAGGGTGACGACCCACCGCTGGGGGAACAACGTGAGGTATGCCCATGCCCGAGAAGTATTCAAGCGCCTGACACGGCGCACCACAGGGACGAGCCGGGAGATCAGACGGGTGCTCAGGCACTGTGAGTCCCGGTTCGCCGAGTGGCGGCTACCGCCGTCTTCCACCATCACCACCGTCGCGCAGGAGCTGAGCAGGCGCCGGGGGCGGCCGATTCACCTCATTCCGCTGGCTTTGGGTGCCGGCCAGCCGTCCGGGCTCTCGCTGGTACTGCCCACCATGGACGTCGTCGCGTACGAGGCGGAGACCAGCAGGACCCATCAAGAGCACATCATCGCCCACGAACTGACGCACATCATGTGCGGTCACACCGGCACCGCCTCGATCGACGAAAACGTCGCCCGGCTGGTCTTCCCGAACCTGGATCCCGGTCTGGTCCGGGACATGCTCAACCGCGCGGGCTACGGCGACGAGTACGAACTGGAAGCCGAGATCATGGCCTCGGTGATCCTGCGACGGATGAACGCCCGGCCGGAGCGAACCGGCCCGACGCCGACCGCGGAGGTCCAGGAGGTGCTGGATCGGCTGGAGAAGACCTTCTCCACCGGCGGAGACGGCTCGTGAAGACGGATCTGCGCACGGTCTGCCTGGTGCTCGGCTGTGCCATCCTGCTGTACAAACTGGTCGATGTGGCACGCGGCAAGCGGGACCGTGCCACTGTGGTCTTCTGCCTCTACGTCGGCCTGTCGGCGCTGAGCTACCTGGTGCTGGTGCCGTCGATCGCGGCGCGCCTCGACGGGTGGACCGGCATACCGCAAACCGCCGGGCTGCTCAGCGGGGTTTGCGTACTGGGCCTGACCGCGGCACAGCAGTACCTGCTCGTTCGCTGGACCTACTCGCCCGAACTGGCGCGTCCCAAGATGCGCCGCCGGTGCTCGTTCTGGGTTCTTGCTCTTGTCGCTTACGTGGGAACGTATCTCGTTTTCACACCGGACAGCCGGCGGTTCCAGTATTTCTTCCTGGAGAACGCCCACAAGTTGTGGCAAGCGCCCTACCTGCTGATCTACGTCCTCGCCTGTGTCGTCGGTCAGGCGGACGTGGTGCTCCACTGCCGGCGGTTCGCGAAGATCGCCGACCGCGTCTGGCTGCGACGCGGCATGCTGACCATGGCGGCCGGTGGGGTGCTCATCCTGGTGTACGGCACGATCCGGGTCGCCGACCTGGTGGCCGCGCCCCTGGGTCTCGATTTGCGCGCGCTGGAACCCCTCGCGTGGACCTTGGGTGACGCCGGTGCGCTGCTCGAATTGCTCGGCTGGGTGGTGCCGGTGCTGGGACCGCGGCTTTCGGCGATGGTGCGGTGGCTCCGGGACTACCGCACCTACCGCCGCCTCTATCCCTTGTGGCGAACGCTTTACCAGGAGGTGCCCGAGATCGCGCTGAGGCCGCCGCGGACGTGGCTCAGCGATGTGCTGCGGCTTCGTGACGTGAGTTTCTGGCTGCACCGCAGGATCATCGAGGTGCACGACGCACTGCGCGCGCTGCGGCTGCGGACGGGCGACCGGCCGGGCGAGGGCGTGCCGGCCATGATCGCCGTGGCCGTCGCGCGGGCCGGTGACCGCGACGGTGACCGCGACGGCCCGCCGGTGGCGGCTCGGGACCGTGGGCCTGACGACGATGTCACCTGGCTGATCGAACTCGCCGACGAGCTGGTCACCTACCGGCGGGGCTTGCGATCGGGGTCTTCGGCGGAGTAGCCGGTCGGGATCTCCCGGCGGGACGCCAGGTCGTAGATGGTCACCTGCTGACGGGCCGCGCCCAGCGCGATCGCCGTGGTGCGGTCGTCGATCACGTCGACGATGCTCAGCACGACCCGTTGCCCCCGCCGGTTGTAGTAGGCGCCGAGCAGGCGGGACGGATTCGCCCGCAGCTCGGCCGCGTGGTCGGACAGGTAGCGGCGCAGGACGGACGGGCCGCGGCCGCCGAAGAACGTCACGGCCGGTTCCGCCAGGGCGCCGGCGCGGCCGGTCGCCGCCACGAAACCGCTGACCGGCTGGGTTCCGTCGCGTGGATCGACGGTGAACCCGCCGCTCAGCTCCACCTGCGCGATCAGTCCGTCCATTGCGGCCTCGAGGGCGGGGAAGGCGACCGCTGTCCCGTCACCGCTCAGGAGCGCGAGACCGGCAACGGCGGCACAGGTCAGTACGATCGGGCGAGACCTCACGCTGGACTCCTTCCGGCGGTGGCCGGCCAGGCGAAGGGCGACCGCGGCTCTAGACGAATGTGACATATACGGCATATCGTTGAACTATCAGTTGATAAGATCCACCTCCTGGTACGAACTCGAAGTGAAGGCCGCAAATGGTTCACGATGACGGCGAGTCCATCCTCACCGAGCAGCTAGACTCGTTGTTCCGGTCGAGCCGCCCACAGGGACGTTCCTGGACCAATGACGAAGTCGCCGTGGAACTCAAGAAGCGGAACCCCGGGCTGCGGGTCAGTGGCGCCTACCTGTCGGCGCTGCGCACCGGCAAACGTGAACGGCCCTCCTACGACCTGCTGGAAGCGCTGGCGAAGTTCTTCGGCGTGACAACGGCGTACTTCTTCGATCGTGATCACGCCAACCAGGCCGTCAAGCAGCTCGCCATGCTGGACGAGCTGCATCAGGCCGGCGTTCGCTCGATCGCCTTGCGTGCCGTCGGGCTGCCACCGGAGAGCCTCGCACCCGTCCGCGCCGTACTGGACGAGATCCGCAAGCTGCAAGGGCTGCCGGAGATAGACGACTGAGCCACGAAGCCGCGCTTCTCCTCGCGAACCGGACGGCAAGAACCGAGTGCATCCTGTGCCGTCCGGTGGCGGGTCAGCGGCGCGCCGCGGCCGGACGGACTTCGGCGCCCCGGTCGACTTCCTCGAACAGCTCCACCGCGCGCTCGGCAGTGCCCTTGGCCCACCGCCCGGTGCTCACCAGCCCGAGGACGACGATGCCGATGCCGAGCGCCAGTACCAGCCACCACACGCCATGTTCGGCAACGGTGTAGGCACGCTTCCCGTCGGCCAGCGAAGAGCCCACGATGGTGCCGGCGATCGCCACGCCGAGGGTGGTGCCGGTCTGCCGTCCGGTGGAGATCAGCGACGCGGCCACCCCGGCCATCGAACGGGGCATCCCGGCGACCGCCGTGTTGGTGATCGGCGGGTTGACGAGGCCCAGGAACGCACCGAACAACAGGTAGGTCGCGAGCACGGCGACGAGCGGGGTGTCCGGTTCGAGCCAGAGTGACGCGGCGCCGCCCAGTACGAGTGCGGCGCCGGCGATCACCAGCGGCAGCCGGGGACCACGGGAGGCGACCAGCTTGCCGGCGACCGGGGAGAACACCGCGATCAGCCCGCCGACCGGGAGCAGGCACAGCCCGGCCGCCAACGCCGCCAGGCCTCGCACGTCTTGCAGGTACTGGGTGGTGACGAACAGGAACCCCTGGAAGCCGCACAACGCGAGCAGGGCCATCAGCAGTGCTCCGCTGAACGGCGCGCTGCGGAACAGGCGCAGCTCGAACAACGGGTCGGTCCGGCGTGGTTCGTAGAGCAGGATGCCCAGCAGGCTGAGCACGGCGACGGCGAGCAGGACGAGGATGACCGGCGAGGTCCAGCCCAGCCAGCGGGATTCGATGATCGCGTAGACGAGGCTGCCCAGCAGCGCGATCGACAGGACTTGGCCGACCGGGTCGAACCGGCGTGTCCGCGTCGCGCGGGACTCGGGCACGTAGATCACGGTGCCGAGGATCGCGATGGCCAGGATCGGCACGTTGATCCAGAAGATGGCGCGCCAGCTCAGGCTGTCGACCAGGACGCCGCCCACGATCGGTCCCGCCGCCAGTGCCAGGCCGGTGATCGAGCCGAACGTGCCGATGGCTTTGGCCCGTTCGCCCGGATCGGGGTAGGTGGTGGTGATGATCGCCAATGCCACCGGGGTCAGCATCGTGGCGCCGACGGCCTGCAGCGCGCGCGCCGCGACCAGCCCTTCGATGGTCGGTGCGAGACCGCACAGCACGGAGCCGATCCCGAACAGGGACAGGCCGACCATGAAGATCCGGCGACGGCCGACCCGGTCGGCGATGGACCCTGCCAGCACCACGAAGCTGGCCAGTACCAGGGTGTACGCGTCGACCGTCCACTGCAGGCCGGAGATCGTGGTGTTCAGGTCACGGCGGATGGACGGCAGCGCGATGTTGACGATGGAGATGTCCATCATCGCCACCATCACCGCGACGCAGCAGATCGTGAACACCAAGGTCCGCTGACGCCGGCCGATCCCGTCACTCTTGGTATCGGGTGCTGTTGAAGGAGTCATGACGTCGATGCTAGAATTTAGAGCGTGCTCGAAGTCAAGCCGGCAGTCGAGGCCCTTCCCGCCATTCCGCCGGAGGGGGTGAGTATCGCCGAGGCCTCCCGTCGTACCGGGGTCAGTGCGCACACCCTGCGCTACTACGAACGCGCCCAGCTGGTGGTCACGCCCCTCGATCGCACCCACAGCGGCAGGCGCCGCTACCACCAGCTCGACATCGAATGGATCGTCGTCTGTACCAAGCTGCGCGCCACCGGCATGCCCATCAAGACCATCCGGCGCTATGCCGAGCTCGTCGCCGCCGGGATCGGCAACGAGGACGCGCGCCTCACCCTCCTGGAGGCCCACCGCGCCGAGGTGCTGGCCAAACTGGCGGAGCTGCGCGAGAACCTCGAACTCATCGACCACAAGATCGACGTGTACCGCGGGCGGCTCGCCGCGGGGGACGCGGACCAGATCTGGGCGCCGACGCGGATGGCGGACAGGCACTGACGACCCGGATCGCCCGCGCATGACAAAGACCGGCGTGGGCAGCCACGCCGGTCTTGTTGTCACACCCGGCCGGATTCAGGCCAGCAGCAGTCCGCTCGCCACCGCGCACACCACGACGATGCCGGCGACCATGCCGGTGAAGGTGAGCCGGAGATTGCGGACCAGGGGCGGCCAGAACCGGATCGGGTCCTCGACGAACCGTTTCGACAGGTACGCCAGCACCAACGACGCCGCCACGATCGCGAGACCCGTCGGGGTGGAGAGTTTCCCGCCGGCCACGGCGGCGGGAAAGGCGTACGGTGTCAGCACGATCAGCGGCCAGTGCCACAGGTACAGCGAATAACTGAGATCGCCGACCAGCTGCACGGGAGCCGACGAGGTCACGGGGGAGTGCCACTGCCGGTGCGGGTTCGTGCCGCCCACGACGACCAGGGCGGCGCCCACCGCGGGGACCAAGGCCAGCGCCCCGGGGAACTCGCTGTAGTCGTTGAACACCAGCACGGCGAACACGATCGCGGCCAGGCCGGCCAGCGATGCCAGGTTCGCCGCGATCCTGGGCAGCTCGAGCTTCGTCCCGGCCATCGCGACCACCGCGCCGAGCGCGAGTTCCCACACCCGGACCGGCGTGATCAGGTACGCCATGTACTGGTTGGCCCCGGTGAGGTACACGCTGTACGCGAGCGAGGCGAGCCCGACGACGGCGATCCCGGTGAACCGGAGCTTCGGTGAGAACTTGAACAGGAGCAGCAGCAACAACGGCCAGCACAGGTAGAACTGTTCCTCCACGGACAGCGACCAGTAGTGCTGCAACGCGGTGAACAGGGTGGGATCGGCGGGCTTCGTGGCCACCAGCCAGTTCTGCCAGTACAGGGCGCTGGCGGAGACCTCGCGGCCGTAGGCCGGCCACTGCGTACGGGGGACGAACACGTACGCGGCGATCGCGACGAACAGCAGGACCAGGAACGCCGCCGGCAACAGGCGGCGCACCCGCCGTGCGTAGAACTGCGCCAGCCGCAGGTGCCCGGTGTCGATCTCGCGGATCAGCTGGGAGCTGATCAGAAAACCGGAGATCACGAAGAACACGTCGACACCGACATAGCCGCCGGTGAGCGGCGAGTTCGGCCACAGGTGGTTCACGATGGTCACCGAGACCGCCAGAGCGCGCAGCGCTTGGACGTCGGGGCGGAAGCCCACCGGTCCGCGTTTGCCGGGACGGCCCGGTTGCTCGCCTGCCCCGGCGCCGGCTGCCGGATCACCGCCGCGGTCTTGGCGATGCTCGGGCACGGCCGGCTCCGGCCGCTCAGGCCCGGGGACCCGTGTCGTCCCGGACTCCTCCGCGCGGGTCATCGCTCACTGTCCAGGAACGCGATCTGCCAGTCGGCGTAGCGTCCTCCCGCAGCCGAGTCGGCCGGCACGGCCCGCTCGATGGCCGCCAGGTCGTCGCGCCCCAGCTTCAGGTCGGCCGCAGCCAGCGACTCGGTGAGCTGTGCGCGGGTCCGTGCGCCGATGACCGGGATGATGTCCGGTCCCTGGGCGGCCACCCAGGCGATCGCGAGGGCGGCCACCGTGGTGTCGCGCTCCTCGGCCAGACGGCGCAGCCGCTCCACGAGTTCGAGGTTCTTGGACAGGTTCTCCGGCTGGAAACGCGGTGCCCGGCTGCGGAAATCCCGGTCGGTGGTCTGCCGCTGCGGCGTCCAGTGCCCGGACAGCAGCCCACGCGACAACACCCCGTAGGCGGTGATGGCCACCCCGAGTTCGCGGCACGCCCCCAGGATGGATCGCTCGATGCCCCGTGAGATGACGGAGTACTCGATCTGCAGGTCGGCGATCGGGTGCACCGCGTGCGCGCGGCGCAGCGTCTCGACGCCGACCTCGGACAGGCCGATGGCCCGCACGTAACCGGCCTGCACCATTTCGGCCATCGCGCCGACCGTTTCCTCGATCGGCACGTTGGGGTCGACACGAGCGGGGCGGTACACGTCGACGTAGTCCGTGCGCAGCCGCTTGAGCGTGTAGGACAGGAAGTTCCAGAGCGCCTCGGGACGGCAGTCGAAGCCGCTCCAGTGGCCGTCGGGTTTGCGCAGCCCGCCGGTCTTGACGCTGATCGTCACGTCGTCGCGGTTGTAGGAGCGCAGCGCCTCGTGGATGAGCAGTTCGTTGTGGCCCATGCCGTAGACGTCGCCGGTGTCCAGCAGGGTGATCCCGGCGTCCAGGGCCGCGTGGATGGTGGCCACGCTCTCCGCCTCGTCCGCGGGGCCGTAGTTGTCGGACATTCCCAGGCAGCCGAGGCCCAGCTCCGAAACCGCGGGGCCGGCCTTGCCCAACTGTCGTGTCTCCATGTCGATCTCCTTCGCCTAGGGCGCCGTCACGGCTTCTCGCCGGACTTCACGACCAACGCGGTCTCGTAGATCATCGGCTTCGGCGCCGCGCCCACGTTGTCCATCAGCCGCTGCACGGATGCCCGCCACTCCGGGTTCTTGCGCGCCTCGGCCAGCGCCGCTCCGCTGGCCCAACGAGCCACCGTGACGAAGCCGAACTCGGCGGCCGGGTCCAGCGACCGGAACATCTGTGCCTGGATGAACCCCGGCTGTGCGGCCATGACCCCGACCCCGATTTTCCACCGGGGCAGGAAATCGTCCCGGTTCTCCACCGGCACGCTGAACACGTTGATCACGGTGACCTGGTCCTGCATGAGGGCATCCGTCAGAATGACGGCGTCCTCGGCCCGGTCATTGAACGGGGTGTGAACCAGTCGAACGGCGTCGCCCACGGCACTCCTCATTTCTGATCAGACGGCCCTGCAGAGGAGGACGTTGCCGCGCGGAGTTAAAATGCCGCTCAAGTCTGAATAACCGATGTCCGGGCCCCCGCGCCACCCGCCGCGGCACGCCACGACGAAGTCGAATCCGGTGTATCGGTGGCGTGGCTAACCGAGAAGGATCCGGACTTTGCGGACACGGGCCGGATGTGGATCCGGATACCGCGACCGGGCCGGGAAACGGTACGTGGCCAGAAGTGGACAGCAGGTCACACGGTTGCTCACCAGGTGGATATTGACAAAGCACCTCAAGCCTGGGGTAGACTGTTCAACTGGCAGTCCAATCGATTCAACTAGCAACTGGGGAGGTGCCCCCGGTCCACTGGGCCGGGTGGACGTTGACTGGGCGGGCGTTGACTGGGTGGAACAACCGTCGTCGGTTTGTGATTACCGAAATTTCATATGCTCTGATGGGTGCTCGGCTCGCGGAACACGATGCGCATCCGGGGTATCACCGGTTGCGGCCGTTCGTTGAGCTCGGGATCGATCCAGGAGCATTTCGGCGAGACATCGTGACCGTCTCTCGGAACTGCTCACGCAGACTGACATTCGCGCATCCAGGTCGCAGTCGGCGACACAGGTCAATGTTGTCCGAAAGGAATACTTTGTAGTAACGGCTTTCACCGGAGATTCTCTTATGCGAAGCGAGCAGATTCGGATCGGACTTCTGGGAACGCTCAAGGTGACCTATGCCTCCGAGGGGACGCGTCACCGCTCATTGCAAATCACCGCGGCGAAACAGCGTCAGGTACTGGCGATGCTGGCGGCGAACGCGAACACAACGGTCAGCACGGACCAGCTGATCGACGAACTGTGGTCAAGCGATCCACCCAGCACCGTCAAGACCATTGTGCACACCTACGTCTACCAGTTGCGCAAGCTGTTCGGGGAGCGGCTGCGTTCCGCGGACGGTGCCACACTGCTCGCCACCCGTCCCGGCGGCTACCTGCTGACCGTTCCGCCGGAGAACGTGGACATCTTCCAGTTCCAGGACCTGATGGGGCGCGGCAGAGCCGCACTGCGGCACGGTCGGCCCGACCACGCCGCCGAACTGCTCGGCCAGGCGCTGGCGCTCTGGCGCGGCCCCATCCTTCCGGATGTCGACGTGGGCCCCGTTCTCAAGGGGCTGTCGGTGTACCTGGAGGAGCAGCGGCTGGAGGCCGTGTCCGCGCGAATCGACGCCGATCTGGCCAACAACCGGCATGGTGAACTCGTCGGTGAACTGCGCCGGCTGGTGGCCTCGCACCGGCTGCACGAGCCGTTCCACATCCGCCTCATGCAGGCGCTGCACCGGTCCGGGCGCCGCGGCGAGGCGCTGGGTGCCTACCACCAGCTCCGCACGATCCTCGATCAGGATCTCGGGCTGGAGCCTTCCGGTGAGGCGAGGCAGATGCAATGCGAGATCCTCAACAGCGACTGACCGGCGAGAAGGGGTTCGCCCGCTCTGTGTCACAGAGCGGGCGAACCCCTTCCGTTGCCGTCAGCGCGGGATGGCTGCCTCCACCAGGTGGAGCAGCGGCTTGATCGGCTGGACGCCCTCCAGACGCAGGCCCGACCGCTCGACGAGCCGCGTGATCCCCTTCAGCGTGTGTCGCTTGCCGTTGGTGTTGAGCAGGAACAGCAGGTCGATCCCGGTGGCGTAACGGACTTCCGGACTGTCGTCGACGAGGTTCGTGATGACGAGCACCTTGCCACCGGGACGCCCCGCCGCCACGGCGTTGCGCAGCGCGGTGACCGTCCGCTCGTCGTCCCATTCGAGGATGCTCTTGAACAGGTACACGTCCGCCTCGACTGGAATTCCTTCGAGACAGTCACCCGCCATCACCCGGGCACGCGAGGCGAGCGCACCACCGGGGCGCAGCCGTGGATCCGGGTTCGCCACCACCGCGGGGAGATCGACCAGCACCCCTTCCAGGTGCGGGTTCGCTTCCAGCAGGACGGCCAGGTTGTAGCCGCGGCCGCCACCGACGTCGGCGATCGTCTTGACGTCGCCCAGGTTCAGCGTGTTCGCGATGCTCGCGGACGTGATCCGGCTCAGCTCGGTCTGGGACCGGTTGAACACCTCGGTCGACTCCGGCCACTCCTTGTGCAGGTGCGCGAAGAACTCCGAGCCGTAGAGGTCTTCGAACAGGCCCTGCCCCCCTTGGCGCACCGCGTGTTCGAGGTGTGGCCACAGCTCCCACGTCCACGGCTCGGTGACCCACAGCACCCAGTGCTTGAGGCTCTGCGGGTGCTCTTCGTGCAACAACGCCGACGTCGAGGTGTGCACCACGCCGTCGGCGGTGTCGGCGAAGATCCCGTAGCAGCTCAGGTTGCGCAGCAGGCGTTCGAGCACGCCGGCGTCGACCTCGAGCTTCTTCGCCAGCCGGTCCACGGGGACAGGCGTGTCCCCGAGCGCTTCGGCCACACCGATCCGGATAGCGGCCCGCAGCGCGGCGGGCGCGGCCGCCGCCAACGCGAGCTCGCGCAGGGTCGTCACCGGCGCGATCTCGTGGTCGCCGGCACCTGATGAAGTGTTCGCCACAACAGCCATTCGCAGTCCCAAGTCCGAGTCAGATACCGGTGGCCGGCCGGCCCGCGACGGCGGCGGGCGCGAGCTGGTCGTTGATCAGCAGGAGCAGTTCCGCGGGTGTCCGCAGCTCGGTGAGCTGCTCGTCCGGAATGACCACGCCGTACTCCCGCTTGAGCGTGGCCGAGGTCTCGATGAGGACCAGCGAGTCGTATCCGAGTTCCTCGAACGAGACGCTCATCCGGTCGACGGGCAGAGCGTCGGCATCGCCGCCCGCGCACTTGATGATGACGTCGCGCAGGTCCTCGATGCTCATGGTCATGTCAGTCTCTCTTCCAGTGGTTGCGGATAACGGTGGCCGCGTTGAAGCCCCAGCGGCCACGGGCGAGCACCAGCGCGGTGTCCACCCGCATCCGGCGAGGCTCCCCGAGCACGAGGTCGATGCCGTAACCGGCCGGTACCTCGGTGGTGCCGAAGGTCGGGGGGATGGTGTCTTCCTGGATGCTCATCAGGGCGCAGACGACGTCGAGCACCCCGCCGCCGGACAGCAGCCGGCCGGTCAGCGCTTTGGGCGAGGTGACCGGGACCCCGGACTCGCCGAAGATTCCGCGCAGCGCCTGCGCTTCGGCGCGGTCCAGTTCCGGCACCCCCGTCGCGTCGGCGAACACCACATCGACGTCCTGGGGCAGGATGCCCGCGTCGGCCAGGGCGGATTCCGCGGCCCGCCGCAGCCCTGGCCGTCGGCCGCTGCCAGGGGGCGGGTCGAAAGTGGCCGCGTAGCCGGCGATCTCGCCGTACACCCTGGCGCCACGAACACGTGCGGCGTCGGCGTCCTCCACCACGCAGATGGCGCCGCCCTCGCCGGGAAGGTAACCGGCCGCCCGCGTGTCGAACGGCCGGTACGCGGTGGCGGGGTCCGGAACGACGCTGACCCGGCCGCTGGCCAGGTGGGCGGCCCAGCCCCAGGGATCGAACGCGGAGTCGACGCCGCCGGACACCACGAGGGGAGTGCCCGCGCGGACCGTGCGCCTGGCGTGGCCCAGGGCATCCAGGCCGCCCGCCTGTTCGGCGACCAGTGCCGTCGACGGCCCGCGCATACCGTGCCTGATCGAGATCTGCCCGGTGTTCACCGCATAGAACCACGCGAAGGACTCGTACACGCTGACGTGCTCCGGGCCCTGGCTCCAGAGTTTCCGGAACTCCCGGTGGGTGAACTCGAACCCACCGGAGGCGTTGGCCGTGACGATGCCCATGTCGTATTCGGGCAGGGCCTCGGTATCCACGCCCGCGTCGTTCAGGGCAGCCTCTGCGGCGATCAGGGCCAGCCGGGTGGACACGTCGGTCTGCGGGAGGAGCCTCGCGGGCAGGTATTCGGCCGGGTCGACGGCGCCGACCAGACCGGCCAGCCGCGCCGGGTACCGGGTGGTGTCGAACCGGTCCAGCACGGCGATGCCGCTGCGGCCGGCCAGGGTGGCGGCCCAGAACGCCTTGACGCCGATGCCGTTCGGCGCGACGACGCCGAGCCCCGTGATCACGCTCATGCGTTCGCCCGCTTCGGCCGGGTGAGGACCATGGCGCTCTGGAAGCCGCCGAAGCCGCTGCCCACGGTGAGCACGGTGTCGATGTGGTGTTCGCGGGCCACGTTCGGCACGTAGTCCAGATCGCATTCCGGATCGGAGACGTGCAGGTTCGCCGTGGGCGGCACCACGTGGTTCGCCATGGCCAGCAGCGACGCGGCGATCTCCACCGAGCCGATGGCGCCGAGGGAGTGACCGACCATGGACTTCAGCGAACTGACCGGCGTCCGGTAGGCGAGATCGCCGAGACTGCGTTTGAACGCGGCGGTTTCGTGCCGGTCGTTCTGCTTCGTCCCCGAGCCGTGCGCGTTGATGTAGTCGATGTCCGCGGGATTGAGCCGGGCCTGGTCGAGAGCGACCCGGATCGCCTCGGCCATTTCCCGGCCGTCGGCCTTCAACCCGGTCATGTGGTAGGCGTTGCAGCGGTTGGTGAAACCACTCACTTCGCCGTAGACGCGCGCACCCCGCTCCACCGCCGAGGTCAGTTCCTCCAGCACGAACATGGCCGCGCCTTCGGCGAGAACGAAACCGTTGCGGGTGCCGTCGAACGGCCGGGAAGCGTGCGCCGGGTCGTCGTTGTAAGTGGTCGTCGCCTTGATCGCGTCGAAACAGGCGACCACGATCGGCGTGATCGGAGTGTCCGTGGCGCCGGCGATGACGACGTCCGCGCTGCCTTCCCGGATCAGGGCGGCCGCGTGCCCGACGGCGTCGATCCCGGACGTGCACCCGTCCGACACCATCGCGACCGGCCCCTCCGCGCCGACCGCCCAGGCGACCTCGGCCGACATGCTGCTCGGGACCATGTAGTCGAACATGTGCGGCGACAGGTGATCCGGCGACATCTCCCAGGAGCGGCCCGAGTCGGACAGCACGAGGTACTCCTGCTCGAGGCTGGTCGCCGCCGCCACCGCGCTGCCCAAGCTCACTCCCACCCGGTGCGGTGACCGTGCGTCGAGGTCGATCCCGCTGTCGGCGATCGCCTCCCGGGCACACACCACCGCGAACTGGGCTGCCCGGTCCATCCGCCGGACCTCCCGGGGGCTCAGTCCTTCTGCCTCGGCGTCGAAGTCCACCTCCGCGGCGACCTGCGACCGGTACGGCGCGGGGTCGAAGAGAGAAATGCGTCTCGTCGCCGTCCGCCCGGCCGACAGCAGTTCCCAGAACCGTTCTTTGCCCAGCGATCCCGGGGCGCGCACTCCCATTCCGGTGATCACGACGCGGCGGTTCACGAGGCAACACCTCGTGCGCGCCGCCAGTCCATGACGACGTAGTCGTGCGGCCCGTCGAGGCGGCGAGTCAGCCGGAGACCGGATTCGCCCACCTGGACCTGCCGTGCCTGTTCGGTGTGCACCACCCGGTGGTGCGAGCCGATGAAGACCTCGTGCACCACGGTGTCGTCGCGCACGTGCCAGCGGCCGGCGTAACCGAGGTAGTCGTCCCTGGAGCCGAGGTAGGGCGGTGGCAGGGTGCCGTTCGCGGCCGTCAGCAGGTTGGTGCGCATCAGACTGGCCGCCATGTAGCCGTCCTCGTGGTAGATCAGCAGCCCATCCGCCTGGTCACCCATCGGTCCCTCGCTGGTGGATCCGTCGTCGTCCAAGTAGTAATGGGCCGCCAGCCGCCAGCTTCCGATGAGGTCTTTCTCAGAAAGCATTCGCGCTCCCGGCGTCATGGAACAGTGTGCTGACAGAACACCTTGAGGCGACCGTGCCGTGACGATCTCAACGCGTGCTAAAGCCGCCGTGGTCTCCTGCTGATTCACGAAATGGACGGCGGAACAGTTCAGCACCGGTCGAGAGCGGCTCCAGATCTCGTTCATAGCGTCGGCTCATTCCCCCCGTGCGGTCCACTTTCGAAGGAAGTCCCATGATCGTGCACACGCTCATCTACCGGTTTTCCCCGGAGGCCGACGAGGACAAGGTCCGGAGCTTCTTCGACGGCCTGCACGAGATCACGGCCGAATCCGGTCTGGTGTCGGGCTTCGGCTGGCGGCCGCACGTGCGGTTCCCGATCGACGATCACGCCAAAGGGATGACAGCGACCCACATCGCGCAGTTCTCCTGCCAGGACGAGGCGACTCTGCGGAAGTTCTCCGAGATGCCCGCCGTGCACGAGTTCATCGCCAAATGGCGTGCGGAGCTGAACTACGAGGCCGCATACGCCAACCACGAGGAGATGCTGCCGCCGGGCAGCGGAAAGGCGAACTCCATGTTCCACACCGAACACACCGTGACCGTCGAGGCGCCGGCGGACGTCGTCTTCGCCGTGCTGGCCGACATCGAGGGGTACGCGAACCTGTTTCCGCCCACCCGGGAGTCGACGCTCCTGGAGGAGAGCGAGACCCACCAGATCGCACGGCTGGTGGTCGACGTGAGCGGGCAGGTGCAGAGCTGGGTGACCCGCCGCGACATCGATCGCGAGCACCGCGTCATCGCCTACCGGCAGCTGGAGAACGCTCCCATGATCGAATTCATGGGGGGTGAGTGGCGCGCGCTCCCGCTGGACGAGGAACGCACCCAGCTCGTCATCACCCACGACTTCGCCGCTCGGCCCACCGAAGCCGTTCCGTCGCAGGAAAAGGCCACCGAGCTGCTGCGGGCCGCCGTGGACCGCAACAGCGACGCCGACCTGGACGCGGTGCGCAAGGAGTCCGAGCGGCGCGCGCAGGCCGTCGGCAGCCCGGCGTGAGCCGCCTGATCGACCTCAGCGTCCCGGTGCTGGACGGTCCGAGCGAGGCCACGCCGGTCGAAGTCTCGGTCCTCGATCACAAGTCGGCACCGGCCGCGCTGGGCCTGCGGCCGGAGGACTTCCCGGAAGGTGAGGCGATCTCCAACGAGACGGTCACGCTCACCACGCACACGGGCACCCACATGGACGCGCCGCTGCACTACGGTCTGCGAAGCGGCGAAAGTCCGGCGGCTGCCATCGACGAGATCCCGCTGGACTGGTGCTTCGCCCCCGGCATCCGCCTCGACCTGCGGCACATCCCGCCTGGCGTGGGGATCACCGCGGCCGACATCGAGGACGCGCTGGCGAAGGTACCTGTCGAGCTCGAGCCGGGAAACGTCGTCCTGCTGTGGACCGGGGCGGATCGGCTGTGGGGGACCGAGGCTTACCGCACCGACCACCCCGGGATGACCCGGGAGTCGACGGCCTACCTCGTCGAGCGCGGGGTCAACGTGATCGGCATCGACGCCTGGGGTTTCGACCGGCCGTTCGCCTCGATGCTCGGCGATTACCGGGAGAACCAGGACAACCGGGTGCTCTGGCCCGCGCATCTCTACGGCCGCGAGAAGCCCTATTGCCAGCTGGAGAAGCTCGCGAACCTCGACGCGCTTCCCGAGGCTGCCGGCTTCACCGTGGCCTGTTTCCCGGTCAAGCTCGCCGGGCTCGGTGCGGGCTGGACCCGGGTGGTCGCCATCGTCGACGAGGCGTGACCACGGAGACCCGTCGCGGTCGTGCTGCAAACGCTTGGAGGGCCGGTCGGACCGGAAGCGACCGGCCGGCCCTCCTGCGACACCCGTGGGAAATACGATCCGATCGAGAAAGGTGAAGGGCCCCTTCCTCACGCCCAGCGTGACGAAGGGGCCCTTTCACCATGGCCGCCCCCCCGGTGGGGCCCCGCTGACGCGAGGCCCCCCGGGCTCAGTCTTCCGCC
The DNA here is from genome assembly GCF_040682815.1 of Amycolatopsis sp. NPDC051102. Classification (NCBI taxonomy): domain Bacteria; kingdom Bacillati; phylum Actinomycetota; class Actinomycetes; order Pseudonocardiales; family Pseudonocardiaceae; genus Amycolatopsis; species Amycolatopsis sp. NPDC051102. Next base: position 367,565 of record NZ_JBFBBT010000001.1, read on the forward strand.
GTTCCGGACCCCGCCTTGATCAGGTCCATGACCGCCGAATCCTGGAGCGTGCTGACGTCGCCCAGCGTGCGGTTCTCGGCGACGTCCTTCAGCAGGCGTCGCATGATCTTGCCGGAGCGGGTCTTGGGCAGTTCGGCCACGAACACGATCCGGCGGGGTTTCGCGATGGGGCCGAGGGTCTTGGCGACGTGGTTGCGCAGTTCGTCCTTGAGCTGGTCTTCTGTCTCGCCGGCGGTGTCCACGCTGCCGCGGGCGATGACGAATGCGGCAATGGCCTGGCCGGTGGTCGGGTCGGACGCGCCCACCACGGCCGCCTCGGCGACCGAAGGGTGCGATACCAGGGCGGATTCGACCTCGGTGGTGGAGATGTTGTGGCCTGAGATCACCATGATGTCGTCGACCCGGCCGAGCAGCCACAGCGCGCCGTCCTCGTCCCGTTTCGCGCCGTCGCCGGCGAAGTAGATCCATTCGTCACCGGAACCGGCGCCGGCGCCGAACCGGGACCAGTAAGTGTCGACAAAGCGCTTGTCGTCGCCCCAGATGGTACGCAGCATCGCGGGCCATGGCTCGCGGAGCACGAGGAAGCCGCCGCCGCCGTTCGGCACCGACTCGGCCCGGTCGTCGACCACGTCGGCGGAGATGCCCGGCAGCGGGGTCATCGCCGAGCCGGGCTTCGTGGCGGTCACGCCCGGCAGCGGCGAGATCATCATCCCGCCGGTCTCGGTCTGCCACCAGGTGTCCACGACCGGGGTGTTGTCGTGGCCGACGTGCTCGCGGTACCACATCCAGGCCTCGGGGTTGATCGGCTCGCCGACGCTGCCGAGGATGCGCAGCGACGACAGGTCGTACCCGGCCGGGATGTCCTCGCCCCACTTCATCATGGTGCGGATGAGGGTGGGCGCGGTGTACAGGATGCTGACCTTGTACTTGTCGACGATCTCCCAGAACCGGCCGTGGTGCGGGGTGTCCGGCGCACCCTCGTACATCACCTCGGTGGCGCCGTTCGACAGCGGGCCGTAGACGATGTGCGAGTGCCCGGTGATCCAGCCGATGTCGGCTGCGCACCAGTGCACGTCGGTTTCGGCTTTGAGGTCGAAGACGGACCAGTGGGTGTAGGAGACCTGCGTCAGGTAGCCGCCGGTGGTGTGCAGGATGCCTTTCGGCTTACCGGTCGTGCCCGAGGTGTAGAGGATGAAGAGCGGGTGCTCGGAGCCGAACGCCCGCGGCTCGTGCTTGTCGTTCGCCTGCTCGACGGTTTCGTGCCACCACAGGTCCTTCTCGGTCCAGGTGACCTCCTCGCCGGTGCGGCGGACGACCAGCACGTGCTCGACGCTCGAGCACCGTGCGACGGCGTCGTCGACGGTGGGCTTGAGCGCCGACGGTTTGCCGCGCCGGTAACCGCCATCCGCGGTGATGACGACTTTCGCGCTCGCGTCCTGGATCCGGGTCGCGAGCGCGTCCACCGAGTACCCGCCGAAGACGACGCTGTGCACGGCGCCGATGCGGGCGCAGGCCAGCATCGCGACGGCGGCCTCGGGGATCATCGGCAGGTAGATCGCCACCCGGTCACCGGCCGTCACGCCGAGCTCGGTCAGCGTGTTCGCCGCCTGGCTGACGCTCTTGAGCAGGTCCGCATACGTGATCGTCCGGGTGTCACCGGGCTCGCCCTCCCAGTGGATGGCGACCTTCCCGCCCTTGCCCGCCTCGACGTGGCGGTCCACGCAGTTGTAGGCGATGTTCAGCTCGCCGCCGATGAACCACTTGGCGAACGGCGGATTGCTCCAGTCGAGGACCTGATCCCATTTCTTCGCCCACGTGAGCCGCTCCGCCTGCCGTGCCCAGAACGCCGGCGCGTCGGCGGCGGCGTCGTCGTAGGTGTCCGCCGTGACGTTGGCCGCGGCGGCCAGCTCGGGCGGTGGTGCGAACGTTCGCGTCTCGGTGGAAAGATTCTCCAGCGACGTGGTCATGGTGGTGGCTCCTCTCGCCGTTTCAGCGTGCGACCTCGGGCCGGCCGCAACGTCGCGGCGGGCGTCCGGTGACCGTGCCGGACCACGGCGCGATCACTCGGGCTTGCGGCCCCAGGCCTGGACGTACAGGTGCGAGATCACGGTGGTGCCCGGATCGGCGAGGTGATTGCGCAGCGCCGAGTGCAGGTCGTCGAACTCTTCCCTGGTGATCAGCTCGCTCGAGATGAGCCGGTCACGCAGGTTCTCGGCGAAGTCGGCGAGGACCAGACGCCGCGGGTGCCCGGCCTCGTGGTCGATGTAGAGGACGGGCCGCACCCGGATGTCGACGAGGCCCGCGCGGCGAAGCAGGCCAGGCAGCCGCCTGCCGATGAACACGTTGATGTGGTTCCGGTCCGCGTACCGCTGGGTGACCTCCATGAGCCGGTTCCACGACTCGGCGGGCGGGTCGCACACCTGCCCCACCCGGTCGCCTTCGTGGAACGCGACCCAGCCTCCCGGGCGGGCCAGCCGGACCGCCTCGGCGACGATCTCCTCGGGCCGCGGCACGTTGTGCAGGATCAGCCGTTCGGTGACGAGGTCGAAGCTGTCGCCGGGGAGGCCGGTCGCACGCGCATCGCCGTGCCGGACGTCGACGTTGTCCAGCGTGCGGTCCACGACGAACTTGCGCGCGAGCTCGACCGACTCCGCGTCGCGCTCGACGCCGATGACGGTTCCGTCCGGCCCCACCCGTGCGGCCAGCTCGTCCAGGCAGCCACGGGGTCCCACGCCGAGTTCCACGACGCTCTTGCCATCGAGCCTCCCGAACTGGTCGAACAGCCAGGCCGCCTCGGGCTGGAAGTCCTCCGCCTGTTCCCGCAGCCGCTCCCACTCCGCGCTCCGGTAGCCAAGAAAGTACTGGTCCTCGGTCATCATCGTTGCTGACTTCCTCTCGTTGGTCGGGGCTTCTCAACCGGCTTTTCGGTCCGCTGCCTTCGGTTGCTTCGCTCGCTCGTTCGCCGGAGCGTCCAGCACTTCGCGCCGGTAGCTCTCGATGATTTCCAGGTATTCCTTCTGCTCCTGCACACCCACGCCGCAGAAGCTCAGCGTGGCGGCGATTTCCAACGCCACGACGTCGAAGTCGTGCTCGCTCGCGATCATGTCGACGTGGGCGTAGTGCATGTCCCGGCCGGGGTAGCACTTCGGGCCGCCGGTCTGCTCGACCGACCACGCGGTGACCATGAACTTGAACCCGGGACGCCCGTTGCGCTCGTGCATCGCGGCGACGTAGGGATTCCGGTTGGCCCAGACGTTCGCGAAGAGCCGGTCGACGAGAACGTCCATGACGGCGGCGATCCCGAACACGCCGCCGAGACGTTCGTAGAGGGACGGTGTTTCCACCGCTTCGGACACGTTCGTCATGGACCTTCTCCTCACCGAGTTCCTGTCTGGGGGCCGAGCAACGTTTCGTCGGCCGGACTGAGCCGGTCCTTCGCCAGCTTCGCCTGGTGCCAGTACGGGTAGGGCAACGGCGAACCGCTCACCTCGTCGAGCCGGGCACGTTCGTCCGCCGCGAGCACCAGATCGGTGGCGCCGAGGTTGTCCGCCAGCTGTTCGCCGGTTCGGGCGCCGATCACGAGCGAGGTCACGGCGGGCCTGCCCAGCAGCCAGGAAAGGGCGACCTGGGCCGGCGAGACGCCACGGTCACCGGCGATCCGGACCAGGACGTCGACGATGTCGTACAGCTTCCGCTCGTCGCGAACCGGCGGTTCGTCCCATCCGGCGAACCGCCGCGACCCCTCCGGTGCCGGCTCGCCCCTCCGGTACTTGCCGGACAGCAGCCCGCCCGCCAGCGGGCTCCACACCAGCACACCGACGCCCTGGTCCACCGCCGCCGGGATGAGCTCGTGCTCGGCTTCCCTGGCCTGCAGCGAATAGTGGATCTGCTGGCCGGCGAACCGGGTGACGCCGAGGCGGTCGGCGGTCGCCAGGGCTTTCATCAGGTGCCAGCCGGAATAGTTCGAACAGCCCACGTACCGGATCTTGCCCGCACGCACCAGATCGTCCAGCGCGGACAGGGTCTCCTCGAGCGGCGTCGCCCCGTCCCACTGGTGGACCTGGTACAGGTCGATGTGATCGGTACCCAGCCGGCGCAGGCTCGCCTCGCACGCGGTGATCAGGTGATGCCGCGAAAGGCCCGCGTCGTTGGGCCCGTTGCCGGTCGGCATCCTCACTTTGGTGGCGATCAGCACCCTGTCCGACCGCCCCTTCAGGACCTGACCGAGGATTTCCTCCGACGCGCCACCGGAGTAGGCGTCGGCGGTGTCGAAGAGGTTGACGCCGGCGTCGATCGCCTGGTCGACCTGACGGGCCGCGTCGGCCGGGTCGGTGGTACCCACCTTGGCGAAAACGCCGCGCCCGCCGAACGTCAGTGCGCCCATGGACAGGGCGGACACGCGGATTCCGGACCTGCCCAGCTGCCGATACTCCATCCCGCCCATCCTTGTGGTGGTGTTCTTGACCTCGACCTTGACCTCGACCTGTTGCCGGCTACCGATTGGCGTCCCGCCACGCCAGCAGGTCGGTCAACGTCGTGAAGTCGTAGCCCTCGTCCGTGGGCTTGAGTTCCGTGACGTGCAACGTGATGCCCTCGGCCAGCAGGGTGTCCGCTTGGCCGGCCGTGGTCCAGTTGGTGGCCCGCTCGATGACGCTGTCGTCGCGTCCCGCGGCGGCCGCGTGCTGCTTGACGATGTCGTTCTTGCGGCGGAAGGTCTCGCGGTCCAGCCCGCTGTGCCAGATGTCGGCATACCTGCCGACGAGCGGGAGCGTGCGCCGTTCTCCGGCACCGCCGATGAGGATCGGGATCTGCCGCAACGGTTCCGGCGTCAGGTTCGCCAGCCGGTGCTCGATCCGCCGCAGGCCTTCGGCGAACAGGTCCATCCGCGAGCGCAACGTCCCGTAGTCGTAGCCGTAGACCGCATAGTCCTTTTCGAACCAGCCGGCGCCGAGGCCGAGGATCAGCCTGCCGCCGCTGATGTGGTCGACCGTGCGCGCCATGTCGGCGAGCAGGTCGGGGTTGCGATAACCGCTCCCCGTGACCAGCACACCGATCTCGGCGGTCGTGGTGATCTCGGCCCAGGACGCCAGCGCGGTCCACGCCTCGAAGTTCGTCACATCCGGCTGAACCGGCTCCAGCTCGATCCCGTTGGCGGTACGGCGGACCGCGGGCTTGTGGAAGTGGTCGTACCCGAAGACGATGTCGGTGCCGAGTTCCTCGGCCCGCAGCACCGCCGCGCGCCACGTCCGGTAGTCCGGGGCGCCGCCGGGCCAGATGTGGGCGGCGGCACGGACGGGCCTGGTCATGACGTCTTCTTCGCCGAAAGGATGCCGTGGACGACGAAGGTGCCCGGCAACAGTTTGGCGGGATCCTGGGTGACGGTGGCGGTGACCTCGAACCCGCACTCCCGCAACAGGTCGCAGTAGGTCGACAGCTTCTGCGGGCCGCCCTGGCCCATGGTGCAGCCGAGGAAGAACGCGGGGAAGAAGTCGATGTCGACGGAGGCGGAGTCCCTGGTGTTCTCGGGGTACACCGGCACGAGGATGTGGACCTGTCCGCCGTCCTTCAGCGAATCGTGGACCGCACGCAGGATCTTGCGCACCTCGGCCTTGTCCCACATGTCCAGGAAGTGTTTGATCATCACGACGTCGTAGCCGGTCGGGAGGGTCTTGAAGACGTCGCCGCCGACGAACGAGCACCGGTCCTCCAGACCGTGCGAGGCGAAGTTCGCCAGGCTTTCCTGTTCCTTCTCGGGCAGGTCGAACGTGGTCACGTGCAGACCGGCCGACCCCTTCAGCTTGTGGGTCAGGATCGCGCCGAGACCCGTGTTGCCGGCGACGTCGAGCACGCGCGCGCCGGCGGGGATCGTGATGTTTTCGAAGAACCACGGGTCGATGTGAGCGGTGACGTTGTCCATCAACGTCGACCAGGACATCCGCAGGTCCTGGTGCACGGCGACGGCGTCGTACAGCGTGCCGCCCTGGAACCCGTAGAGCTCGCTCAGCCCGACGAGGGTGCCGGTCTGCACGCTTTCGGTCAGGTAGAAGACCTGGCGGAGCATGGTCATCTTGATCATGTCCATCAGGGTGAGCACCCGCTGCAAGTCGGCCGGCGCGACCTCGGCGAGCGCGTCAAGGCGGTAACCACCGGTCGTTTCGTCCTGGGCGACGAAGCCTTCCTTCACGAGCAGGTGCAGGAGCTGTTCCACGGCGTCCGGGGTGGCGCCGACGGTCTCACCGAGCTGGACCGCGGTCTGGCCGCCACATTTCCTGAGCACGTCGATCAGCCCAAGCTCGAAGCAGCTCAACAGATTGGCGAACCTCGCGGGTCCCACCATGAAGTCCGTGAACCGGTTCAAGGTTGCGTTTGCGGACATGTGCGCAGATCCCTTCGCGTCGGTCGCCGGCACCCGGCGGCGCTGATGGTGGAGCGCGGTCAACCATCGTCGGCGGGGCGCCCGGGCTGGATCCGCGCCGATCCAGCCCGGCACTGAAACGCCTCATCCGAATCGGGCTGCGCGGACCGAGGCATTTCTTTCTTGCTTGTCAGGCGTCAGTACCAATAAATTGTCGCGTCCCCTGTTAGAGCGACGCTCAAGCGGTGGAAACCGAGGTGGCGGTGACGTACTCCGCGGCCCGCAGTGCTTTGGTACGCACGTCGGCCAGGTCGTGGCCCACCAGCTTGCCGTTCTGCTTGACCACCTTGCCGGCCACCAGCACGGTGTCGACGTTGCCCGGGTGCGCGGCCGTGACGACGGCGCCGATGGGATCGTGCGCGCACGCCAGGTTCACGTCGTCGGCCCGCAGCATCACGACGTCGGCCTGCTTGCCGACCTTGAGCGAGCCGACCTGGTCGGCGAGGCCGAGCGCGACCGCCCCGTCCAAGGTGGCCATCCGCAGGATGTCGCCGGGGGTCACGTGCGGGCCCGGGACGAGGTACGTGCTCAGCAGGGCGGCGCGCATCACGGAGAACATGTCGCCGCCGACCGTGGTGACCACGTCCACGCCGAGCGCGGTCTTCGCGCCGGCCGTGCGCAGCCTGCCGATCAGCGGGCCGCCGTGGCCCAGCCGGGCCTCCACCGCGGGGGTGACGGACACCGCGGCACCCGAATCGCCGATCATCTTCAGCTCGTCGTCGGACAGGTCGTTGCCGTGCACGTACAGGATGTCCGGGCGGAGCAGGTCGTGTTCGCGCAGCAGCTCGATGGGCCGTTCGTTGACCGGGCCGCTGCCGATGTGCGTCACCAGCGACAGGCCCAGCTCATCGGCCAGGCGCCAGTCCGCGAGGATCGACTCCGCGTGCTGGTTCGACGGGCCGAGCGAGGCCGCCACCATGGTCAGCAGCGGGCTGTCCGCGGTGAACAAGGCGTGCGCCCGGCGGACCGCGGCCGTGTCCTGCGGGGTGAGCAGGTAGCCGAAGACCGCGCGGACACCGGCCGTGCGCAGCCCGTCGAAGGCCGCTTCGGCGTAGTCGTAGTCCGACTCGCCGGCCACGTAGCCGTCCGGCGTGATGCGGTCCGCGCGGGCGTAGGCGAAGTCCTGCACGGTGGTGACACCGCCATCGAGGCACTCCAGCGCGCCCAGCGTGTTCGCCGCACGCACGTCCTCCGGCCGGAACCGAGGACCGAGATGCTGGCGCACGAGGGCGAAGTACTCGGGCAGATCCATGTCCACCGCGATGGAACGCAGCACGGCCTGCCACACGTGCCGGTGGGTGTCCACGAATCCCGGCAGCACGATGTTGTGGCTCGCGTCCAGCACGGTGGTCCCGGCCGGGGCGGGCAAATTCGGGCCAACTGCGGCGATACGGCCGTCTTCGATCAGTACGTCGCAATTGTGGTGCACGATTGGTGCCGGTTCGGTGTCAATGACCAACCCGTCACGCAGAAGCAGGGATTCCACCGCGTCTCCCATACTGGTGTGAAAGAAAGGAACGTTCCCCGAAGTTAGCACAGTCTCTTCTGCCCGCAAACGCATCCGGACAATTGATCGACCATCGAGCCGGGCTTGAGTACGGCTTTAATCCGGGACGTCATCAATTACTTCAGCAGATTGTTCCGGCTCGTGCCACGGCCTGCACACACACGATCGAGGAGTCGTCGATGACCACCCACATCGCCCCTCCGGACGCCGCGGCCGAGCACGCCGCGAACGAGGCGTTCGCGGAGCTCCTGTTCTCCCCGGAGGGGCTGGCCGACCCGTACTCGCGCTACCACCGGCTCCGCGAGGCCGTCCCGGTGCACCGCAGCACGCTGGGGACCTGGGTGCTCACCCGCTACGACGACGTCGAGGAGTTCCTGCGCAGCAAAGAGGTCAACAAGGACATCCAGGTCTACATGGCCGGTCGGTTCGCCGGCCAGTGGGACCAGCACCCGGCGCTGCGCAAGCTGGCCGCGAACATGTTGTGGGCCAACCCGCCCGACCACTCCCGGCTGCGCCGGATCGTCAACCGCGCCTTCACGGTGAAGCGCGTGATGCAGCACCGGGTCTACATCGAGCAGCGGTTCGACGAGCTCATCGCGCCGCTCGCCGAGGCGGGCGGTGGCGACTTCTCCAACGACGTCTGCTTCCCGCTCGCGCTCAGCGTGATGGCTCACCTCGTCGGTGTCCCGCAGGAACAGGCTCCGTTGCTCCGTGACAAGATCCGTGACTTCCAGCGGGTGTTCGAGCCGGGGATCACCGCTTCCGAATTCCGCACGGCCGATGAGGCGGCGGTGTTCCTGGACGACTACTTCGGCGAGCTGGTGCGCGAACGGCAACGTGAGCGGCGGGACGACCTGCTGTCGGCGTTGATCGACGCCGTCGACGAGGACGGTGAGCGCTTGACGTTCTACGAGCTCGTCCAGATGTGCCACATGATCATCGCCGCCGGCAGCGAAACCACCACGTTCTTCATGACCAACGGCATCCGGTTGTTCATCGAGCACGCGGACCAGGCGGACCTGGTGCGCAAGGATCCGGGGTTGATCGGCCAAGCGATCACCGAGGTGTTGCGCTACGCGCCTTCAGCGCACATGATCCCGCGGACGACGACCGGGCCGGTTCGGCTCGGTGACGTCGAGATCCCGGCGGGCTCGCGGGTCATGGTGTGGATCGCGGCGGCGAACCGCGATCCGGAGCACTTCCCCGACCCGGATCGGTTCGACGTGACCCGCAAGGACACCACGCCGCTGGCCTACGGGCTGGGAATCCACTTCTGCCTCGGCTGGCGGCTGGCCAACCTGCAGGCCGAGGTCGTCTTCCCGGCGATGCTCAACCGGTTCACCGGCATGGAGATCACCGAGCCGCTGCGCCACCGGGCGCGGGTGGCGTTCCCCCAGCTCGAAGCCCTGCCGATCCGATTCACCAAGGTCAAGGAGGCGTGATGGGCACCGCACAGACCCAAGTCCGGTTCCTGTCCGAGGAATACCTGGCCGAGATGGAAAACCTGGCCTCGGCGAACCAGAAACCGATCCCGCACGTCAACGCCCGGGTTCAGTTCCGGGTGACGGACACGCCGGAGTCCACCGTGTACTTCTCCTTGGTGATCGAGAAGGGTGCCATCGTCAAGGTGTTTCGCGGCAGGATCGAGGACAGCGACCTCACCATCACGGCCACCTACCGCGACCTGGCCGACTTCCAGTCCGGCGAACTGCACGCCGCCACGGCGTTCGTGACCGGGCAGTTCGCGGTAACGGGGGACAAGGCGAAGCTGCTCGACCTGATGATCGTGCTGCAGTCCGGGGCGTACCACCTGTTCGTCGCCGACCTGTGGGCGAGGACGACGTGGTGACGCATACGATCTTCTTCGCGTTCCCCGACCAGATGACCGAGGCCGACCGCGCGGAGTTCTTCCGCGAGGGCAGCGCGATGGCGCTGGGATCGGGTCTGGTGGAGTCCTATGTGTACAAGCCGGCCATCCCGCTGCCGACCCAGGTGGCACCCGCGTTCGTCCCGACGGACATGGCGCAGATGAAATACCCCGATCTGGACTCGCTGCGCAAGTACCTCTCGCACCCGCCAGTCGCCCGGTTCGTCAGCAAGTGGCAGCGGAAGTTTCCCTACCGGGCGGTCTCGGTCAACACCGAGGACTGAAGGACTGGAGTGAGGACACCATGCCGCTGAATCCCCACGCGCTGGCCCACCGCGATCCCCGCTTCGCCGATCAGCGGTGGCTGCTGGACCTGGTCATCGGACTGCTCGGCCCGGAATGGGACCAGGACCGGTTGCACTACCTCTCCGCTCCGGTCAGTGCGGACCACAAGGGCGCCATCCTCGGTCTCGAGAAGTCGATCCGCAAGCTGGACGACTTCACCCGCGAGATGGTCAAGCTGGCCCGTCACTTCGAACGCCGTGGTGCCGGGCAGGAGCGGTCCGGTCATGCCGTTTCGGCGAGCGACGACTACTTCACCGCCGCGATCCTCTACGGCGGCGCGCAGTGGCCGATCTTCACGAACTCCGAACTCAACGTCGTGCTGGAGCAGAAGAAGTTCGACTGCTACACCGCCTACACCGCAGGGGCGGACCACCACGTCGAACCGGTCGAGATCCCGTACGGGGACCAGTCGCTGGCCGGCTGGCTGCACCTGCCGGCGGAATCGGCCGGCCGGCCCGGCACGGTGCCCTGCGTGGTGATGCTGTCCGGAATGGACGGTTTCAAGGAGATGAACGTCTTCGCGTCCGCCGACCGCTACCTTCGCCGTGGCATGGCGGTGCTGTCCTTCGACGGCCCGGGGCAGGGCACATCGTTGGTGCGGGAGATCTGGTACGACCCGGACGACTACGGGCAGGTCGGCACCGCTGCGTACGACCTCGTCGCGGCGCGGCCGGAGATCGATCCCGGCCGGGTCATGCTGTGCGGCGTCAGCCAGGGTTCGTTCTGGGCCACCCAGATGGCCGCCGCCGAACCGCGTTATGCCGCGTGCGCGGTGATGTTCACCTGCTTCGACCCGGGCAACACCACCATGCTCACGACCCATTCGCCGACGTTCCGGCAGCGTTTCATGTACATGACCGGCACGTCCAGTGTGGCGGAGCTGGAGGCGAAGCTGACCACCATGACCGTCGCCGGCCTCGGCGAGCGCATCTCCATGCCGTACCTGGTCGTCATGGGCGAGGACGATCCGCTGTGCGACCCGGTGGACACCTACAACCACCTCAACGAGGTCCGCGGCCCGAAGGAGCTGCTGTTCTACGTCGGCGAGCACCACGCACCGGTCACCCGCACCGCGGGCAGGCTCGGGCCGGCCGTGTTCCTCGCCGTCGCCGACTGGCTCGCCGACCGCGCCGCCGGCCGGCCCGCCACGTCCCGGCACGTCACCATCGACTCCCTCGGACGCAGCCACATCGAGCCGTGGGGCGAGCACCGGCACTACACCTACGGCGCGCCCCTCGATCCGCAGACCCTGTTCAAGGACGGCCCCGAAACCGGCTTGGCCTGAGAACATCGACACTTTCCGGGAGCGACCATGAAGGCTGCCGTCCTGCACGCGCCCGGGGACGTCCCCCGTTTCGAGGACGTCCCCGAGCCGGAGCCGGGGGAGGGGCAGGAAGTCCTGCAGGTGACGGCCTGCCCCCTGACCAACCTGGACCGGATGCTCGCCGCGGGTACGCATTTCGCGTCGTCCGCGAACCTCCCGGCGGTGTGCGGCACCCTCGCGGCGGGCAGGTTGTCGGACGGCACTCGGGTGCTGTTCCGGTCACCGGGCGGCGCGATGGCCGAGCAGGCTGTGGCGAACCGCGCGTGGTGCACCCCCATCCCCGAAGGCTTGGACGACGACCTGGCCGCGGCGGTCCAGAACCCCGGCGTGTCGACGTGGGCCGCTCTGGAATGGCGGGCCAAGCTGCGGCCGGACGAGCGAGTGCTCGTCCTCGGCGCGACCGGAGTCGCCGGCCGGATCGCGGTCCAGCTCGCCAAGCGCCTCGGCGCCGGCCGGATTGTGGCCGCCGGACGCAACACCGACGTCCTGGCCGCCCTTCCGGGCCTCGGCGCGGACGCAACCATCCAGCTCGACCAACCCGACGACGAGCTGCGGGCGGCATTCCGCGCCGAAGGAAGCTTCGACGTCGTCCTGGACTACCTGTGGGGCCGGCCGGCCGAGGTCTTCATCAGCACGCTCGGTCACACCGACATGGTGCTCAGGTCAGCCTGCACCCGCTTCGTCCAGGTCGGCTCGACGGCCGGAGCCAACGTCTCCCTCTCCGCGGATCTGTTGCGCAGCAGCGGACTGGAGTTGGTCGGATTCGGCACGGGCAACGCACCGCCGGCCGCCGAACTCGACCGTCTGCGCGGCGAGGTCATGGGCTTGGTGGCGAGCGGCCAGCTGCGGATGGACGTCCGGCGGGTCCCGCTGGCACAGGTCCACGAGGTGTGGAATCTCGACCAGAAGGGGACCAGGACGGTCCTGATCCCCTGATAGCTGGGGATGCCCCGCTCCTAGGGCCTGTATCGAAGTCTTCTCCAGCAAGTTGAGCTGGTGCTGGGCGTGTCGGTGGTTGAAATAGGTGAGGTCTCCGGTAGGTGGTTCGTCGACCAAGAAGAACCTGAACACCGGAGACCTCGTGGACACCCTAGCGGTGACGGGGCGGTTTGACCTGACCGACGAGCAGTGGGCAGCGCTGGAGCTGTTGTTGCCGGTGCCGTCGCGGCCGGGTCGACCGCCGTTGTGGAGCAGGCGGCAGCTGATCGACGGGATCCGATGGCGGGTGCGCACCGGCGCACCGTGGCGGGACATGCCCGAGGGATATGGGTCCTGGGCAGCTGTTTATGGGTTGTTCCGGCGCTGGCAACGGGCTGGTATCTGGCAGCGGATTCTGACCGCGTTGCAGGCCCGGGCCGAGGCGGCTGGGCGGATCACGTGGGATGTCAGCGTGGATTCCACGATCGCGCGGGCGCATCAGCATGCGGCGGGTGCGCGGAAAAGGGGGATCTGCAGGCCGAGCCGCCGGGCGGGGTCACCGTCGAGCCGGAGGATCATGCGTTGGGCCGGTCGCGAGGCGGATTGACCACGAAGCTGCATCTGGGGTGTGAGCAGGGGCAGAAGCCGTTGTCGATCGTGCTGACCGCGGGGCAGCGGGGCGACAGCCCGCAGTTCATCCCGGTCCTGGCCGGGATCCGGGTGCCTCGACCGGGCGGTGGCCGGCCGCGGACGCGTCCTGATCGGGTCCTGGCCGACAAGGCTTACACGTCGAAGGCCAACCGGGCTCACCTGCGCGGTCGCGGGATCAAGGCGACGATTCCGAGCAAGGCTGATCAGGACGCGCATCGCAAGGCCAAGGGGTCGAAGGGCGGTCGGCCGCCCGCCTTCGACCCCGAGATCTACAAGCAGCGGCACGCGGTGGAGTGCGGGATCAACCGGCTCTGTGAGTGTGGTGGATAGCGGTTCCGGTCTGGGCCGTTGCCAAGATCGGTGCTGGTGGACTGGGATGACTCGAACCGGCTCTGGCCGCGCTTGCGTGCCTTGCGTTTGACCTGTCTCCCTTCTCCGCCAGCATCGACTTGGCCCACCAGCTGGCTTGATCAGAAGCCTGTCCGCACCGCGGTGCGTGACCCCTCACAGAGATGCCGCTCGGTGCCCAGGCCGGTGACCACATGCCCACCCCTGGACCGATGAGGATCAAAACCACATGCCGGTACTGGCCGATGTCGTCGACGCCGTCGTCGGCGGCGATACCCACCGCGACCTCCATGCCTTGGAAATGGTCACTCCTGCGGGAGTCACCGTGGCCACGACCACGATCAGCAACAGCGAAACAGGCTTCGCAGACGCGCTGAGCTGGATCATCGACCATGCACCAGGACCGCGTGTGGTGATCGCGTTGGAGGGCACCCGCGGCTACGGCATTGGCCTAACCCGAGCGTTACAGGCCGCCGGATGGGCCGTCATCGAAAGCGACCCACCACGGCGCGGTGAACGCCGCAGAGGCAAGTCGGACCCGATCGACGCCCACCTGGCCGCCATGCGCGCCCTCAGCCTCGACAGCACCCGGCTGCCGACACCCCGCGCTGACGGAGACCGAGAAGCGTTGCGGATACTGCTCGGCGCTCGCGCCGAACTCACAGCGACCAAGACGCGCCAGATCAACCGGCTACGGGCTCTGCTCCTAACCGGCCAGGACGCCGACCGGACACTGGCCCGCCAAGCCCTGACTGTCGACGTCCTCACCCAGCTGGTCCGACGACGACCACGCCACAACGAAACGCGTGAACAAGCCGTCCGTCGCACCGAACTGCGCCGCCTGGCCCGATCGATCCGGCGCATCCGCGACGAACTCATCGAAAACAAGACCCAGCTCTCCGCCCTGGTCGCTGACCTTGCTCCCGCACTGCTGAGCTCCGTCGGTGTCGGTCCCGTCAGCGCCGCCCAGGCCATCGTGTCCTGGTCGCACCCTGGACGTTGCCGCAACGACGCCGCCTACGCCGCGTTAGCCGGCGCCAGCCCCATCCCAGCCAGCAGCGGACGCACCACCCGCCACCGCCTCAATCGCGGCGGCGACCGAGCCCTCAACAACGCCCTGCACGCCATCATGCTCACCCGATGGCGCGTCTGCCCCCGAACTCAGCACTACATCGACAAACGACGCAGTCAAGGCACCAACGACCGTGAAATCCGTCGCCTCCTCAAACGCTACATCGCCCGAGAGCTCTACCGAACGCTGAACGCCACCATCACCACTTGACAAACATAGAAGCGTCAAACGCCACCGCGGGGTGGCCACCCGCTACGACAAGCTCGCCGTCCGATACGAAGCCACCGTCCACGTCGCTGCGATCAACGAGTGGCTATGACCCACTTCGATACAGGCCCTAGTCGCGCTTCGAGCGTGGTTTCGCCGGCGTCGTCAAGTAGGCGAGTGCCAGCTCGGTCGTCTCGAAGGCCCATGTGTTCCATGACAGGTCATCGGGCCAATATCGGCAGGTGGCTGCGCGGTGCACGCAGGCGCCGATGACCGTTCGGGCGGCCATTCGGATGGCTTGGTGACCATCGCTGCGTGCGATCTCCTGCAGGTAAGGCCGAGTGGAGTCGACGAGAGACCGCTGTATCGCCGCAAGTGCCTGCAAGCCGCGGTCGCGACCTTCTGCGCGCTGGCCGTCGAGCAGCTCCGAGAAGACTCGGTCGTGGCTGGTGAAGGTGCGCGCCAAGGCTTGGGTGAAAGCGCTGATGGTTGCGTGCAGTCCGGGGCCGGACGTGCGGAGTGCTTCGTCGACGTTGGTCTCGAGTTGCGTGAGCAACTGGTCCTTCACAGCGTGCAGGAGCTGATCCTTGCCGGAGAACCGGCGGTAGATCGCCCCCACTGACATCTCCGCCTGTTCGGCGACGGCGCCGACGGTGAACTCCTCGATCCCGCGCGACGCGAGTACGTGCTCAGCCGCTGCCAGCACCTTCTTAAGGGACGCCCGGCTGCGGGCTTGCTGTGGCGGGTGGAAGCCCCGCTCCGCGAACTGCTTGCTCACCGGCCGCACGTTACCTCTCGCCGAAGACGGGCCGCAGCGGCCGCCCAGATGCGAATGATAACTTGCGTTCGCATATGCTGGTGGTCGGACGACGAGAGGGGCGGAGCATGGTGGGTATCGAGGTGCGGAACGCCTACGTCGACTTCCCGATCTTCGATGCCAAGACCCGCTCACTGAAGAAGCAGGTCCTGGGCAAGGTCGGCGGCAAGATCGGGACCGGAGCGAAGGTGCCGGTCATCGAGGCGCTGCAGGACGTCACCCTGTCCCTGGAAGAGGGCGACCGCGTGGGCTTGGTGGGGCACAACGGCGCAGGCAAGTCGACCTTGCTGCGACTGCTGTCCGGCATCTACGAGCCGACCCGCGGAAGCAGCCGGGTCGTCGGCCGGATCGCGCCGGTGTTCGACCTCGGCGTGGGGCTGGACCCGGAGGTATCGGGCCGGGAGAACATCCTGATCCGCGGCTTGTTCCTCGGGATGAGCCGCAGGCAGATGGAGAAGCGGATCGACGACATCGCCGAGTTCACCGAGCTCGGTGACTACCTGCACCTGCCCTTGCGCACCTACTCGGCGGGCATGCGGGTCCGGCTCGCGCTCGGTGTGGTGACCACCATCGACCCCGAGATCCTGATCCTCGACGAGGGCCTGGGCGCGATCGACGCCGGATTCCTCGCCAAGGCCCGCTCGCGGCTGGTGGACCTCGCCCGGCGCTCCGGCGTGCTGGTGTTCGCCTCGCACTCCGACGAACTGCTCGCCGAACTGTGCACGACGGCCCTCTGGATGGACGAAGGCCGGATCCGGATGAGCGGCTCGCTGCGCGAGGTCATCGACACCTACAAGAGCCGGGTGTAGCCGGACTCGCTGCCTCCGGAGCCGGGCCCAGGGCACGCGAGGCTGACCACACGAACGCTCGACGTGGCCATCGACAACAGCCGGTGTCCGTTGGCGTTCACGCCTTCCTGGTGGTGGAGTTGCGCCGGCTGGTTTTTTCCCAGGTGCCGCATGCCGTCATGCTGCACCACCGGCGCAGCCCGTTCTTGCTCGTGTCGTAGAACAGCCAGCCGCAGCTGCCGTTGTGTCCGCGGCACTCCTTGATCCGCCCGAAGTCGGCGTTGATCGCGGCTTCCGCCGCCGAGCGGGCTATCGGCCAGAGCAGGCAGTCGAATTCGCCGCGGGGGGACCAGCTCCAGTCCAGCCCGGTGGGGGTGGAGATCAGGGTGGCGTGCCGCATCGCCTCGGCGTAGGCATCCTGGAGCTGACCGAGGGCCGGATCGGGTGGTTCTTCACCTTGGGCGATGGCGGCGAACACGGCATGGATGGCTTCGCGCAGCTGCTTGGCGCGCCGCAGGGTGTCCCGGGCGCCGTCGGGATCGCGCTGGACGCGCCTGCGCAGCAAGCTCGCCCGGTTCGCGCCGATGGTCCCGGCGTTCGAGGACCATTCGATGAGGCTCGCGAAGTCCGGGAGGTAGTCGTGGGGAGCCTTGTCGGGCCGCGCCCGTCGCGGGCCGACGGTGTTGGCGAAGTCGAGGCAGACGATGCCGCCGATGTGCTCCAACGGTTCAGGCATCGCAGTTCTCCTGAGCGGGTGTCGCCGTCGTGCTCAAGGAGGGCAGCCGGCGGGTGTGCCGGGGCAGCGCCACCAACGTGGCGAGAGCGAGCAGCGTCACGACGGCGAACGCCGTGGCGAGCCCGGCGTGGTCGACGACGAGCCCGAGCGTCGCCGGGCCGAGCGCCGCGCCGAGGGTGATGAAGACGACCACGACGCTGAAGCCGCGGGTGGGATGGTCGTCGAAGACCGTCGAGCTCCAGACCGACAGCAGCGTCCCGCCGACCATGAACCCGGCCCCGTAGAGCAGGGGGGAGGCCAGCGCGAACTCCCAGCCGGCGGGCGCCAGCCACAGTATTGCCGTCGAGGCGGCGAGGACGATCTGTGCGGCGACGAAGACGGGACGGAGGCCGTGCCGGCGCACGAACCGGCCCGTGAGTACGCCGACGGTCCCCGCGAGCCCGATGACCGTCCACAACGCCGGCGCCGCGCGCTGGTCTCCGCCGTTGGCGGTGGCGACCGCGACGCCGGCGAACGACCAGTAGGACGCCCCGACCAGGCCGGACGACGCTGCCGCCCCGAACAGAGGCCGGGCGCCGGGGCGAAGGACGAGCTCACGCCACCGGATCTGCTCACGAGGTTGCGCACTTGCTCTCGGCGCCGCGGGCAGCACCCGCATGGTCCACGCGGTCACCAGAAAGGCTGCGACAGCCGCACCGAGCCACACCCACCTCCAGCGGGAGTCGGCTGCGAACAACGCGGCAGGCCCGGCCAGGACGACCCCGAAGGTGGTGCCGGTGCTGATCATCGACAGTGCGTGTGATCGTGCTCCGGGCATCACGGTGTCCTGAACGACGTCGGAATACGGGGTCCAGACCCAGCCGGGGGACATCCTGGATATCGTGACTCCCGCTACCAGGAACCAGGTGTTCGGCGCCACGGCGATGAGCAGGCTCGTCACTGCTCCGAGAGCGCCGGTCGACCCGCCGAAGCCGGCCTGGAAACGCGGCAGGAACAGGCCGTACCCGTACCGTCCGAAGCCGTAGGTGACCGCCGGGGTCGCCAACCCCGGCAGCCCGGGACGCCACGGACCCGACCGCCCATCGGCCGCCTCCGGTGTCGCAGTGGACACCGCTCTTGGATGCATGCCCCCGTGCACCGCTGAAGCCGCTTACGGTGGTGTACTGCCTGTTGTCATCTGGCCGGTGTGCCTGGGCGCAGCTCCAGGGTGCAGCATTTGGGGCCGCCACCGGAGGCCCGGAACTCCGAGAGGTCGACCGGGATCGGTTCATACCCACGATCGAGCAGCTGGTTGGCGAAGTGCGTGCTGCCGGAAGAGATGACGACGTGGTGGCCGTCGGATATCGCGTTGAGGGCGAAGTGGCCGGCGTCCTCGGCGGTGGCCAGCAGGGCGTCCGGGTACAGGCGCTCGAGCAGACGCCTGCTGCCCGCCGAGAACGCGCCGGGGTAGTAGGCGATCGTGTCGGCGTCGAGCGGTAGCAGGGCGGTGTCCAGGTGGTAGAAGCACTCGTCGACCAACCGCAGGGAGATCACCGGGTGGCCGAGGAACTCCTGGGCCTCCAGATGCGTCGCGTGGTCCGTGCGGAAGCCGGTGCCCGCCAGGACATGCCGTCCGGTGAAGAGGAAGTCGCCCTCTCCCTCGCCGATTCCCTCCGACATCGTGACGGTGTAGGTGCCGGTTGACTCCAGCCACCGCTCGTGCGCTGCGGACTCGGGTTGTCTGGTCGCACTGCGGAACCGCGCCACGAACGCACGGCCGCCGACCACGACAGCGCCGTTGGCGGTGAACACCATGTCCGGTAGGCCCTGCACCGGATCCAGGAAGCTCACCCGGTGCCCGAGGCGCTCGTAGACGTCGACCAGGCTGCGCCACTGCGCCATCGCGCGTTCTTTGTCGACCACATGGTCCGGCTGCATCCAGGGATTGCTCTTCTCGGTCACGTCGAAGTGGACCGGAGCGCACATCAGGTAATGCCGGCTCATGCGTCCGGCACCAACGCCAGAACGCGGGCGGGAAACGCTGTGGCGTCTCGGGCCTTGCCGACGCCGACGACCACCGTGGCGCCGAGCGGCGGGACTTCGGACAGGCCCGCCATCATCTCCACCTGGTAGCGGTCGTGCTCGAAGATCCGGGCCTCCGCCGGGTGTTGCCTGACGGCGATCTCCTCGGCGTTCGATCCGTCGGCGTCACAAGTGACCCGGCGGCCCGGGTCGGTGTCGATCGTCTCGTGGCCGAAGGCCGTGGTGTCCCGTTGCCCCACCAGGAAATCGATCGCGGCCACCGTCCATCCCGGTGACCGGACACGGCCATCGGGCTCACGGCCTCGCATCGCGTCCTGGGCCGGCCACCGGTTCGACCAGTCCGACCGGAAAGCCACGAAGGCTTTTCCCGGCACCTGGCCGTGCCGCCGCTCCCAGTCCAGGACGTGCGGAACGTCCAGGCAGGTACCGGGATCACGGGCCACTTCCGCGGACAGGTCGATGACCACCAGCGGCAGGACCAGTTCGTCCGGCCGCAGCTGGTCCACGGTGCGTCCGCCCGCACGCATGTGCGCGGGGGCGTCCACGTGGGTCGCCCAGGCGCCCGGCATGCTGTGCCGCTGCAGGTCGAAACCGTCCTGCCGGAGGCTGAGCGCCTGCTCCCGGCGCTCCCCGGCGAAATCCTCGGAGCCCGCCACATCGGGGCCGAACGCGTGCGTCAGGTCGACAATCCGTAACGCCTTCGGCCCCATTGACACGCTGTTCAGGATGAGCTGGCCGACATTTCGTGGCCATGGCGTATCGCGAGGTCAACCGATTAGTGTGACACTCCGTCCCGATTCCGCTACTTTCCGGCTGAAAGCGCTGCGCCGATCGGGTCGTCCGGGACTCGTCAGCAGACGCCGGTGGGGCCGGGTGCTCACCGCCACCAGGGGCGATGGCGCTGGGTGGCCACCACGCCGGCCGGCTCGACGAGCTCGGCGAGCCGGGCGGAGATGTGCTTGATGTGCTCGTGGACCCACAGTGCGCACGCGAGGTCGCGCACCGAGGCGCCGGGCTGCTCGAGCAGATCCGGGAAGGTGGGCGGGGCGAGCATGGGGACGTCGCCGTGGTCGGTGCGGTCCAGGCGGGAGGCCAGGTGGTCGTACCAGGCGGCGAGCTGGGCCGCCTGGTCGCCGAGGAGCCGGCGGAACGGGTCCGGCTCGACGTGCGGGTTCGGGAGCCCGGCCAGTGAGTGCGCGGTGAGCCGGGAGCGGACGGTCCCCATGACCAGCCGCCACAGGTCGGGCTTGGGGACGTGCTTGGTGCCCTGCTCGCTGAGGAACCCGCGGAGTGCGTCGTCGAGGCGTGCTCCGGCCGCGGTCGCCGCGGCGGGGGACGGTGGGTCGTGGCGGAGGCCGAGCGCCCAGTTCGTGGCCGCCGACAGGTACGCGCCGCCGGTGCGGAACGCGTCGGCGAGGTCGTCGGCGACCACGGCCCTGGCGCCGCGGGGCCAGAACAGCGCGCCCACCACCAGGCACACCGCGCAGCCGATCGCGACGTCCTCGATCCGCACGACGCCGATCTGCCAGCCGGCCGGTGCGAGCAGGTTGAACAGCACCGAGACCGTCACGGTGAAGGCCGCCTGGCCGGCGGTGAAGGGCAGCGCGCCCGGCGCGTAGCCGGCGACCAGCACCGCGATCGGGAGCGCGATCCACAGCGCGGGTGCGCTGGTGCCGATGACCAGCAGCAGCATCGCACCGATGACGACGCCGAGCGCCGTGCCGAGCAACGCCCGCAGCGCCGTCGACCCGGTCGCCGCCGCGTTGCCGCGCAGGACGGACAACGTGCCCAGCACCACCCAGAACCCGTGCTCGACGCCGCTCGCCCCGGCGACGACGACCGCCGCGGTCAGGGCCGCCGCGCCGCGCAGGCTGTTGACGAACCACACCGACCGCACGCTCGTGTGCGGAGACGCGACCCGCGCCAGCGAGGCCATCGAGAACCTGCCGGGAAAGCGCGTCCGGCGGGCGCCGGGCACCGCGGCACGGGCTTCGGTCACCGCCTCGCGGACGGCGAACGCGCCGGTGCGGGCGTGGAAGGAGAGGTGCACCGCGTCGGCGTAGCCGGGATCGCCCGAACCCAGCGCGCGCAGCCATGCCACGCTCGCCTGGATCTTGCGGTCCAGCTCGCCGACGTCGAAGGAGCCGGGCCGGCCGGCCAGCAGCCGGGAAACCTCGCGCAGGCCGGCGCTGGTCTCGACGAGGAGCTCGCGCTCGACCGCGGGTGCGCCGCTCAGGTCGGGGTACTCGCGCACGGTGTCGGCGATGACCGAAGCGCACCATTCGAGCAGGCCCACCAGGTTGTCGAGGGCCTGGTCTTCGGCGGCCAGCCCGGTGGGGCGGTAGGGCGTCGCGGTGAATTCGTCGATCAGGTGGTGCTTGGCTTCGACCGCCGCTTCGTGCGCCGTGTCCACGTCCGCGCCGCCGCGCAGGGCCGCCTCCAGGTGATCGGCCAGCGCGCCGGCCGCCCGCGCCGCTGCGTCCCGCAGGGCCGTGGCGGGGGAGCGGGGCGACAGCAGCAGGACGGCCGCGGTGCCGACCACCGAGGCCAGCCACCAGCCGCCGAGGCGGGCGGGCACCATGCTCATCGTGCCGGGGGAGGCGGCCGGGAGTACGTAGGCGAGCAGCGCGGCGACGCCCCCGGCGGCCGCGTTCGGTCCGGCGACTCCGCCGAAGAGCACCAGGAAGGTGACGACGAGCGTGACGACCGCCGCCAGGAGCAGCGACGCGCTGGCGGCGGTGCCGATGACCAGCAGAACGCTGCCCGTGACGGCGAGTCCGAAGTGGGCGCGCAGCTTGTCGCGCCGATCGCCGCCGAACGACGCCATGACCAACGTGGCGAACCCGCCGAAGGCGGCGAACGTCGCCACCTGCAGGTCGCCGATCACCGTGATGCTGACCGCGAAGAGGACGGGGACCACCAGGGTGGCGCGGAGGGCACGCAGGCCGGCGGCCGTCGACCACCGCGGCAGCCAGTCCCGGGGCGCGGCGCGGCGGGTCTTCAGAGCGGGGGAGTCGATCGCCACCCGGCGAGCATAGACGGCGACGGCGTCGCGAACGCCCTGATGGCGGCCGCTCAGACGGTGAAGCGGTCCGGATCGGCCGCTGCCCAGTCTTCCGCCCAGTCCCGCGGGGGTTCCGACAGCAGCTGCCCGGGCTCGAGCCAGTCGTAGAGCTCCGCGTAGGACAGCACCTGGTGGGGGTCGACGCGGCGGCGGAGCATGTGCGGCCGCAGCTCGGCGGGGAACCGGACGCCCATCGACGCCATGATCTGCTGCGCGCCGGTCACCGTGGAGCGCTGGAACCGTTCCACGCGCAGGGACTTGTCTTCGACGACCAGTGCGCGGGCGCGGCGGGGGTCCTGCGTGGTGACGCCGGTCGGGCAGCGGTTGGTGTGGCAGCGCTGGGCCTGGATGCAGCCGACGGCGAACATCATCGCCCGCGCCGCGTTGGTGTAGTCGGCGCCCTGCACGAGGCGCTTGACGATGTCCGCGCCGGTGGCGACCTTGCCGCTGGCGCCGAGCTTGATCCGGTCGCGCAGGCCGGTGCCGGCCAGTGCGTTGTGGACGGTGATGAGGCCTTCGGTCAGCGGGGTCCCGATGTGGTCGGCGAACTCCAGCGGCGCGGCGCCGGTCCCGCCTTCGGCGCCGTCGACGATGATGAAGTCCGGTGTGACGCCCTCGGCGAGCATGGCCTTGCAGACGGCGAGGAACTGGCGTCGCGACCCGAGGCAGAGCTTGAACCCCGTCGGCTTGCCGCCGGCCAGCTCGCGCATCGAGGCGAGGAACCGGACCAACTCCCGCGGGGTGGAGAAGACCCGGTGGTAGGGCGGGGAGATGACGCTCTTGCCCTGGGGGACGTCGCGGACGCGGGCGATCTCCGCGTTCACCTTGCCACCGGGCAGCACGCCACCGATGCCGGGCTTCGCGCCTTGGGACAGCTTCAGCGACACGCACTTCACGGCGTCGTGCGCCGCTTTGTCCGCGAATTCCGCTTTGTCGAAATCGCCGTCGGAGGTCCGGCAGCCGAAGTAGCCGGTGCCGATCTCCCAGACGAGGTCACCGCCGTGCCGCAGGTGGTACTCCGACAGCCCGCCTTCGCCGGTGTCGTGGGCGAACCCGCCGAGCGCGGCGCCCTTGTTGAGGGCCAGGATCGCGTTCGCGGACAGCGAGCCGAAGCTCATCGCCGACACGTTCAGCAGCGCCATGTCGTAGGGCTTGGTGCAGTCGGGACCGCCGATCCGGATCTTCGGCGGATCGTCGGGCGGCGCCACCGGGGCCATCGAGTGCACCAGCGACTCGTACCCGTCGGCGTAGACGTCCCGTTCGGTCCCGAACGGCTCTTCGGCGTCGGTGCCCTTGGCCCGTTCGTAGACGATGCTGCGGACGTCCCGGTCGTACGGGCGGCCGTCGAAGTTGCGCTCGACGAAGTACTGCTGCAGCTCGGGGCGCAGCGCTTCGAGCAGGAACCGCAGGTGCCCGAGGATCGGGTAGTTCCGCAGGACCGAGTGCCTGCGCTGCGCGAGGTCCCAGCACCCCAGGCCGGCGAGCAGGAGCAGCGGTACGGCGAGCAGCCACCACCACGGGCCGGCGAGCAGGGCCAGCGCGGCGACGCCGAGTGAGAGCAGTGACAGCACGGCCACCGCAGCGAATCTGAGCACGGAACCGAAGCTAACGGCGGCACCGGCCGAGCGCAGGGCGAGCGGGGCGATCACGCCACTGATGGGGCATTCGTCCCCTGCGTCGCCCCGGCCCGGGCGGCCGAGCCGCTCCGCTGGAGAGCACGTATGGAGATGGCGATCGAAAACCGTGGGTGCATCCTGATGTCGGAACGTATGCCGAGGCGCCCTGGTCGCAGCGCAGCTAACGCTGGAGAGCTATTGATGCGTGCGGAAGAACTGTTGGCCACCACCGAGTTCCCCGGCCACGACAGCCTGTGCGGGCGCGCCCCCGAATGTCATCGCTCGCTCATCGACGCGGCGGGCACAACCCAGCGACAAGCGGTGTGACGGAGCACAATGACTGAGCCAGCTGAGATCCTGCCCGTCGTGGACGCCGCGCCTGCCTGGCGCGCCGTCCTGTCGGATTCGATCGAGGAAACCATTGCCTCGCAGGTCGCCGATCTGAGCGAGCAGTTCGACAGCTGCCTGCACGAACTGCGTGCCGCCCGCACCGACATCGAGGAGTTCTCCGCCTACTGCGCCCGCCACGGGTTGCATGTGGACGGTCCGGTGCTGACCCATCTGACGGCGTCCACGGAGCAGGTGCGGTTGCGGCTGATCCGGGAACAACGCTCGATCTCCGGCACGTCCACGGTGGACTCGTCGGCGGAGCTCTCCGCGGCGGAGGCCGTGCTGCGGTTCGGGCAGGCCACGCTCGCCTACGTGCGCAACAGCCTGGAGTGGGCGTCCAAGTCCTACTCGCAGTCGAACCGGGTGCAGTTCTTCGGCACGCAGACCGAGTCCTGGCCGCACATGAACTACGACCGCAACGGCACGCACCGGGCGGTCACCCGGGTCGAGCGCCAGCTGCTGTCCGTGCTCGGCCTGTCCGCCGACGACTACGGGATCGGCGCCACCTCTTCGGGGATGTCGGCGTTCACCTGGATCGAGGCGTTCCTGCTGCGTGACCGGCTGGTGCCGGGCGACCACATCCTGCTCGCCCCCTACATCTACTACGAGTCGGCGCAGCAGCTCACCGCGCTGCCGCACGTGATCTGCGACCGGGCCAGCGGCTACGAGGTCGAGGAGATCATCGGCGACGTGGTCCGCCTGCGCCCCAAGGTGGTCTTCGTCGACCCGCTGGCGAACAACGTGCGGCAGCGGATGTTCGACCTGCCGGAGCTGTTCCGCAGGCTGCGTGAAGTGGTCACCGAGCGGACCACGGTGGTCGTCGACGGCACCATGATCGGCGCCTCGCTGCAGCCGGAGCTGTTCGTCAGCGACGACAAGCTCGAGGTCATCTACTACGAGAGCTGCACCAAGTACCTCCAGCTCGGCCTGGACTTCAACCTGGCGGGCCTGGTGATCTACCCGATCGGGCTGACCGAGCGGTTCGACATGCTGCGCCGCAACTCCGGCGCGGTGCTGGCCCGGCACAACGCCGAGCAGTTCCCGCGCTACCAGGCCCCCCTGCACCAGCGGCGGATGCGCCGGATCTGGGCCAACGCCGAGAACCTGGCCGCCACGCTGCACGCCGACCCGCGGATCTCGGCGGTCGGCGAGGTGCACCACCCGTCGCTGGCGCACCACCCGGACGTGCGGCTGGCCCACTCGCTGCCGTACGGGAGCGGCATCGTGACGTTCCTATACCACGACCGGGCGCGCAACCACTGGGACAACCTCAACGCGGTGGTCGACCAGATCCTGGTGCACGCGCAGGACACCGCGACGCAGGTCACCAAGGGCGTGAGCTTCGGCTACTCGGTGCCCCGGGTCTGGGCGCAGGACGTCGGCACCACCGAGGCCGAGCGCAAGTACGTCCCGGCCACCGACGACGAGCCGCTGTTCCTCCGGCTCTACATCGGCGACCGCGCCCACCAGCTCGCCGACCTGGCCGAGGCCATCACCAAGGCCATCGTCGGCTGACTGTCACTTCCGCGCGTGTTGGCGTCTTACGTCGGTGTGTAGGCCGGCGTAAGACGCCAACACAGCGACGCCACGGGCAACGACACCGATTCGATAGGTGATCTGGCCGCGGGTCCGGTTGGCTTGTGGACCCGGCCACCCGCATTCGATGCATGCGGTCCGAAAGACGGCGCAACGCGGTCGAACGCTGCTTCAACCGGCTCCCTAGACGGTCTCCTCCGTGCGGGGTGCGGGGGCGCCGGCCAGGAGCCGGTCGGGGGTACGGCGTAGCAGGACCGCGGTCACGCAGGCCGCGGCGGCGACCAGTGCCATGATCAGGAACGCCGTGGTGCCTAGCCGGAAGTAGGCCAGCGCGCCCAGCAGCGGGCCCACGATGAACCCGATGTCGGACACCAGCCCGAACGCGCCGAACGCCCGGCCGAGCTGATGCCTCGGCACCAGGCTCACGCCCTGGCGCGCGACCAGGTACAGCACCGGCTCCGCCGTCATGAACAGCAGCAGCCCGGCGCCCATCGCCGCTATCCCGTCGAACAGCCCGACTCCGGCGAGCCCGACCGCCTCGGCGCCGAACGCGAACGCCGAGATCACCAGCAGCGGCCGGGTCTCCACCAGGCGGCCGCAGGTCAGGGCCACCAGCATGAACACGGCCAGGCTGGCCGTGAAGATCACCGATGTGTACCCGACGCCGTTGCCGGTGACCCGGTCGAGGTGCAGCGGCACCACCGGCTCCAGTGCGGCGAACAGCGCGTTGTTGATCAGGTCGACGACCGCGAAGATCCCCACCAGCAGGACCAGCCGCCGCACCGCGCCGGTCGCCACCGGCGCGTCCCCGGCCGGCTCCGGCTCGGTCTCCGCCGGTTCGCCGACCCGCAGGCCGATCAGCAGCAGCCCGCCGCCCGCCGTCACCGCCGCGCCGGCCAGGAACACCCCGGTGAAGCCCAGGAACGGGTGCAGCAGGCCGACCACCGCCGGGCCGATCACCATGCCGGCCGTGCAGCAACCGCCGAACCAGCCCATCACCCGCGCGGTGCCGTACCGCGAGCTCGCCCCCAGCGAGCTGGCCAGGTGGTACAGCGCCGGCATCGTGATGCCCTCGGCCACGCCCCAGGCCAGCCGCCAGGCCAGCACCTGCCAGCCCGCGCCCGCGAACGCCAGGCCGACGACGGTCGCCGAGGTCAGGAAGAGACCGATGACGGCGAGCACCTGCGGCCGCGGCGTGCGGTCCACCAGCACCCCGCCGAGCGGCTGGCCGAACGCCTTGGCCAGCGCGAACCCGCTGAACGCCGCGGCCACCGACAGGGCGGACATCTGGAAGCGGTCGGTCAGCTCGGGCACCAGCGGCACCAGCATCGTGTACGCGACGTTCATCATCGCGGCGGACAGGAGCAGCGCCGCGAGCCCGGTGCGCCGGCGAGCCATCACGGCTGCTGGGCCAACCCGGGATAGCCGGCGACCTCGGCCATGCCGTCGTGCAGGGCGGTCAGCCGGGGCCGGTACACCTCGAGGTCACCCGGTTCGGCGGAGTACCACAGCGACCACAGGTGCACGCCGCCGAAACCGTGCTGGCGCTTGAACCGGTCGTTGCCCCGGCCGAACTCGATCACGTCCCAACCGCGGTCGACGCCCTGCATGAGGATCTCGTAGAGGGCGAACGGGTACGGGCTGAACTCGCTGTACACCTCGGGGTCGTTGCCGGCGGCCCACAGGTAGAGCCGGCGGTCGTGCTCGAGCGTCACCATCGCGCCGACCGTCCGGCCGTTCCACACGGTCCGGATCATCCCGGCGAACGGCAGGGCGAGCACCGCCTCCAGGGTGGGCCGGTCGTAGAGGGCCGGCCAGCCGTGCTTGACCGCGGAGCCGTTGGCCAGCTCGAGGAACCGGTCGATCTGCGCGAGCGCGGCCGGGCCGGTCTCCTCGACGAGCTCGACGCCCTTCTCGGTGGCCCGCCGCCAGCGACGGCGCCAGTCGGTCCGCTTGTTCCGCGGAACCACGCCCATCACCGGGTCCGGACCGGTGCCGGGCAGCTTGTAGTAGGCGGTGTCCAGCCGGGCGAACGCGTCCGGCGGCCGGCTCAGCGCCCACTGCCGGGCCGGGCCGGGCGGCAGGTTGAACACCATGACCCCGGCCGCGCCGAGATCGCGTGCCTGCTCGCGGGCCTCGTCGACCAGCGCGCCGACGGCGGCCGGGTTGCCGGCGAGGTGGGCGGGGCCGTAGACGGAGTAGACCGAGCCGATGGTGAGCACCGGCTTGTCCCACACCGGCCCGCTCTGCGCGTCGTCCTCGTAGCCCTGCCAGAAGGGGGAGTACTCCAGCAGGTAGCGCGGCGCGGTGCCGGCGTCGAGCACGCGCTGCCGGTCGATGGTGGTCCGCGTCCACGCGTCCAGCCACTCGCCGGTATCGAACACCGTCGGCCGAGCGGCCAGGGCCTCAAGATCCGGGGCGACCGTCATCGAGACTCCTCCGTGCGGCATGGGTTCCTCGGCCGACGGTAGTGGCGTACCGTGCTCGCGCGCGAGGTTTCCCTGCCTGGACGGCATTCTGCGAGAAGCCGCGATGGTCGCACGTTTGGAGATGCCGGAAACGATCAGCGGTTGGGACGCTGTACCGCAGGCAGCTCGACCGCCGGAAAGCCGTGTCGCAACAGGGGAATATCGTGGGAGAAGGCATGACGCGCTCGATCGCCTGGCAGGACGGCGTCATCGAGGCGGTCGACCAGTGCGCGCTGCCGCACGAATTCCGGCTGCTTCGGCTGCGCACTGTGGACGAAGTGATCGACGCGATCCAGCGCCTCGCCATCCGCGGCGCCCCGGCGATCGGGGTGGCCGGCGCGCTCGCCGTGGCGCAGTCCGCCCGGGCGCACACCCGAGACGCTGTCTGTGACGAGCTCGCGGTGCGCGCCGAGGCGCAGCGGATCGCCGACGCCCGGCCGACCGCGGTGAACCTGAGCTGGGCAGTGCGCCGGGTGCTCGGCGTGCTCGGCGGCGGCCCGGACGCCGTGCTGGCCGAGGCGCTGCAGATCCTCGTCGAGGACGAGGAGCGCAACCGGTCCGCCGCGGGCCACGCCGCCGACCTGGTGCTGCGGCTGTGCGGGCGCAAACCGTTGCGGCTCCTGACGCACTGCAACACCGGCCGGCTGGCCACGGTCGCCTGGGGCACCGCGCTGGGCGCGATCCGGGTGCTGGCCGAGGCCGGGCAGGTCGACGAGGTGTTGTTCGGGGAGACCCGGCCGCTGCTGCAGGGCGCTCGGCTCACCGCGTGGGAGCTGGCCGAGGCCGGCATCCCGCACCGGATGCTGGTCGACTCCGCCGGCCCGGCCGCTCTGGCCGCCGGCATGGTGGACTGCGTGCTGGTCGGCGCGGATCGCGTGTGTGCCAACGGGGACGTGGCCAACAAGATCGGCACCTACTCACTCGCCCTGGCCGCGTCCCGGGCCCGGGTGCCGTTCGTGGTGGTCGCCCCGGAGTCCACGTTGGACACCTCGCTGGCCAGTGGTGCGGACATCGTGATCGAGGAGCGGGCCGCGAGCGAGGTGACCGGCTACGGTGGCCTCGCGGTCGCGCCGGCCGGGACCGGGGCGTTCAACCCCGCCTTCGACGTCACCCCGGCCGAGCTGGTCACCGCGGTGGTCACCGAGTCCGGCCTGTTCCACCCGCAGGAGACACTCGGAGAGCTGGCCTCATGAGCACCGACGGCATCGCACTGGCCCGCACGGCTGCCGCGCTCTACGGCCGCGGGTGGATGGAGGGGACCGCCGGGAACATCTCGGTCCGGCTGCCCGGCGCGGAAACCGCGCTGATCACCGCGAGCGGGGTCAGCAAGGGCTCGATGACCGCGGCGGACGTGGTCGAGGTGCGGGTGGACGACGCCCGCCCGGTCCGGGAAGGGGGGCCGCGGCCGTCCGCCGAGACCACCATCCACGCCGCGTTGTACCGGTTGTCCTCCGACGTCCAGGCGGTCGTGCACGCGCACCCGCCGTACGCCACCGCGGTCGCGATCCTGGCCGCCCGCCGGGGAGCCGGCACCGTGCCGTTCGCGGACCTGGAGATCATCAAGGGGCTCGGGCTGCCCGATCCGTCCAAAGTGGTCGTCCCGGTGTT
Source organism: Amycolatopsis sp. NPDC051102 (assembly GCF_040682815.1). Lineage (NCBI taxonomy): Bacteria > Bacillati > Actinomycetota > Actinomycetes > Pseudonocardiales > Pseudonocardiaceae > Amycolatopsis > Amycolatopsis sp. NPDC051102. The sequence continues at coordinate 397,264 of NZ_JBFBBT010000001.1, forward strand.
CGACAACCACGCGCACGTGCCCCGGATCGCCGGTGACGTGACGGATCGGCTCACCGCGGACGCGCCGCCGGTCATGCTGATCGGCAACCACGGCGCGACCACCTGGGGGCCGAGCCTGGACGTCGCGCGCAACCGGATGGAGTGCCTCGAGGCGTTGTGCCAGCTGACCCTGTTGCTCGAAAAGCCATGAAGCGAAGGAGGACGCCATGACCTTGCTCCAGGTCATGCCGGCGGACGACGGTGCGAACGTGGTGCTGCGCACCGAGGACATCACCGAGATCGCCGCCGAGCTCGCCCCGTACGGCATCCGGATGGAGCGGTGGGCGACGGTCCCGCTGACCGGCGACGCCGGGCAGGAGCAGGTGCTCGCCGCCTACGCGTCCGAAGTGGAGCGTGTGTCGGCGGAGGGGTCGTACCCGATCGTCGACGTGGTCCGTCTGGTGCCCGACGACTCCGACCCGGAGTGGCCGGCCAAGGCGCAGGCGGCCCGGACGAAGTTCCTCGAGGAGCACACGCACGACGAGGACGAGGTGCGGTTCTTCGTCGAGGGCAGCGGATGTTTCTACCTGCACCTGGACGGCAAGGTCTACGCCGTGGTGTGCACCGAGGGCGACCTGATGTCGGTGCCGGCCGGCACCACGCACTGGTTCGACATGGGCACCCGGCCGTACTTCTGCGCCATCCGGTTCTTCCAGGAGGCGGACGGCTGGGTGGCCGGCTTCACCGGTGACCCCATCTCGAACCGGATGCCGACGCTCGACGAGCTGCTCGCTCCGGCGCCGAGCTGATGACCGGCGCGGTCGTCCTGGACATCGAGGGCACGGTCAGCCCGCTGTCCGCGGTGCACGACGTGCTGTTCCCCTATGCCCGCGACCGGATCGAGGCCTGGGTCCGGCAGGGCCGGGCGGAGACCGTGGTGGCCGAGGTGCTGCGGCAGCTCGATGGGGACGCCGGCCTGAACCACGTGGTGCGTACCCTGCTCGGCTGGCACGACGGCAACGCCAAGCACAGTCCGCTGAAGACGCTGCACGGGCTGATCTGGGAGCAGGGCTTCCTGTCCGGTGAGCTCACCGGCGAGGTCTACCCGGACCTGCCGCCCGCGCTGGTTTCGTGGACCGAGCGCGGGCTTCGGTGCTGGATCTACTCGTCCGGCTCGGTGCTCGCCCAGCGGCTGTGGTTCTCCCGCACGAACTCCGGCGACCTGACCGGGTACCTGTCCGGCCACTTCGACACGGTTTCCGGTGGTCCCAAGAAGGAACCGGCCTCCTACCGGCGGATCGCCGGCGAGATCGGCATCCCGCCCGGCGAGATCCTGTTCTACTCCGACGCCCGGGCCGAGCTGGACGCAGCACGGACCGCGGGCTGGCGGGCCGTCGGCGTCCGCCGGCCCGGCTGCGTGACCGAATTCGGCGCGCACCCGGTGGTCGCCGACCTCGCCGAGCTTGATGTGGCAACGGAGGTGGCCTAGGTGAGCGATCCACTCGTGCCGCGGTTCGCGGGCTTCGGCAGCACGATCTTCACCGAGATGACCCTGCTGGCCCACCGCACCGGCGCGCTCAACCTCGGCCAGGGCTTCCCGGACACCGACGGGCCGCCCGAGCTCCTCGCCGCGGCGGCCGACGCGGTGCGTGCCGGGCACAACCAGTACCCGCCGCTGCCCGGGGTTCCGGCCCTGCACACCGCGATCGCCGAGCAGCGGTCGGCCGACTACGGCACGCCGTACGACCCGGACACCGAAATCCTGGTCACCGCGGGCGCGACCGAGGCCATCGCCGCCGCGATCGCCGCTCTGGTGCCACCGGGCGACGAAGTCGTGGTGTTCGAACCGTTCTACGACTCCTACGGCGCCGCCATCGCCCTTGCCGACGCGCACCGCCGGACCGTGCGCCTCCGGCCCGTGCACGACCGGTTCACCTTCGACCCCGACGAGCTGGCCGCCGCGATCACCCCGCGCACCCGCGCGATCCTGGTCAACACCCCGCACAACCCCACCGGCACGGTGTTCACGGCTGACGAACTGGCTCAGATCGCCGCGATCTGCGTGCGCCACAACCTGATCGCCATCGCCGACGAGGTCTACGAGCACCTGGTCTTCGACGGCGTCCGGCACGTCCCGCTGGCGTCCTTGCCCGGGATGGCCGACCGCACGCTCACGATTTCGAGCGCCGGCAAGACGTTCAACGCCACCGGCTGGAAGGTGGGCTGGGTCTGCGGTCCGTCGCGGATGATCGCCGCGGTGCGCACCGTCAAGCAGTACCTGACCTTCGCCGGCGGTACCCCGTTCCAGCACGCGGTCGCCGCCGTGCTGCCCGACCGGCACGCCTGGCTGGACGACCTCCGCGCCCGGCTGTGCCTCGCCCGGGACACGTTGCGGGATGCGCTGTCCGCCGCCGGCTGGCACTGCTTCTCCTGCCAGGGAACGTACTTCCTGCAGGCCGACGCCCGGTCCGTCGGCTACCGGGACGGCACCGGACTGTGCCAGGATCTGGCGGTACAGGCCGGGGTGGTCGCCATTCCCAGCGCGGCGTTCTACGCCGACCCCGAGGCCGGGCGGGAACTCGTCCGGTTCGCGTTCTGCAAGACCCCCGCGGTGATCTCCACCGCGGCCAGCAGGCTGGCCGCCTTCGCGGCCGACCGCCAGGAAGGAGCTTCGCGATGGAGGCCAGCACGCCGGTCGGCGTAATCGGCGGCAGCGGGCTGTACTCGCTGCTGGAGGACGCTGAGCAGGTCAGTGTCGAGACTCCGTACGGGGAGCCGTCGGATCTCCTGGTGCGTGGCACCGTCGGCGAGCGCGAGGTGGTCTTCCTGCCCCGCCACGGCCGCAACCACCGCCACCCCGCCCACGTGATCAACTACCGGGCGAACCTCTGGGCCCTGCGGTCCCTCGGCGTGCGCCAGGTTCTCGGCCCCTGCGCCGTGGGTTCCCTGCGCCCCGAACTCGGCCCCGGCACCTTCGTCCTCCCGGACCAGCTGGTCGACCGCACCTCCAACCGCGTCGCCAGCTACTTCGACACCGGCGCCGTGCACGTCGGCTTCGCCGACCCCTACTGCCCCGACGGCCGCGCCGCCGTCGTGAAGACCGCCGCCGCGGCCGACCAGTCCCTTGTGGACGGTGGCACCATGGTCGTCATCAACGGCCCGCGGTTCTCCACCCGCGCCGAGTCCCAGTACTACGCCGCCCAGGGCTGGTCCCTGATCAACATGACCGGCCTGCCGGAGGCGTCCCTCGCCCGCGAACTGGCCATGTGCTACACCTCCATCGCCCTCGTCACCGACCTCGACGCCGGCCTGGAAGAAGACCACGGCGTAGCCCAGGACGAAGTCTTCAAGGTCTTTTCGGAGAACATCGAACACCTCCGCAATCTGGTGTTGCGCACCGTCGCCGAACTCGGCCCCCAGCGCGACTGCCGGTGCGCCCACGCCCACGACGGCCTTACCATTCCGATCGAACTGCCGTAAACGTGCGCGGCCGACCTGGAGGAGAAGCGTTGGACTACCGAGAGTTCGTCAAGGCACTCAACGTGCCGGCCGACCACCCGGTGCCCGAGAATCTCAGCTACGAAGACGTGGAAATCCGCGCCATCTCCCGCGCGGACCTGACGGAAGACGTCCGCGGCATCAACGCCAGCCTGGACCTCATCCGCCGCACCCGCGGCGGCGACTGGCCCACCGACCCCGTCACCGAAGACCACAACTACGTCGACCTGGTCTGGCACGAATGCGAATTCCGTGACGGCGGCTCATACACGTACGCGATTTATGACGCCGATAATCGCTACCTGGGCTGCGTCTACCTCTACCCGATGGGCCGCCGCACCCCCCTCACCGAGGAGTTGGTGCACCACGACGTCGACGTCAGCTGGTGGGTCACCCCACCCGCCTACGACGAGGGCTACTACGGCAAGCTCCACCGCGCCCTCCGCCACTGGCTCACCAACGACCTGCCCTTCACCGCCCCCTACTTCTCCAACCACGAAATCCCCACCGGCTGACCAAGCTCGCAGCGACCGGTGATCACGGTTGCCCGGTCCGCCTGCGGTCCTTGGTCCGCACCCGGCCGAGCGAAGGGGCGGCGCGGATCGCTTCGGTGGCCCGCTGCCACGCCGGGTGGCCGTCGTGCAGCGCGGACCACAGGTAGGCCCACGTCATGCGCTGGGTGACCGCCAGCCGTTCGGGGTCTTCGTCGTCGGTCTCGGCCAGGCTGTAGCCCATGACGCCGCCGAGGTAGTGCTTCGCGCCCGGGAGGACCAGCAGCGCGTCCGCGCCGGGGCTGAGGTGGTAGGGCTCGGCGTGCCAGCCGGAGCCTCGGGTGGTGGCGACGGGGTTGTCGTCTTCGTCGCCGTAGACGACGAGAGTCCGCGTGGCCAGGTGGGAGAAGTCGGTTTCGAGTTCGGGGTACCGCGTGCGCATGGTTTCGGTCATGCCCTCGGCGCTGCCGGGCGAGGCGAGCAGCACTCCGGCCTTGATGCGCGCGTCACGCAGGTCGACGCCGGCCCGGGCGCCGAGCAGCGCGCTGACGGTGTTGCCGCCGGCGGAGTGCCCGACGGCCGCGACGCGCGCCGGGTCGAGCCGTCCGGCGACGACTGGCGCCTGGGCCTCGATGGCGGCCAGGTGGTCGAGGATCAGCACGAAGTCGTCGATCCGCGAGCGCCGGAACAGCGGATGGCCCGGTGCGGCCTCGTCGAGGCCGAGCCCGCCGCTGGGCGAGCTCAGGTGGGTCGGCTGGAGGACGGCGAACCCGTGGCTCGCGTAGAAGTCGGTCAGCGGAGCGTAGCCGTCCTTCGACTTCAGGTAGTGCGAGCTCCCGCCGCCGTGGGACAGGAGCACGATCGGCAGGGCGTCACCCCGCAGGGGCGCCGTGACCCGCAGCTCCAGCGGGAGGCCGCGGCCGGGCGCCGGGAGGGTGACGGGGTTGACCGAGACGGCCGGGACCGCGTCGGGAACCGGGATGCGCCGGGCGAGCCGGACGTAGTTGTTCTCCATGGGGTCAGCTTGTGGCCGGAAACCGGGTTCGGGCAGGGCCGGTTCATCCGGGACCGACCCGGTCCTGGACGCGGCCTCGGCCGGGCGAGCATGCTGGGGCCATGATCGACCGGCCCGGCCTCGCCGAATTCCTGCGCCGGCGGCGGGAAGGGCTCTCGCCGTCGGAAGTGGGCCTGCCGGAAACGGTGCGCCGACGGACACCCGGCCTCCGGCGCGAGGAGGTCGCGGTGCTGGCGGGGTTGTCGAGCGACTTCTACGCCCGGCTGGAACAGGCACGCGGTTCCAACCCCTCGGAGCAGGTGGTGGTCGCCCTAGCCCGCGCGCTGCGGTGCACCCCCGACGAGAAGGACCACCTGTTCCGCCTCGCCGGCGTGCCCACCCCGCCGCGCCAGGTCGGACGCCGGCTCGACCCCGGTCTGCGTCAGCTCGTCGCGCACCTCGACGACCTGCCGGCGTGCGTCTGCAACGAGGTCGGCGACGTGCTCCACACCAATGCCCTCGACGACGCGGTGGCGTGCCGTACCGAGCTTCGCCGCGGCGGGGAAAACAACGTCTACCGGCGCTGGTTCACCCGCGAGGAGTCCCGGGCGCACGTTCCGGAGGCCGATCGGGCCCGCCTGTCGGCGGCGCACGTCAGCGACCTTCGCGCCACGTACTCCCGCCGCGGCGAGGACGACGAGATCACGAGGCTGGTCGAAGACCTCGCCGCGCACAGCGAGGAATTCCGCACGCTGTGGGAGCGGCACGACGTCGCCGTCCGGCACGCCGACCTCAAGGACGTCCACCACCCCGCGGTGGGGGTCATCCGGTTGCGGTGCCGGCTGCTCGTGCTGCCCGAGGCGGGGCTGAGGATCCGGATCCTGCTGCCGCTGGAGGGCACGGACGCCGCGGAGAAGCTCGAGCTGCTCCGCGTGATCGGCACCCAGCAGTTCCTCGAGGCCGAGTGACGGCCGGTCAGTGGACGTCGGCGGTGGTGCGGGTGGGCCGTGCACTGCGGAACCGGCCCGGCGAGACGCCGTACTCGCGGCGGAAGGCGGCCGAGAAGGCGAACTCGGTCGAGTACCCGACCCGCGGGGCGATGCTCGCCAGCGAGGCGTCGGTTTCCCGCAGCAGCCGGGCGGCGTGACCGAGCCGCCAGCCGGTCAGGTAGCTCATCGGCGGCCGGCCCACCGCGGTGGTGAACTGCCGGGAGAAGGCGGTGCGGGGCATCCCCGCGACCTCGCTCAGCCGGCCCACCGTCCACGGCCGCTGCGGGTTTTCGTGGATCTCGCGCAGCGCGGCGGCGATCCCGGGGTGGGTGACCTCGGGCCACCCGGCCGCGGTGTCCCGCTCGTGCCACTGGCGGAGGACCTGGACGAGGATCAGGTCCAGCAGCGCCCGCCGCGTCGCGCCGGAACCCGGCCGGGCCGCGGCGACGTCGGCGAGGAGGAGGTCGATCAGGGAGCGCAGCTCCGGGTGGCGGTCGTAATCCGGCGACAGCGCGATGAGGTCGGGCAGCGCGCGCAGGTACTGGGGCGCCTGGCCGTGGTCGAGCCGGTAGGCCCCGCACAGGAACTCGAACGACGCGGGCTCCGGGCCCGTCGGGTGCGCGCCCGGCTCGAAGAGCGGGATGTCCGCCAGCGCGCGGGGCGTGTGGCTGAGCCCGTGCTCGGCGCCGGACGAGGTGAGCACGACGTCACCCGGGCGCAGGGCGACGGGCTCGTCGTGGCCGATCAGCCAGCAGGTGCCGCGCGTGATGATGTGGAACCCGCTGCCGTCGAACGCGGCGAACCGCAGGCCCGCCGAAGGGGGCCGCCCGATCAGGCGAGCGCCGGCGCTCCCGACCCGCACGGTGCGGATCACCTCGCTGATCAGGTCCATACCGGCGATGCTACCGGCGCACAACCGCGTATGAACCGGGGCCGCCGGCGCATGGCACGCCGCGCGCGCCCGGTGATTGAGTCGGTGGAGTGATCGAATACGCGAACGCCGGAACCCTTGACGTCCTGCGCGCCCACGCCGGGAAAGCGGAAGAGAACGAGCGGCCGGCCGGCGAAGGCCTGGCCGCTCTGCGCGAGGACGGCGTCTTCGCCTGGCGGACCCCGCACGCGCACCACGGGGAATGGGCGGACGCGGAGACCGTCGCGCGCCGGCTGACCGGCCTCGGGCGGGCCTGCCCGTCCACCGCGTGGATCGCCGGGACCTGCGTCACATCCAAGAACCTCGCCGCCCGCGCCTTCACCGGTTCCGTGACGTCGGAGTTCTTCGCCGATCCGGATGCGCTGTTCTGCGGGTCGGGGGTGCCCGGCGCGCGGGGCGAGCGGGTACCGGACGGGGTGCGCGTCACCGGCCGCTGGCCGAACGTCTCGGGCTGTGAAGACGCGGTCTGGGCCACGCTCGCGGTGCTGGTCGACGGCGAGTTCTCCTTCGCGCTGGTGCCGACGGCCGACCTCGTCGTCGAGCGCACCTGGGACATGGCGGGCATGCGCGGCACCGGCAGCCACACCTTGGTCGCCGACGGCGTCTTCGTGCCGGCCGAGCGGATCGCGGCGGCGTCACCGTTCCCCCTGGGAGACGCGATGCTGTACGCCAGCACGGTGCTCGGACCGGTGGTGGGTGCCGCCCAAGGGGCGTTCGACGCCGTCACCGCGATGTTCGCCTCGGACCGCAAGCCGTTCATGACGGCGTACTCGCGCATGGGGGAGTCGGCGGGGGCCCGGCATTGGCTGGCGGAGGCCGGCTACCTGGTGGACCGCGCCGAGAAGACGATGCTCGAGGTCGCCCGCGAGGCGAGCTCGGCGGAGCTGTTCCCGGCGGACGGCCCGCGGCTGCGCATGGCCCTCGCCGACGCCGGGCGGGACTGCCGGGCCGCCGTCGAGCGGATGCTCGACCTGCACGGTCCGAGCGGTTTCGCGACGTCGAACGTGCTGCAGCGGTTCTGGCGCGACGTGGCCGTCGGCAGCAGGCACCCGCACCTCAACCCGTACCTCGCGGTGGAAAACCTGGGCACGGCCCTGGTCCCGGCGGACCACTGACCGGCGCGGTCAGCCGGGGATCCTGCCGAACAGGTGCGTCGCGGGGGCGCTCGGGTCTTCGCCGTAGAAGAACTCCATCAGTGCCTGGTGGAATTCGGCTCGATCCAGGCCGCCCGAGCCGTCCAGGTCCAGTGCGGTGAAGACCGCGGCACAGTCCTCCGGGGACACATTGCCCGCCTGGCCGAAGATTTCCGCGAACTCGGCCCGGTCGATCCGGTCGTCACCGTCGAGGTCGATCAGGTCGAAGTAGCAGTCGGCCACCGGGCCGACCTGCTGTGAGTACAGGGCGGGGTCGGCCAGCGCCCGCCGGAACCCCTCGGTCATCTCCCGCAGATCGACTTGGCCGTCGCCGTCCTGGTCCATCGGCGCGATCACGTTGGCCCAGAACGTGTCCAGGCCCTCGGTCAGCCGCCGGGCGGTCGCGGCCTCCGGCACGGCGCCACGGGCGGCGATGTAGCGCTCGCCCATCAACCGGACGTCCTGACGCGTGATCACCCCGTCGCCGTCGACGTCGGCGCCCCTGAACCACTGGCGGTACTTGAGTTCCCTGACTTCGGTCATGGCCACGAAAACTAGGCACGCCGGCAAGTGATGTCCAGCGTTGGACCCGAAGGTGAAAGCGGGTCACGCGTTCGGGTGGCTCCTGGGCGGCACGAGACGTGGGGGTGCGAAGGCGAGCACATCGGGAAGGGGGCCGTCGTAGCGCTCGACGTCGACCAGCGCGCTGAGGGCACTCGGTCCTTGGGACAGCCGCGAGCACGGCCGGTCCGCGGTGAGGACGTTCGGGTTGCCGTGGCGGTCCAGCGTTCCGCTCTGCCCCGGCTGGACCGGATCCCACCACGCCCCGGTGGACAGCTGCACGACACCCGGCATGACGTCGTCCGACAGGATCACGCCCGCGAGGCAGCTTCCCCGGTCGTTGTACACGCGCACGATCATGCCGCTTTCAATGCCGCGCGCCGCGGCGTCCGAGGGATTGATCGTCGCCGGCTCACGGCCGTGGATCTTCGAACCGAGGCTGTGACCCCCGTTGTCGTACTGGCTGTGCAGGCGCGACGCGGGCTGGTTCGAGATCAGGTGCAGCGGGAACCGGTCCGACAGATCGGCACGCAGCCACTCCGCCGGCTCGAACCACTTCGGGTGCCCGGCGCAGTCGTCGTACCCGAACGAGTCGATCTCTTCGGAGAAGATCTCGATCCGGCCTGACGGCGTCGTGAGGGGGAACTGCCGCGGATCGGCGCGCAGGGCTTCGAAACTGCCGGGATACGGTCCGGTAGACGCCGGCAGCTCAGCGGTGGAGCTTCGCCAGAAGTCTTCGAAGCCCGGTAAAGCGGCATCGTCGCCGAGTTTTTCCCGCGTCTGCTCGTAAAGGTGCCGGACCCATTCCATTTCCGAGCGCGACTCCGTGAACTCCCGCTCGAACCCGAGCCGGGCGGCCAAGGCCGCGAAGATCGCGTGATCGGTGCGCGACTCGCCCGCCGGCTCGCGGGCTTTCGGCATCGCGATGAGGTGGGGGTCGGAAAACCCGGCGGCGAAGTCGTCCCGCTCCAGGCTGGTGGCGACGGGCAGGACGATGTCGGCGAACTTCGCCGACGTGTTCCACCAGGCTTCGTGCACCACCACCGTGTCCGGGACCTGCCAGGCGCGGGCCAGCCGGTGGAGGTCCTGGTGGTGGTGGAACGGGTTCCCGCCGCACCAGTAGATCAGGCGGAGCTCGGGCAACGTGAGGCGACGGCCGTCGTAGTCGATCACCTCGCCCGGATGCAGCAGCGTGTCGGCGATCCTCGCGACGGGGATGAAATCCGGGACCGGGTTGGCCACCTCCGGTACCGACGCGACGAAGGCGCGGTCCTCGGCCACGCCGGTCGCGTCCATCGTCGCGTAACCCGTGCCCCAGCCGCACCCGGGCCGCCCCAGCGAACCGGCCATGGCGGCCAGCACGACCGACATCCAGACCGGTTGTTCGCCGTGGTGTCCCCGCTGCACCGCGTAGTTGACCATGACGAGAGAACGTCGGCTGGTGAGACGCCGGGCGAGGTCGACGAGCGCGTCGCGGCCGATGCCCGTGATCTCCGCCGCCCAGGCCGCGTCCTTCCGGACGCCGTCGAGCTCGCCGGTCAGGTAGGCGGCGAAGCGGTCGAACCCGGTGCAGCAGCGGTGCAGGAAATCCTCGTCGTGCCACCCGTTGACCAGCATCGTGTGGGCGATGCCGAGCATCGCGGCAGTGTCGGTGCCGGGGACGACGGGCAGCCACTCGGCGTCGGCGAAGCCGGCGACGTCGCTGCGGAGCGGACTGATGTTCACGAACCGCACCCCGGCCGCGCGGCACCGGCGCAGCAGTTCCTGCGTGCGGTGCTTGACCAGCCCGCCGGGGTTGATCTGGCTGTTCTTCAGGGCCAGGCCGCCGAACGCCACCACCAGTTCACAGTTTTCGGCGATGGCGTCCCACATCGGCATCCGGCTCTGGTAGCTCCACGGATGACCGCCGATCACGTGGGGGAGGATGACCTCCAGCGCCGCGGTGCTGTAGGTGTTGCGGGAGTCGGTGTAGCCGCCGCCCAACGCCAGGAACCGGTGGAGCTGCCCCTGCGCGTTGTGGAACCTGCCCGCACTCGCCCAGCCGTAGGACCCGCCGAACACCGCGCTGTTCCCGTGGCGGTCACGAACTCGGCGGAGTTCCTCGCTCACCAGCGTGATCGCCTCGTCCCAGCTCACCTCCACGAAGGCGTCCGCGCCCCGGGCCGCGCCGTCGGCGCGAGGCTCACCGTTCAGCCAGCCCCGGCGCACCGCGGGGCGCAGCACGCGAGCGTTGTCGTCGGCGGCGGTCACCATTCCGGGACCGATGGGCGACGGCGCGGGGTCGTCGTGCCTCGGCTCGATGCGCACCAACCGGCCGGAGTCGACGACGGCGACGAAACTACCCCAGTGCGTCGCCACCGACACGCGTCGTTCCATCACGCATCAACTCCATTCCCGCCGGAGTGGTGTGTCCCAACGGAAGATACCCCGGCCGGGACGCGGCAGCGTTACTCGTTGCGGCTTCGGACATCACTCGGTCGTGGCGGCTCGGGACCCGTTCGGTGCTTGTCCGGCGGCTCGCGACGGCGGCACCCTGAATGCCGTCCGCCTCCACCGACCACGCCGGGAGAGTTCGTGCCGGTCACCGATCTGCTGAAAGCCAAGATCGAACACGGGTTTTCGCACCTGGACGTCGACGGCGACGGGCTGCTCACCGAACGGGACCACGTCCTGATGGGCCGGCGTGCCGCCGAAGCCCTCGGCCATGGCCCCGGCTCGCCGCAGGAGCAGACCATCATCGACGCCTACCTGCGCATCTGGCGCGAGCTGCACCTGCCCCACATCCCCGGCGGCGGCGACGCCATCTCCCGCGAGCAGTTCATCGCCTCGACCGGTTCGCTGGCCGACGACCCCGATGCCGCGCAGGCCGGCCTCGGCGCGCTCGCCGAGGCGTTCCTGGCCATCGCCGACACCGACGCCGACGGTCGCGTCACCCTCGCCGAATTCCTGGTGTTCCAGCGCGGGCACTTTCCCGGGCTGACCGAAGCCGAAGTCGGCGAGGCGTTCGCGCACCTGGACACCGACGGCGACGGCCACCTCACCGCCGGGGAATTCACCCGCGCCTGCGTGGAATTCTGGTCGAGCACCGACCCGGACGCCCCCGGCAACTGGTGGATGGGCCGCTCCTTCACCTGACGTCGAAGCCGCGTCACGCGCCAACTCCCGGAGACCGGCGGTGGGGTCAGGCCTTGTCCTGCATGCTCGACCGGGCCGGGTTGCCCTGGTCGGCGGCTTTCGGGTCCTTCTCGTCCTGCTTGGCCCGGACACCGGACTCGATCCGGTCGCCGAGGTCCTTGTCGACGTTGCGCCAGTAGCCGAACGCCCGCGTCAGCACCGGCTCGGACACGCCGTTGAGCAGGTGCCCGACGATGTTGTCGACCAGCCGCTCGCGCTGGTCGTCGTCCAGCACCTCGCGGACCATCGTGCCGGCCTGGCCCCAGTCGTCGTCGTCCTCGCGCAGCGTGTACGCCGTCCGGACCATGTCGCCGTCGGTGTGCCAGCCCGCGGGGGTCCCGTACCGTGCCGTGTCGGCGCTCGGGCCGCCCTTCGAGTTCGGGGCGTACACCGGGTCGGAGACCTTGGTGTGGCGCATCGCGCCGTCCTTGCTGTAGCTGTGCACGGGCGCGACGGGGGCGTTGACCGGCAGCTGCTTGTAGTTGGCGCCGATCCGGTAGCGGTGGGCGTCCGGGTAGGAGAACAGCCTGCCCAGCAGCATTTTGTCCGGGCTGGCGCCGATCCCCGGCACCAGGTTGCTCGGCTCGAACGCGGCCTGTTCGATCTCGGTGTGGTGGTCGGTCGGGTTGCGGTCGAGCGTCATCCGGCCGACGTCGATCAGCGGGTAATCGCCGTGCGGCCACACCTTTGTCAGGTCGAAGGGGTTGAAGCGGTAGGTCTTGGCGTCGTCGAACGGCATGACCTGCACCTTCAGCGTCCAGCTCGGGTGGTCGCCGCGCTCGATCGACTCGTACAGGTCGCGGGTGTGGTAGTCGGTGTCGGCCGAGGCCATCTGGTCGGCTTCGTCCTGGGTGAAGCACTCGACGCCCTGGTCGGTCTTGAAGTGGTACTTCACCCAGAAGCGTTCACCCGCGGCGTTGACCCACATGTAGGTGTGCGAGCTGTAGCCGTTCATGTGCCGCCAGGTGCGCGGGATCCCGCGGTCGCCCATCAGCCACGTCACCTGGTGCGCCGACTCCGGCGACAGCGTCCAGAAGTCCCACTGCATGTCGTGGTCGCGCAGGTTGTTGTCGGCCCGGCGTTTCTGCGACCGGATGAAGTGCTGGAACTTCAGCGGGTCCCGGACGAAGAAGACCGGGGTGTTGTTGCCGACCATGTCGTAGTTGCCTTCGCTGGTGTAGAACTTCACCGCGAAGCCGCGCGGATCGCGCCAGGTGTCGGGGCTGCCGCGCTCGCCGGCGACGGTGGAGAACCGCACCAGCAGGTCGGTCTTCGTGCCCGGCTGGAACACCGCCGCCTTGGTGTACGGACTGACGTCGCCGGTCGTCTCGAACCGGCCGAACGCGCCACTGCCCTTCGCGTGCGGCTGCCGCTCGGGGACGCGTTCGCGGTTGAACTGCGCCATCTGTTCGATGAGGTAGTTGTCGTGCAACAGGATCGGGCCGTCGGGACCGACGGTCAGGGAGTGTTCGTCGCTCTCGACGGGGATTCCCGCGTCGGTGGTGGTCGGTTCGGGGCGACTCTGGGTCACTGTGCTCCTCTTTCGCGGCAAGCGTAGGGCGACAGCCGTGCCAACTGCCCAGTTGATCGCGTACCCGATCCCGCCCGGCCGAAACGCTTTGCCCTGTCGACGAACCACAGGTGGCTGACCGTCGCCGTCATGCGGTGCGCTGGTCCGGCTCCAGCAGGACGTCGGCCAGTGAGCGCCGCGGCGTCCACGCCACCGGCCTGCCCCGGCCCAGGCGCAGGACGATCTGCGGCCACAGCCCGCTGCCGAGGAGGTCACGCAGTTCGTTGCGGACGTCGGGGACTTCGACCGGCTGGGAGATGACCGACGCGTCGAGCCCGGCGGCGGTGGCCGTCAGCAGGACTCGCTGCATGGCTTGCCCGGCCCGGATCCGGTCGAGCCGGGTGTCGTCGAAGGAGCCGATGATCACGACGAGCGGGTCGGCTTCGTCGATCCGGCCGCGCGGGGGCGTGGCCTGGGTGCCGAAGTCCCGCAGGATCCAGCCGCCGTCGTCGGCGGGCATCGCGCCGGCGGCGTAGTCGGGGACGCCGCCGCGGCTGGTGCAGTCGCGTCCGGTCCAGTACCGCCACTCGGCGACGAAGGCCGGATCGGCGAGCTGGGCGTGGTGGCTCTTGTTGACCAGTTCCCGGAGCCGGTGCAGCTGGACCGCGTCCATCCGGGGTAGCCAGGCCTGCTCGAGCTCGGCCGCGTGGCGGAGCCTGGTGACCGTGGCGGCGGGGATGACGGCCCTTTCGAACGGGGTGCGGTTGGTGTGCCGGCGGGGGATGGCGTCGGCCAGTTCGACGAGCCGCGGGTCGGGTTTGCGTGCGGAGAAGGGCCGGACGACGGCCAGCAGGTTCGGCTGGTCACGGCGGGGCAGCAAGGTCGTGGCCGGGTGAGCGCCCAGCGCCTGGATGGCGGTGCGCAGGTTGAACAGCGCGGCGCCGCAGGACAGCAGCAGCTCCCGCTGGTCCGCGTCGACGACCGGGAGCGCTCGCTCCGGGTCGGCGTGCAGCTCGAGGCCCACGGGCGTGCAGCGGAACCGCCACGGCTGCGTGTTGTGCGTCGACGGGGCCAGCGCCGCGGCACCGATCACGGATTTCACCTGGTCGGAGTCCAGCAGGCCGATCGGTGTGATGGCTGACGTCATGTTCCCCCCTGCGCCGCGGCGCGGCGCACTGTGGATCAGATGGCTCAGAGGCGAGGATCCGCCAACGGCGCAGGGCACGGAAAGAGCACAAGGTCACCAAGGTGGGCGACGGCCCGGACTCCCCGGCGGCGGGGTGAGGGAACACACCCGTCCCCGCCTGTGGCCGGGGAGGACCAACAGCCCTCCGGAAGAGGACCAACGGCCACCCGTACGACTTCGCCGAGGGCAACCGGGCCATGGCGGACCTGCTCGGCGGCAAAGGCGCGAACCTCGCCGAGATGACGGTGATGGGGTTGCCGGTGCCCCCGGGGTTCACCATCACCACCGAGGCGTGCCGGGCCTACCTGACCACCGGCGCGCCGCCCGAGGGGCTGGCCGCGGAGGTGGGGGAGCACCTGCACGCGCTGGAACGGGCGATGGGCCGCAAGCTCGGGCAGGTGGACGAGCCGCTGCTGGTCTCGGTCCGCTCCGGCGCGCGCATCTCGATGCCCGGGATGATGGACACCGTCCTCGACATCGGGCTGACCGACGACTCGGTGGCCGGGCTGGCCGCGTGGTCGGGGGACGAGCGGCTGGCGTGGGGCTCCTACCGGCGGCTGGTGCAGATGTTCGGCACGACCGTGCTGGGCGTGGCCGACGAGCACTTGAGCGGCGCGCTGCGGGCGGCGAAGCAGGCCAAGGGCGTCACCGGTGACCTGGACGCCGAAGACCTGCGTGCGCTGACCGCCACGTTCAAGGACATCGTCCGCGAGCAGGCGGGCCGGGAGTTCCCGCAGGACCCGCGCGAACAGCTGGACCTGGCGATCCGGTCGGTGTTCGAGTCGTGGAACACCGGCCGCGCCCACGTGTACCGCCGGGCCGAGCACATCCCCGAGGACCTCGGCACCGCGGTCAACGTGTGCGCGATGGTGTTCGGCAACCTCGGGGAGGACGCCGGCACGGGCGTGGCGTTCACCCGGGACCCGGCCACCGGCGCGCCCGGCGTCTACGGCGACTACCTCGCCGACGCCCAGGGCGAAGACGTCGTGGCCGGCATCCGCAACACGCTGCCCCTGCACCGGGTCGCGGACCTGCAGCCCCGGGCTTACGAGCAGCTCATGAGGATCATGCGGACGCTGGAGGAGCACTACCGCGACCTGTGTGACATCGAGTTCACCATCGAGCGCGGCAAGCTGTGGATGCTGCAGACCCGGGTCGGCAAGCGCACCGCGGCCGCCGCGTTCCGCATCGCCGAGGCCCTGCGCGAAGAAGGCGTGATCGACGCCGACGAGGCACTGCGGCGGGTCACCGGCGCGCAGCTGGCCCAGCTGATGTTCCCCCGCTTCGCCGAGACCGCCACCACGCCCGTCGCCACCGGTGTCGCCGCGTCCCCCGGCGCGGCGGTCGGCGAGGCGGTGTTCGACTCGGCCACCGCGGTGCGCCGGGCCGAGCAGGGGGCCGCGGTCATCCTGGTGCGGCGGGAGACCAACCCCGACGACCTCGACGGGCTCATCCACGCCCGCGGGGTGCTGACCAGCCGCGGCGGCAAGACGTCGCACGCCGCCGTCGTGGCGCGCGGGCTGGGGCGGACCTGTGTGTGCGGGGCCGAGTCCCTGGACCTCGACGTGGCGAACCGGCGGTTCACGACCGCGGACGGCACGGTCGTCGCCGAGGGCGACGTGATCTCGATCGACGGGACCGCCGGCGAGGTTTACCTCGGGGAGCTGGCCGTGGTGCCGTCCCCGGTGGCCGACTACTTCGAAGGCCGCCGTGCGCCCGGGAACGACGCCCTGCTGCAGGCCGTCGACCGGATCACCACCCACGCCGATGCCCGGCGGCGGCTGGAGGTGCGGGCGAACGCCGATGGTGACCGGCGAGTCCTGGTCGAGCGGCTGATCCTCGCCGAGACCGCCGCCGAACGCGAAGCCGCGCTCGCGGCATTGCTGCCGCAGCAGCGCGCGGACTTCGTGGGGATCCTCGAGGAGATGGACGGGTTGCCGGTGACCATCCGGCTGCTGGACTCGCCGCTGCACGAGTTCCTGACCGACCGCACCGCGCTGACCGCCGAAGTGGCGGTGGCCCGGGCGCTGGGCCGGCCGGACGCGCCGGAAAAGCTGTTGCGCGCGGTCGAGCGGCTGCACGAAGCGAACCCCATACTGGGCACGCGCGGGGTGCGGCTCGGCTTGGTCGTGCCGGGCCTCTACGAGATGCAGGTGCGTGCCATCGCCGAAGCGGCCGCGATCCGCGTCCGCGCGGGCGGGAAACCGCGGGTGGAGATCATGATCCCGCTGGTCGGCGACGTGCGGGAGCTGGACATCGTGGCCGCCCGCGCGCGGCGGATCCTCGACGGGGCCGCCGCCGGGGCGGAGTTCCCGTACGAGATCGGCACCATGATCGAGCTGCGCCGGGCCGCGGTGACCGCGGGCCGCATCGCCGGTTCGGCGGAGTTCTTCTCCTTCGGCACCAACGACCTGACCCAGACGGTGTGGGGGTTCTCCCGCGACGACGTCGAAGCGTCGGTGTTCCCCACCTACCTCGCCGAAGGCATCTTCGCGGTGTCCCCGTTCGAGACGATCGACCGCGACGGCGTCGGCAAGCTCATCGCGGACGCCGTGGCCGCGGGGCGTGCCGCTCGCCCGGATCTCGTGCTGGGCGTGTGCGGCGAGCACGGTGGCGATCCGGCGTCGATCGGGTTCTTCCACGAGGTGGGGCTGGACTACGTGTCCTGCTCGCCGTTCCGCGTCCCGGTCGTCCGGCTCGAGGCCGGGCTGCGCCGCCGTGGCAGACGCAGCCCGGACGAATTCGCTTCCGCGTGATCGCCTCGACGAGTTGGTGACGACGGTCGTTGCGTGTCGCCCAGCAAGACCGCGCCATGCTCGGTTGTCAGCTGGGTTGCGGCGACATCTGCGGCCGGCGGTCAGCTTGCAGTCGCCGCGCCTGCGGCGTTATCGGCGTGTAGAGATTGATCAGGGCTCCGTCCGGGTCGCGAATCAGGGCCGACAAGTTGCCCCAGGGCATCATGGCCGGGGCTTGGACGACCTCCAGGTCGTCGCCGTACTCGGCTTGGAGCCGGGCGAAAAGGGCTTCGACGTCGCCGACCAGGAACTCGACGATGGCGCTGGCATTGGCCGCCGCCCGGGGCGTGTTCTCGGTGATGAACGCGACCCGGCCTGGAGCGCTGAGGGCGAAGGTGGCGGACGGCGTCACCAGCTCGACGAAGTCGTCGGTCAGGTACTGGCCGGTCGCCCCGGTCACCACCTCATAGAACCTGAGGAGGCGTGGTAGATCCTCGGTGATGACACGAACCGAGGCCAGCTGAACAGTGTTGCTGATGGTCATGGCGCCAAGCTAGAACCCATTCCGGGCAATATCCGCCCGGAATGTGGGGTAAGTTCGACGATGTGGCCCGACCGACCGCCCGGGTGCTGGCCGTGCTGGAGCTGCTGCAAGCCGGCGGCACGCACAGCGTCGCCGAGCTGGCCGAGCAGCTCGCTGTCGACGAGCGCACCGTCCGCCGCTACATCGAGCATCTACGCGATCTGGACATCCCGGTTGAGGGGACGCGCGGCCGGTACGGCGGCTACCGGCTGGCTCGTCACTACCGCATGCCCCCGCTCATGCTGACCGATGAGGAAGCACTGGCCGTGGTGTGGGCGCTACTGCTCACCGAACGGGGGCAGTCGGGGCCGGGGCCGGCGTCTGCGCTGGCGGTCGACAGCGCGGCCGCCAAGGTGCGCCGAGTACTGCCCGCACCGCTTGGACATCGCATTGGCGCCGTCGTCGAAACCGTGGACTTCACCAGCTCCGGGAAAGGTGACCACGATGAGGAGACTGCCAGTGACAGCGTGGCCGCCGTGCTGCTGCCGCTTGCGGAGGCGGCACGGGAGCGGCGACCGGTGGCTTTCGGGTACACGGCCCGGCACGGCCAGGCGGCACAGCGATTCGTGCAGCCCCATGGCGTCGTCGCCCACCACGGACGGCTCTACCTGACCGGATTCGACGTGACGCGGCAGGCGATGCGGACGTTTCGCCTTGACCGGATCGCCGGCGTCCGTCTGCTCGAGGGCACGTTCACCGTGCCGGCCGACGCCGACCCGGTGCAGCAGGTCATCGGCCCGCTGGCACCGTCACCGCAACTGCACGACGTGTCCTTCCGCATCCGCGCGGACATCGCGCATGTGCGTTCTCTGATACCGGAAACGCTGGCGTCGGTGACTCCGGCAAATCCCGGTACTGACGAGACCGCCGGCTGGGTCCGGGTATTCCTGCGGGCCGAACGTCTCGAATGGGTCGCCGGCACCCTGGCCATGCTCGACAGCCCCTTTGTCATCGAGTACCCGCAGGAGCTGCGTGATGTGGTGTCCACCCTGGGGCAACGGCTGATCACCGCGGCCGGCGCGGCCGACGACGACGGGGCTGCGCCGGTCGATCCCATCACCTCGTGATGGCACTTGAAGCCACCTCCCTCAGTCGGCCTGCGCGACCAGCCTCGCCTACCGACAGCAAAGATCGATTACCGGGTCGACGATTCGAGACGAGCCGAGGCGGGGTGGGCGCCGCGGTCGACTGTCGCGTGTGACGAACGGACAGACAGGAGCGCCCGTGACGGCCACGAGACCCGGCCCGATTGCCATCCGACCGCAGGGGGACGCGAACGCGTGAAGGGTGCGTGGCTGCTGCAGCTGCTGCGCACGACCGATCACCAGCAGATCGGCGTGATGTACCTGGTCACGACGTTCGCGTTCTTCCTCACCGGCGGCGCGATGGCGATGCTGATCCGCTCCGAGCTGGCGCGGCCGGGCCTGCAGTTCCTCTCGCAGGAGCAGTACAACCAGCTGTTCACTCGCCCGGGGTCGGGCCCAACCTCTGGATCGTCGGGGTCGCGGTCGGTGGGCCCCAGTACACCGTCGGCCACCAGAACCGGCTCGACCGGATCGAGGCCGGGATGCGCGCCTTGCCGCGGATCCGGGTGACCGGAGCGGCTTACCACGGTGTCGGCTTGGCCGCGTGCGTCACCCAGGCCGAGCGGGTGGCAGCGACGATGTGCAGCCGGTGGAGGATGACCTGACGGCGTTCGCCGCCCGTCATCTGCATGGGCCCGAAGTGCGGCGGCGCACCAGTTCGGTGGGCAGGTCGACGTCGTCCGGCCGCGGATCGCCGCGCAGCAGGGCGAAGAGGAGCTCGGCCGCCAGCTGTCCCTTGTGGACCATGGGCTGGCGGATGGTGGTCAGGCCGTGGGGTTCGGCTTCGGGAGCGTCGTCGAACCCGACGACCGACAGGTCTTCCGGTACGCGCAAGTCCAGCTGCCGAGCCGCTTCCAGCACCGCGATCGCCATCGTGTCCGAAGTGGCCACGACCGCGGTCACGTCGTTGTCCGACAGGAGGCCGAGCGCCGCCGGGACGCCCGCGGCGAGGTCGAACCCGCCCGCTTCCACCAACGGAACGCGGTCGAAGTCCAGGCCCGCGGCTTCGCACGCCTCCTGGTAGCCGGTGATCCGCTCGCGCACGACGCGTTCGGCGCACCTCGCGCGCCGGCCCGCGTCGACCGGTCCGCGGAAGCCGTCCGGGACCAGGCGTTCGGCGATGATCCCGAGCCGGCGGTGGCCCAGGCCCAGCAGGTGCTCGACCTGCTCCCGGGCGGCCGCCCGGTCGGGGATGCCGACGAGCGGGACGCCGGGCAGCCGGGGAGCGTCGACGACGACGATCGGGATGCCGCGCGACCGCAGGGTCAGCAGCGCCGGGTGGTCGTCGGGCAGGCTGTGCACGATCACGCCGTCCACCAGCCCGCGCAGCGCGGCCTGCTCGCCGCCGCGGGGGAGCGGCAGCAGGGTGAGGGCCAGGTCGTCGAAGCGCCGCGTCCGCACGATGCCCTCCAGCAGACAGCGGGTGGACGGGTCGGTGAACGCGTATTGGAGGGTGTCCATCAGCATCACGCCGATCGCCCCGCTGCGGCCGGAGCGGAGGCTGGCGCCGACGGCGTTGGGGCCGGCGTACCCGAGCCGCGCGGCGGTTTCCATGATGGCCTGGCGCTGCCCCGCCGAGAGCTTCTCCGGCCGGTTGTAGGCGTAGGACACCGCGGCCTGCGACACCCCCGCGGCCTGGGCGACGTCCTTCATCGTAACCATCGGCGAAGTCTCCTCGATCCGCTCTCGCAGGAACGCGACGGCTTGACAGGGCTGCCTCGATGCGTACCCTCTGTGTCAAGTTAATCGTATCACCAACTACTCACCGGAGCCGGGAAGAGGTCGAACGTGACCGAATTCGAGCGTGCCGCGCATGCCGTCCTGCTGCCCGTCGCCGGGGAGCTGACGGCCGAGCCGTGGCTTCGTGACCTGGTCGGACGGGGTACGCGAGCGGTTCTGATCGGGGAGACCCGGGCCGAGTACGTCGCCCGCGCGATGACTCCCGAGCGCCGGGCCGCCGAATCGGCCGCGGACTTCGGGGCTTTCACCGCCGAACTGGCCGACGCCGCCGCGGAGCCGCTCCTGTTCGCCGTCGACCAGGAGCCGTGGGGCATCGCGCGGCTGCACGACCTGGTACCCGCCTTCCCGGCCGCCGACGTCCTGAGCGGGCTGCCCGACGAGGAGATCGCCGTGGCCGCGGCCGCCGTCGCGAGCGCCGCCCGCGCGCTGGGCGTCACCGTGTTCCTCGCGCCCGTGCTCGACGTCCTCTCCGGCGAGAACCCGTGGCTGACCGGCCGGACACTGCCCTTCGGCCACGCCGAGGTCGGGCGCATCGCGGCCGCGTTCGTGACCGGTGTCCAGGGCGCCGGGGTGCTCGCGGTCGCGAAGCACTTCCCCGGCCACCCGGAACTCGCCCTCGATCCCGCGCTGCACGACACGACGCTGGCCGCGTCCGTCCCGGCGAACCTGCACCCCTTCCGGCGGGTGGTGGCGGCCGGCGTGCGTGCCGTCATGACCGGACCGGTGGTCGTGCCCGCGATCGACCCGGCCGAACCCGCCTCGACGTCGGCGGCGACGGTCGGGCTGCTGCGGCGCGAACTCGGCTTCGACGGCCTCGTCGTCAGCGACGACCTCGACGCACCCGCCACGACCAGGGGGCGGTCCCTGCTCGAGACCGTCATGGCGGCCCTCGACGCGGGCGCGGACCTGCTCCTGCTGCCCGGCGGCCCGGAACTCGCCGGGCTCGCCGCCCGCATCGCCGCCCGGGCGAGCACCGACGACCCGTTCGCGGCCCGGCTGACCGAGGCCGCGGCGCGGGTCCGGAAGACGGCGGAAACCTTCGCGCGGGGAAGTGCGGGATGGGCGATGTCCTGACCGTCCGGGAGGCGCTCGGCCTCGAGGTCTTCCGCCGGACCGAGGTGGCGGTCCTCGCCGGCGAGGACCGGCTGGACCAGCCCGTCCGCTGGGTCCACACCGGCGAGATCCCGGACATCCACCGCTTCCTCTCCGGCCAGGAGATGCTGCTGACGGCCGGGCTCGGCATGGGCGCGACGGCCGAGCTCCAGCGGGCGTTCGTCCGGCGGATCGCCGACGCGCGCGCGGCCGTCCTCGTCGTCGAGCTGGCCGGGCGGATGTTCTCGGCGATGCCGGCGGCGGTCGTCGACGAGGCGCGGGCGGTGGGGCTGCCGCTCGTCGGGCTGCGCGACGAGATCCCGTTCGCCGAAGCCTCGGCGCAGGTCCACGAAGTCCTGGTGGAACTGCGGGTGAGCCGCCTGATCGCCGAGGAGGCGACGGGCCAGGCGTTCATGGACCTGCTGCTGGCCGGGGAAGACTACGTCGGGATGGTCAAGGAGGTCGCGCGCCGCACCGGCCACCCGGTCGTGCTCGAAGACATCACCCACCGGATGCTCGCCTACGCCGGCGCCACCGCCGAAGCGGACGACGTCGTCGCCGATTGGGGCGTCCATTCGCGGGCGATCCACGAGCGGCACCAACCGGTCCTGCGCGAGGGGCGCGCGGCTCCGACGGCCCGGGCCGGGTCGTTCCGCGACGTCGCGGCCTGCGCCCGGCGCCCGGTCGTGCTGCGCGGGGAGTCGTGGGGCTGGCTGCACCTGCTGCACGGTCCCGTCCCGCCCAGCCCGGTCGAACTGGGGACGCTCGAACGCGCCGCGGCGGCGGTCGCGATCACCCTGCTGAGCGAACGGGAGAGCGGTGCCCGCGCGGCCCAGCGGCAGGGCGCGCTGCTCAACCGGCTCCAGCTCGGCGACATCCCGGGGGAGAAGTTCCTCGACCGGGCGCTGGCGCTGGGCCAGGACCTGCGCCACCGCGACCTGATCGCCGTGGTCACCCGGCGCGCGGGCGACGCCGACCTCGCGCTCGTCCTGCGCGAAGCCGGTCACCCCGCGGTCGTCGGCGACCTCGGTGATCTCGACCTCGCGGTGGTCGGGCTGCCGCCCGGCGCGGGGGACGCCGACCTGCTTGCGCGGCTGGCGAAGCACGGCTTGTGCGGCGGGGTCAGCCGGATCGTCGCCCCCGCCGCGCTGGCCTCGGCGATCCGCCAGAGCCGCAGCGCCGCGGCGGCGGCCGACGGACCGTCCGGGCAGCTCCTGCGGTTCGACGAACTCGGGGCCCTGCGGCTGCTGGTGGCGCTTGCGGAAGGTCCGGAGCTGTCGCGGTACGTCGAGGACGAGCTGGGCCCGCTGCTGGAGCACGACGCGACCGCCTCGAACCCGTTGCTGCCCACGCTGCGCGTCTTCCTCCGGTGCGGGGGAAACAAAGCACGTGCCGCGGAAGAGCTGTTCGTGCAGCGGCGGACGCTCTACCACCGGCTCGACCGGCTCACCGCCGTCCTCGGCTTCGACCTCGCGGACGTCGAAGTCCAGCAACGGCTGCAGCTCGCCGTCCGCGGGCACGACCTGCTCGACCGGCGGGCGCACCGCCGCTGATCCCGGTCCAGTGTGTGCAACTCCGGACCCCGGGGTGGCACGGCTTGTGTCTGTCGCGGGGGTCACGCCTTCCCCAGAATTCACGGTCAAGCCCACCGGGATTCGCGTAACGGCAAGGAGTGCGGAGTGTCCACATCGTCCATGATCGTGAAGAAGCCCGTGGTGGCCGCGGCACCGCGCGCCGGGCGCCAGGAAGTCGCCGATACGGTCGCCGAGATCATCGCGGACGTCCGGGCCAACGGCGACGTCGCGGTCCGGCGCTGGTCGGAGAAGTTCGACTCGTGGAGCCCGGACTCCTACCGGCTCGGGCCGGACGAGATCGCCGCCGTCCTGGCTTCGGTACCGGAAACCGTGCTGGACGACCTGCGGTTCGTGCAGCGCCAGGTGCGCGGGTTCGCCCAGGCCCAGCGGGACTCGCTCACCGACTTCGAGGTCGAGACGCTGCCCGGTGTCTACTTGGGACAGCGCAACATTCCGATCAGCGCCGTCGGCGCGTACGTCCCGGGTGGACGGTACCCGCTGACCGCGTCGGCGCACATGACCGTGGTGACCGCCAAGGTCGCCGGCGTCGAGCGGGTCGCCGCCACCACCCCGCCGGATCGTGGTGGGCCGCCGCCGATCAGCGTCGCGGCCATGCACCTCGCCGGCGCCGATGAGATCTACGTGCTGGGTGGCGTCCAGGCCGTCGCCGCGCTGGCCTTGGGCACCGAGACGGTCGCCGCGGTCGAAATGCTCGCCGGACCGGGCAACGCCTACGTCGCCGAGGCCAAGCGGCAGCTCTTCGGCGAGGTCGGCATCGACCTGTTCGCCGGCCCCACCGAGGTCCTCATCGTCGCCGACGACACCGCCGACCCGTTCACCGTGGCGACCGACCTGCTCTCGCAGGCCGAGCACGGTCCGGACTCCCCGGCGGTGCTGATCACGACGTCGGCGGAGGTGGCCCGGCGCACCATCGAGCACGTCGAGGAACTGCTGCCCGGCCTGCCGACCGGCGAGGTGGCCGGGCGGGCCTGGCGCGACCACGGCGAGGTCGTCGTCGTCCCGGACCTCACCGCGGCGTACGAGCTCGCCGACGGCTACGCGAGCGAGCACGTCCAGATTCTCACCGACCGGCCACGGCTCGCGCTGGACCGCATGCGCAACTACGGCGCGCTCTTCCTCGGCGACAAGACCTGCGTCGCCTACGGGGACAAGGTGATCGGGACCAACCACGTCCTGCCCACTCTGGGCGCGGCCCGCTACACCGGCGGGCTCTGGGTCGGCAAGTACCTCAAAACCGTTACCTACCAGGAGATCCAGGACGCCCGCTCCAGCGCGGAGCTGGGCGAGATCTGCGGCCGCGCGTCGCGCCTGGAGAACTTCGAAGGACACGCCCGCTCGGGCGACGTCCGCACCGCCCGCTTCGGCACGGCCCGGCTCGGCTGGACCGACCACCCCTTCGGCCGCGCCTGACCGGCGCCCCGGAACTCCCCCTTCCCGCCTCGACCGACGGAGGTCGTCATGGCAGCACCGGAAAAAGCAGTCCGCCCACCCGCCACGGCCGCGCCCGCGTCGTCGGCGGAGGACGCGGAACTGCTGGCCGCGCTGGGTTACGAACAGCGCTTCGACCGCAAAGTCAGCCTGTGGGGCAACTTCGCCCTCGGCTTCGTCTACCTTTCGCCGCTCGTCGGCGTGGTGTCCCTGTTCGCGATCGGTCTCTCGACCGCCGGGCCGCCGTCGATCTTCTGGATCGTGGTCATCGGCGTCGGCCAGCTGCTGGTCGCCTTGGTCTTCGGCGAGGTCGTCTCGCAGTTCCCGCTGGCCGGCGGGCTCTACCAGTGGTCGCGCCGGCTGTGGAACGGCCGGTACGCCTGGTTCACCGCCTGGACCTACATCAGCTGCATCACCATCGGCATCACGAGCACCGCGCTGTTCAGCTCGGACTTCGTGGCCAGCCTCTTCGGGGGCACCGCGGCCCAGCCGGGCGTCAGCTCGTCACCCGGGCAGCGGCTGGTGATCGCGCTCGCCGTGACCGCGGTGTGCCTGGTGTGCAACGCCTTCGGCACCCGGGTGCTGGCGCTGATCTCCAAGATCGGCCTGGCCGCCGAGCTCATCGGCATCGTCCTGGTCGGCCTCTACCTGCTGGTGTTCCAGCGACACAACCCGGTGTCCGTCTTCTTCGACGGGATGGGCACCGGCGGCGCCGGCGGCTACTTCGGGGCCTTCATGGCCGCCTCGCTCGTCGGCCTCTTCCTCTACTACGGGTTCGAGGCGTGCGGCGAGGTCGCCGAAGAGGTCCCGAACCCCGCGCGCAGCATCCCGCGGGCCATGCAGCTGACGGTCGTCGTAGGCGGGCTCGCCGCGATCCTGGCCTTCGCGGGGTACGCGCTCGCCGCGCCCGACCTGACCGCGATCGTGTCCGGTGCGGACACCAACCCGATCCCGGCCATCCTGCAGAACTCGATCGGCACCGTGGGCACGAAGCTCGTCCTGGTGGTCACCCTGACGTCGTTCATCGCCGGGGTGCTGAGCCAGCAGGCCGCGGCGAGCCGGATCGTCTTCTCCTTCGCCCGCGACGACATGTTCCCCGGCTCACGCGTGTTTTCCCAGGTCTCGCGGCGGCACCGGGTGCCGGTCAACGCGCTGCTCGCGGTGAACGTCGTGCCGGTGCTGATCTTCGTGTTCGTCTACTTCTCGCCGGACTCGCTGGTGCGGATCGCCGCGTTCCAGGTGCTCGCCGGGTACGCGGCCTTCCAGCTGGTCGTGCTGGCCGCGTTGCGCATGCGCTTGCGCGGCTGGCGCCCGGCCGGTGCCTGGTCGCTGGGCCGCTACGGGCTGGTCGTCAACGTCGCCGCGCTGGTCTACGGCGTGCTCGCGATGGTGCTGCTCGCCGCGCCCACCGGGGACGCCGACACCCCGTTCGTCGACCGGTGGATCGCCCTGATCGGGTTCCTCGTCGTGTCCGCGGTCGGGCTGGTCTACCTCTTGGCGGCCAAGCCGGAACGCCAGTCCACCGCGCCCGAAGGCGACGCGCTCGAAGTCGCCGCCCTCTTGCGGGCCCGGGCCACCGCGAAGGAAGGAATCGGCTCATGACACGCGTGCTCTACCTCTACGGCGGCTGGCCCGGCCACCAGCCGTACCAGGTCGCCGAGGAATGGGCCCGGCCGCTGTTCGCCGAGCTCGGGTTCGACGTCGAGGAGACCAACGACGTCTTCGCCCTCGACGCCGACCTCACCGGCTACGACCTGATCGCGCTCAACTGGAACAACGCCCTGCTGTCGGAAGGGCTGTCGGCGGCCCAGGAGGACAGCCTGCTCGGCGCGGTCGCGGCCGGCACCGGGATCGCCGCGTGGCACGGCGCGGCCGCCGCGTTCCGCACGAGCATCAAGTACCACTGGCTGCTCGGCGGCAGCTTCCTCGAACACCCGGCGGGGGAGGGCGTCAAGCACCCGTACGAAGTGTCCATAGTGGACAAGTCGCACGAGATCACCCGAGGCGTCGGCGACTTCCGCGTCGCCTCCGAGCAGTACTACATGTCCGTCGACCCGAACAACCACGTGCTGGCCGAGACCACCTTCACCGGCGAGCACGTGCCCTGGATCGACGGGTACCGGGTCCCGCAGGCGTGGACGAAGACGTGGGGGCGGGGCCGGGTGTTCTACAGCGCCGTCGGCCACGACCTCGACGACCTGCGGAACCCGGACGTCACCCGGCTGTGCACCCAGGGCTTCGCCTGGGCCGCCCGGGACGCGAAGTAGCCACCACGCGAGAGCGGAGAAAACCATGCCTGTCCTCACCGGCGGCCAGATCGTCGCGCGCACCCTGCGCAACTACGGCGTCGACTACGTGGCCGGCATCCCCGGCCACGGCATCTGGTCCCTGACCGACGCCTTCCTCGACGCCGAATCCGACATCCCGTTCATCCAGACGTTCCACGAGCAGAGCGCCGTCCACCTCGCCGACGGCTTCTACCGCGCCACCGGCCGGCCGATCGCCGCGATCACCTCGATCGGGGCCGGGGCGAGCAACACCGTGATCGGGATGGGCACGGCGTTCACGGACTCGACCAGCGTGCTGGTCATCACCGGCGGCCCGCCGACCCACATGCGCGGGCACGGGCTGCTGCAGGAGCTGGACCGCTACACGGCCAACGACTTCCCGAAGGTGGCCGAAGCGGTCAGCAAGCGGCACTGGGTCGTCACCCGGGTCGAGGAGCTGCCGTTCGTGATGCACCGGTGCTTCAACTCGATGCTGACCGGCCGTCCCGGCCCGGTCCACCTCGAAGTGCCGATGGACGTGCAGGCCGAGGCGGCCGACGTCGACCTGCACGACCTCGCCCGCCGGCTGCCGGTCGGCCGCCAGCACCCGGACCCCGAGGCGGTCGAGCGTGCCGTGGAGGTGCTGCGCGCGGCCCGCCGGCCGGTGCTCGTCGCCGGCGGCGGCGCGATCACCTCCGGCGCGTCCGACGACGTGGTCGCGCTCGCCGAGCACTGGAAGATCCCGGTCGTGACGACCTGGAACGGCAAGGGCGCCTTCCCCGAGGACCACGAGCTGTTCGCCGGGAGCGTCGGGCAGACCGGCACGATGACCGGCAACGCGATCGCGAGCTCGGCCGACGTCGTCGTGTCGGTCGGCTGCCGGTTCACCGACTGGTCGGCGTCCAGCTACGCCAAGGGGGTCAGCTTCTCGATCCCGCCCGCGAAGCTGATCCACATCGACATCGACCCGCACGAGATCGGCAAGAACTACCCCGCCGAGGTCGGGATCGTCGCCGACGCGCAGCGCGCGGTCGGCGCGATCGCGGCGTCCCTGCCCACCACGGCCGCCGACCGGCCGGAGTACCTCGCCGAGCTGGCCTCGCTCAAGGCGGACTGGGAGGAGAAGCTCGCGGGCCGCCGCGACAGCGACCGCTTCCCGTTCACGTCCCAGCGGCCGCTGGGCGCGCTGCGCTCGGTGCTGCCGCGCGACGCGATCATCGTCGCGGGCTCGGGCAACACCCAGGGCGCCGTCAAGCAGACGTTCCCGGTCTACGGCCCCCGCACGCACCTGACGTCCGGCGGGTTTTCGTCGATGGGCTGGGCGATCCCGGCGGCGATCGGCGCCAAGCTGGGGCAGCCGGACCGCCCGGTGGTGTGCGTCGTCGGCGACGGCGACTTCCTCATGACGGCGCAGGAGATCGCGCTCAGCGTGACCACGGGCGCGCCGGTGGTGTTCGTGGTGCAGAACAACGCGGGCTACATGTCGATCCGCGGCGGCCAGCGCAAGCAGACGTCCCGCCACATCGGCACGGAGTTCTCCCGCCCCGACGGCACCCCGTACAGCCCCGACTTCGCCGCGCTCGGCGCGTCGTTCGGCATCGAGTCGTGGAAGGTCTCCGACGCGGATTCGCTGGAGCCGACGCTGCGCAAGGCCGTCCAGTCCGGGGCTCCCGCGCTGGTCGAGGTCCCGACGGACCGCGACGTGGCCGGGCCGTGGGTGCCGGGCTGGTGGGACTTCCCGGTGCCGGCCTACGTCACCGACGAACGCCAGGACGAGTACCGGCGCACCCGCGCCACCGAACAACACCTCTGAGGACGATTGTGGACTACGGAATCAAGCTGGACGGCTTGCCCGCCGAGGACGTGCGCGGGCTGGCCCGGCCGATCGACGGCTCCGGCCTCGACGAGCTGTGGGTCGTGGAGGACCTGGGGCTGGCCGGCGGGTTCGCCCAGGCGGCCACGCTCCTCGCGGACACCTCGGCGGTGCGGGTCGGGCTCGGCATCAGCCCGGCGGCCGTGCGCAACCCGGCCTACCTGGCGATGGAGATCGCCGCACTGGCCCGGATGCACCCGGGCCGGTTCCGGGCCGGGATCGGGCACGGCATGCCCGGCTGGCTCCGGCAGGTCGGCGCCCACCCGGCGAGCCTGATGACCGCGCTCGAGGAGGTGACGGACGCCGTCCGGCGCCTGCTGGCCGGGGAGACGGTGACGCTGCACGGCGGCCACGTCCGCCTCGACGAGGTCGCGTTGACCCATCCGCCGCGGCTCCCGCCCACGCTGCACCTCGGCGTGCGGGGCCCGAAGGGGGTGGCGCTCGCGGCCCGGGCGGCCGACGGCGTCATCCTGGCCGAGGGTTCCGGTCCGGCCTACGTCCGCTCGGTGCGGGACGCGGTCGGTCCCGGCCGGCGGATCACGGTGTTCGCCTGGCTGTGCCTCCGGCCCAATCGCGACGCCGCCCGGGCCGCCCTCGGGCCCGTCGTCGAGCGGGCACTCGGGCAGGAGTTCATGCGGTTCCAGCTGGGGACCGCTCGCGGTGCCGAGGAAGCATTGAGCGAGGTGACGGTCTCGGGCGACCTCGCCGACTGCGTGCGGCAGCTCGAGATCCTGGAGGAGGCAGGAGCGGATGTCGTCGTCTTCGCGCCGCTTCCGGGCGAAGAGCGGGACCAGATCGATGCCCTGCGCGACACGCTCCTGCCGTCGATCCGGCGCTGAACCGCGAAAAGGCCGCCCCTCCCGAACCCGGGAGGGGCGGCCCTTTCGTGTTCGTCAGGCAGTCAGCCCGGCGACGACCGACGGCGCGATGCGCAGGGCGTTGGCCGCGATCGTCAACGCCGGGTTGAGCGCCGCCGACGACGGGAAGAACGACGCGTCCGCCAGCCACAGGTTCTCGACGTCGTAACTGCGGCAGGATGCGTCGAGCACGCTGTCGGCCGGGTCGTGGCCCGCCACCGCCGTGCCGCACATGTGCGAGTTCGTCTCGATGCCCATGCGCTGGGTGAAGATCAGCGGGTAGCCGGCCTTGCGGACCAGCTTCGTCACCCGGCGGACCAGCTCCCGGTGCGGCGCGACGTTGGTGGGCGTCCAGTCGATCAGGATCCGCTCGCCGTCGACGCGCACCCGGTTGTCCCGGGACGGCAGGTCCTCGGTCGTCAGGTAGATGTCCAGGCTGCGCGCGGACATGAAGTCCAGCGCCCACATCGGCGCCCACGCCCGCGCGGGCTTGAGCATCGGGGCGCGGAGCTTGCCGAGCATCTGCAGGTTGCCCAGCGGAAACGGCGTGCCCGGACCCGCCTCGTAGAAGTCGTTGACCCCGAGCGTCTTCTGCCACTGCGTCGGGTTGGTGCGCAGCGGGTTCACCCCGACGAAGAACGTGCTGTTGTGAACCATGTAGTTGCGGCCCAGCAGGCCCGAGGAGTTGCCGAGCCCCTCCGGGTGTTGCGGCGTCGCCGAACGCAACAGCAGGGCCGCGGAGTTCACCGCGCCCGCCGCCAGCGCCACCCGCTTCGCGGTGATCCGGACCTCGCGGCCGTCACGGAGCGCTTCGGCCGCCACGATCCGGCGTCCGTCCTCGGACGTCACCAGCCGGGTGACCTCGGTGCGCACCATGATCTTCACCCCGGCCGCCAGCGCGGGCCGCACGACCCGGTTCTCGGCGTCGGCCTTGCGGCCGGTGCCGTCCGGGCAGCCGTCCGCGGTGCTGACGGCGGCGCGGTCCGCCTGGGTTTCGACGTGGAGCGCGTTCGGGGTGTGGAACGGGTGCAGGCCCTGGGCGGTCAGCGAGTCCGCGAACCGCTGGATCGCAGGCTCGTGCTCGAGCGGCGGGAAGGGGTACGGCGCCGAGTGCGGGGGTTCGGTCGGGTCTTCGCCGACCTGGCCGTGGACGTCGAACAGCCGTTCCGCCCGGCTGTAGCCGGGTTCCAGGTCGTCGTAGGAGAACGGCCACGCGCGCGAGCGCCCTTCCTGGTGCTCGACCTCGGCGAAGTCGCTGCGCCGGAACCGGGGGAGCGAGGCACCGTAGAACTTCGTGTTCCCGCCCACCCAGTAGTAGACGCCCGGGGCGAACGGCTCGCCCGTGCGGCCGTCGAACCAGCGCCCGGCGTTCTTGTAGCGGCCCTTGAGGTACATCTGCTCGGGCTGGGAGTTCTCCGGCTCGCGGGGGAGGAAGTCCCCGCGCTCGGCGATCAGCACGCGCGCGCCGGAGTCGCGCAGGGCCCAGGCGAGGGTGCCGCCGCCCATGCCCGAGCCGATGATGAGGACGTCGGTGTCGATTTCGCCGGTGGCGTCGGGGGTGACGACGGACGGGTCGGTCATGAGGCGCGGTCTTCCTGGTCGGGTGCGGTGCCCCGGATGAACGCG
Organism: Amycolatopsis sp. NPDC051102; assembly: GCF_040682815.1. NCBI lineage: Bacteria > Bacillati > Actinomycetota > Actinomycetes > Pseudonocardiales > Pseudonocardiaceae > Amycolatopsis > Amycolatopsis sp. NPDC051102. The sequence continues at coordinate 428,591 of NZ_JBFBBT010000001.1, forward strand.
GCGGCGCGTTCGCCGATCATGATGGCCGGGGCGTTGGTGTTGCCGGTGACGAGCGCCGGCATGATCGAGGTGTCCGCGACCCGGACGTTGGCCAGGCCGTGCACGCGCAGTTCGGCGTCGACGACCTTGCCCATCATGCAGGTGCCGGACGGGTGGTAGAACGAGAACGACTGGGTGCGGATGTAGTCGTCGATGTCTTCGTCCACATCGGACCGCGGGGCGAGCCCGGCGTCGGCCGCGGTCCGCAGGTCGCCGTCGAGCAGCGAGGTGAGCCGCCCTTGCCGGGCGATCTGCATGCACATCCGGACGCCTTCGCGCAGCCGGGCGCGGTCGTCGGCGTCGTCGAGGTAGTTGTGGACGATCCGCGGTTTGGCGTACGGGTGCGAATGCCGCAGCCGGACACTGCCCCGGCTCGCGGGCCGGGCGACGTACGGGCCGAACGACATCCCGGGCTCGAGCGGTGCGGCCAGCCCCTGGTCGCGGACGATGCCCAGGGCGGCGTGCACCTGGATGTCAGGCGCCGGGACATCGTCGGACGACCGGAGGAACCCGCCGACCTCGGTCCAGGCCATCGGCCCGGTTCCGTTGTCGCGCAGCCGGTTTTCCTCGGCCGAGGTGTCGGGCCCGACGATCGGCGGGGTGCTGCTGAAGAAGCTGAGGAAGCAGCCCGCGTGGTCCTGCATGTTCCGGCCGACGTCGGGCAGGTCGTGCAGCGGGGTCACGCCGGCGGCGGTCAGCTCGTCCGCCGGGCCGACGCCGGACTGCAGGAGCAGGTGCGGCGAGTTGTACGCGCCCAGCGACAGGATGATCTCCCGGGTGACGCCGATCGTGCGGACGTCGCCCAGGTGGTCGACCTCCAGGCCGGTGGCCCGGTCGCCGTCGAAGCGCAGCCGGAGGGCGAGCGTCGAGGGCAGGACGGTCAGGTTCGGCCGGCCGGCGGCCGGGCCGAGGAACGCGACCGCGCTGCTGCACCGCAGGCCGTGGCGCTGGGTGACCTGGTAGTGGCCGACTCCGTCCTGCTCGGCGCCGTTGAAGTCGGGGTTCGGCCGGTGCCCGGCGTCCTGCGCCGCCTCGACCCAGCCGCGCAGCAGGGGGTGCACGGACACCGGGTCGCTCACCGTGAGCGGGCCGCCGACGCCGTGGAAGTCGTCGGCGCCGCGCTGGTTGTCTTCGGAAAGCTTGAAGAACGGCAGGACGTTGTCGTAGCCCCAGTTCTTGTTGCCCAGCTCCGCCCAGGTGTCGTAGTCGTGGCGGTGGCCGCGGACGTAGAGCATCGTGTTCATCGAGCTGGTGCCGCCGATCGCGCGGCCGCGCGGCAGGTAGGCGCGCCGCCCGCCGAGGTGCGGCTCGGGTTCGGTTTCGAAGTCCCAGTCGTAGGCCGTCTTGAGCTGCTGCGAGAACAGGGCGGGGATCTCGAAGAGCCGGCCCCGGGCGGGCGGGCCGGCTTCGACGAGCGCGACGGTGACGTCCGGGTCTTCGGACAGCCGGGCGGCGAGCGCGCACCCCGCCGATCCGGCGCCCACGACGACGTAGTCGTAGTGCTCCTGGGCCATGTGTCCTCCTGGGCGGCTGTCCTCTGTGGTCAAGGTGGGCGGATTCCGGCCACGCTAGCCAGCCCGGCCCGGGTGGCGGGATGCACGAAGTGAGCAACGAACGGGGCCGGCACTGCACGCACCGCGACCGAGGGCGGTTGGAGCAGCGCACGCCGGCGCCGGAGGAAGTCCGCGGCTCAGTTCCGCTGGTCGGCGAGGCCGTCGAGGAACACCCGCATCAGCCGCTCCGCCGGTTCCGTCGGCTCCCTCGCCGCCAGTTCCGACACCAGCGCCGCCTCGTGCATCTCGAACAGCAGCGTCAGGTCCGCGGGTTCGATGTCCGAGCGCACGGTGCCCCTGCGCTGGGCCTCCTCCAGAGCCGGGCGCAGCAGCGAAACCAAGGCGTCGGCGTGTTGGCGCCGGCTGCGCTCCGGCAGCTCGCGGAACAGCCGGACGAGCGGGCGGCGCCGGGCCTGCATGGCGAGCACCGATCGCAGCAGCTCGCGGAACGGCTCCTGGCCGCGGACCTGGTGCTTGAGCGCGGCGAGGTGGTGTGCGGCGACGGCGAGGGCGAGCGCCGTGCGGTCGGGGAAGTGGCGGTAGACGGTTGCGCGGCCGAGGCCGGTGCGGCGGGCCACCTCGTCTAGCGCGACGTCGGCGTGTTCGCTGAACGCTTCGTCGGCGGCGCGCAGGATCGCCTCGCGGTTGCGCCGGGCGTCGACGCGCCGGGGTACGGCCGCGGACGGTCGCACTGCGCGCATGAAGCCTGACCCTACTCGCGAGTAGTGAGACGGGCAATCCGTTCCATCTCTCGGTTCGGGTTCCTACAGTCACCGAGGGTCACGATCATCGCCGGAGGAGCTCGCCCATGCGCACCCTGAACCGCCGTTCCGTCCTGCAGGGCGCCGTCGCCGTCGCCGGGGTCGCCGCGCTCGGCGCGGGCCGGGTGCCGGTCACCCGGGAGGAGCACCGGGTCGTGATCATCGGGTCCGGGTTCGGCGGCGGGGTCACCGCGCTGCGGCTCGCGCAGGCCGGGGTGCCGGTGCTCGTGCTCGAACGCGGCCGGCGCTGGCCGACGGGGCCGGACGCCGAGACGTTCCCGCACGTGACGTCGGCGCCCGACAAGCGGATCTTCTGGCTGGGCTCGGCGCCCGCGTTGCCGGGCCTGCCGTCGCTGCCGCCGTTCGAGCGCTACACCGGGCTGCTGGAGCAGGTCACCGGCCAGGGGATGAGCATGATGTGCGCGGCCGGTGTCGGCGGCGGCTCGCTGGTCTACCAGGGCATGACGCTGCAGCCGACGGCCGAGCTGTTCCACGCCTGCTTCCCCGAGCAGCTCGACTACGCCCGGCTGGACGCCGAGTACTACCCGCGCGTCGCCGCGATGCTCGGCATCGCCACGGCCCCGGACGCCCTCGTCGAGAGCACGCCGTACAAGGCGTCGCGGATCTTCGCGCGCAACGCCCGCAACGCCGGCTACGCCGTCGAGAAGATTCCGATGCCGATCGATTGGGACTACGCGCTGCGCGAGCTCGACGGCGAGATGAAGCCGTCCTACACCAACGGCGACTGCGGGCTCGGGGTGAACAACGGCGGCAAGCACTCGGTCGACGTCACCTACCTGGCGGCCGCCGAGGCCACCGGCCGCTGCACTGTCGCGCCCCTGCACAACGTGACCGGCGTCGCGCTGGCGCCGGACGGCCTGTGGGAGATCCGCGTCGACCGCATCGACACCGGCGGGACCGTGCTGGAGAAAAAGGTCCTGACCGCGAAGGCGCTCGTCATGGCGGCCGGCACGGCGAACACGACCCGGCTGCTGATGCGGGCGGGCGCCAGGGGCGACATCCCCGACCTGCCCGACGGGCTCGGCGCCGGCTGGGGCAGCAACGGCGACCGCATCTACACGTGGACGAACCTCGCCGACGACTTCGGCACCCCCCAGGGCGGCCCGGTCGTCTACGGCAGCAAGGAGTGGGACGACCCCGCGACGGCCAACACCGTCATCCAGGCGTCGCTGCCGCCGCTGCCGGACCTGCGGACCACGATGCTCGTCGGGTACGGCATCAGCGAAGGCCGCGGCCGGTTCGTCTACGACGCGGCGAAGGACGACGCCGTCCTGCACTGGCCGTCCGGTGCCGACTCGAAGCTGAGCGCACGCATCCACGAGCGGATCTCCCGCATCGCCGGGCCGCTCGGGGTGCTGCTCGACACCACCGCCGTCGTGCCGAGCACCTGGCACCCGCTCGGCGGTGCCGCGATGGGCTCGGTCTGCGACCTGGACGGCCGCGTGCTCGGCCACCGCGGCCTCTACGTGCTCGACGGTGCCCTGATGCCCGGCACGACCGCAGCCTGCAACCCGTCGATGACCATCGCCGCCCTCGCCGAGCGCGCGCTGGACAACCTGATCGTCCGAGACGTCGACCGCGTCTTCTGAAACCCGAGTCGGACTCAACGAGGAGTTCCCGTGCGCCGAAGTCCTGTTTGGACGGTCTTGCTGGCCGTCGTCGTCACCCTGCTGTCCACAGTGGCCGCGAGCGCCGCGACCGCGGATCCGCCGCGCGGCCCGGACGGTGACGCCTTCTACGCGCCGCCGAGCCCGCTGCCGGACGGCGCCGACGGCGACGTCGTCTGGTGGCGGGCGCTCCCGGACTCCGGCGGCGCCAAGGGTTATCTCGTGCTGTACCGGTCGAGGTCCGCGACGGACACGCCGATCGCGGTGTCGGGCCGGGTCTTGGTGCCGGCAGCGCCGTGGCCCGGCGCCGGCCCGCGGCCGATCGTCTCGGTGGCCAGCGGCACCCGCGGCATCGGCGACCGCTGCGCGCCGTCGAAGTTCCAGCCGGACTACGAGAAGCCGCTGTTCGTCGACGCCATGCTGAGCCGCGGCTGGGCCGTCGCGATCACCGACTACGAGGGCCTCGGCACGCCGGGCCGGCACACCTACGTCGTCGGGCGCTCGGAGGGCCACACGGTGATCGACGCGGTCCGCGCGGCCACCCGGCTCCCGGCCGCCGGCCTGGCCGCCGGTGGGCCGGTCGCGTTCTCCGGGTACTCCCAAGGCGGCGGGGGAGCGGCCTGGGCGGGCGAGCTGGCGCCGTCGTACGCGCCGGAGCTGCACGTCGCCGGCATCACGGCCGGCGGCACACCCGCGGACCTGAACGTGGTGGCCAAGAACCTCGACGGCGGCGTCGGGTTCGGCTTCCTGCTGCTCTCGGCACTCGGCCTGGACGCGGCCTACCCCGAGCTGGACCTGCCCGGCTACCTCAACGACCGCGGCCGCACGCTGTACGCGACGCAGCAGGACGCGTGCGTCGACGCGGTGTTCGGCTACGCCTTCGGGCACATCGCCGACTACACGACGTCGAACCCGCTCACCACCGCGAAGTGGCAGGCGCGGCTGGCCGAGAACGAACTGGGCGCCCGTCCGCCGCAGGCACCGATCTTCCTCTTCCACGGCAGCCTCGACGAAATCATCCCGCTGTCACAGGCGCAGACCCTGCGGCGCGAGTACTGCGCGGCCGGGGTCGACGTCACGTGGGGCACCTACGTCGGCGAGCACGTGACGACGCTGGCGTTCTCCGCGGGCGATGTCGTGCGCTACCTGGCCGACCGGTTCGCGGGCAAGCCTGCCCGCTCCGACTGCTGACCGATCTCCGCCCGGTCCGCCGGCGTCAGTCGCGATCACCGGCTGGGTGAGGCTGGAGCGGGTGGCTGAGGAGGTGGCGGCCGTCGTCCCGGAAACCGCGGGCGAGGTAGTAGGCGAACAGGTGCCCGGCGTCGCGGCCGTTCGGCGCGATGACGAGCTCCAGGTGCCGGCAACCTCGCCCGCGTGCCCAGGCGACGCTGTCCCCGATGAGCCGGCCGGCCACGCCACGGCGGCGGGCTGCCGGGAGCACGAACAAGTCCTCCAGTTCGGCGATCAGGCCGTTCTCCAGCCCGAAACCGGTGGTGGTGACGGCGAAGCCGAGGAGCCGGTCCGGCGAGTGCACCACGGCGACTCGCGCCGCGGGGGAGGCGAGCAGCGCCGCGAGGTTGTGCCGCAGCGCCTGCTCGCCCGTGGCGAAACCCTCCTCCGCGTAGAACTCGACGGCCAGCGGTAACACCGCGGCCAGATCGCCGGGACGGGCGACGCGCAGCGTGCGAGGTGTGATGGTCATACCGTCAGTACATCCGCACCGACCTCGATCGGATACCGGTTTTCACACCATGCGAGGTGTAACCCCGGCGCGTATTGCGTGTCGACGCACTGACGTCGATATCCAGGGAGGAATTTCGATGCGTAAGCGTTTACCGGCGACCGTATTGGCCGCCGCCGCGGTGACCGCGGGTGTCGTTGCGGCCGCGCCCGGTGCGGCCGCCGCGACCGCCCCGCAGTACAGACTCGTGCTCGGCTCCGCGCACACCTTGGAATACCGGGGGATCAACGCGCGCGGCGACATCATCGGCGTCGGGCAAGACCCGGCGCGCTTCGGGCGGGAGGAGGGCTTCGTCGTCAAGGCCGGGACGACGACGCCCCTTTTCCTGGCCGACCCCGGCACGGGCAACCAGAACGCCGTGCCACGGTCCATCAACGACCAGGGTGTGAACGTGGGGAACTACCTGCAGAACCTGGCGTCTCCCGCGAGGGAGATCACCCGGCCGGCGATCTGGCCGGGCCCCGGCGGCGCCGGATCGGATCTCGGCGTGAATCCCACCGGGTCGGCGGATGCCTTCGGCATCAACGACAACCAGCAGATCGTGGGCTGGCAGGGTGGCCGCACCTCGATCACGCCGTGGCTGCGCAACGGCACCACGGTGACCAACCTGCCGCCGCTCGGTGCCTCCACCGACACCGAGGCACTCGGCGAAAACGGCAACGGAGTGGTCGTCGGCCGGGCCGCGGTCGCCGGCGGCACCCTGCCCGGCGGCAACCAGGCGGCCGTGGAGTGGGTCAACGGGAAGATCAGCACCCTCGGCCAGCTCGGCGGTGGCGCCTGGAGCGAGGCGCTGGCCATCAACACCGCCGGCCAGGCCGTGGGTTCGGCGTCGCCCGCGGGCAGCTCGCTGCTCGACTCCCACGCGGTGATGTTCAGCGGTGGCAAGGCGATCGACCTGAACGTGCCGCGTGGCGCCAACCCGGGGACAGCGCACGCCACCGCGATCAACACCGGCGGCGTGATCGTCGGCGACGACTCCGTCTTCCCCGACGTGTCGGGCCTCGGCAACGGCTTCGTCTACCGCAACGGCCACGCGACCGAGCTCAACGCGCTGATCGCACCGACCCCGAACGTGCGGCTGGCGGGCGCCACCGGCATCAACGACGCCGGAGACATCGTCGGCACCGCCGTGCTCACCCAGCCGGACGGCTCGCTGTCGACCGTCGGCTACGAACTGCTGCCCGTCTCGACCACCTAGCGGCCGCACGCGTACGAGAAAAGTCCGGGCCCCGGCGCGATGACGTTGTTCGCGCCGGGGCCCGGCCTGTGCCGTGAAACCGCGATCAGGTGGTGATGAACTCGTTCGCGAAGGTCCGCAGCGTGTCGGTGTCGAGCGCATTGCCGAACCCGACGATCAGCTCGTCCACGCCGGCGGCGCGGTAGCCGTCCAGGCGCTTGCGTATCGTGTCGATGGTGCCGATCAGGCCGTAGTCGGCCAGCACGCCCGGGAACACCAGCGGCGCCCAGGGCGGAACCGCGGCCCGGGCTTCCTCGTCGGTGTCGGCGATGATGCAGTAACTCGTGGAGGTCTTGGTGATCTCCGAGAAGTCACGCCCGGCCGTCTCGCAGTGACGGGCGAGGATCTCGTACTTGCGGTGCACCTCGTCGGGCGGCTCCTGCACGTTGCAGAGGTCGCCGTACATCGCGACCAGCCGCAGCGTCACCTTTTCGCCGCCGCCGGCGATCATCACCGGCGGGTGCGGCACCTGGACCCCGGTCGGCCGGCTGACCGCGCCGTCGGTGCGGAAGTACCGGCCGTCGAAGGTGGCCGGGTTCCCGGTCCACAGGGCCTGGATGATCTGCAGCGCCTCTTCCAGCCGCCGCAGGCGTTCGCCGGGGCCGGGGAAGTCGTAGCCGAACGCCTTGTATTCGTCTTCGTACCAGCCGGCGCCGATCCCGAAGGTCAGCCGGCCGCCGGAGACGACGCCGAGGTTGGAGGCCATCTTGGCCAGCAGCGCGGGGTTGCGGTAGCCGTTGCCGGTGACCAGCTGCCCGAGCCGGGCGGTGCCGACTTCGCGGGCCAGCGCGGCCAGGGTGGTCCAGGCCTCGAACACGTACGACCCGGCCGGGCCGAAGGGGATGAAGTGGTCGGGCGCCCAGATGGTGGTGAACCCGGCCTCGTCGGCGACTTTGGCCAGGTCCAGGAGCTTGGCGAACGCGGCGATCGGGTCGGTGTAGCCGGCGAACTCGTGGGTCGTGCCGGTCGGCAGGTAGTAGCTGAGTTTCATGGCCGGTCTGACCGGCGGCGGCCGGCGAAGGAATCGGGGCCGGACCGATTCCTTTCCGGACCGGGCCCGGTCTGACCTCCCATGACGATGCACTCTTCGCGGCGGCTGGTGCTCAGCACCCTGGTGTCGCTCAACGGCGTGATCAGCGAACCGGTGGCCTGGGCCGGTCCCTACTTCGGCCCGGGCAGCGCGGCAGCGTCGCTGAGGACGCTGCAGGGGAGCTCGGCGATGCTGATGGGCCGGCGGACCTACGACATCTTCTCCCGGCAGTGGCCGGACACCCCCGGTGACTACGCCGCCCACCTCAACGCCATGCCGAAGTACGTGTTCTCCTCGACGCTGCGCGATCCGAGCTGGTCCAACACCACCGTGCTCGGCACCGACGTCGCCGGTACCGTCGCGCAGATGAAGCGGGAGCCGGGTGATGACCTCATCGTCTACGGGCACGGCCGGTTCGGGCGGACGCTCACCGAGGCCGGGCTGGTCGACGAGCTCGTGGTAACCGTCGTGCCCGTGATCGTCTCCGACGGCGACTTCCTTTCCGGCCCCGGCGGCGCGTCGAGCACCTGGGAACTGCTCGACGCGGGGCCGGGCGCCGACCCGGGTCTGGCGTCCCTGCGCTACCGGCCGCGACGAGGATGACCGGCATGCCCGACATCTGGGCCGGCCTCGAGGACTACCGGCCGGAACTGGCGGCTCTGTGCTACCGCATGACCGGTTCGGCGCACGAGGCCGAAGACCTGGTGCAGGAGACCTACCTGCGGGCCTGGCGCAGCCGCGCCTCCTTCGAAGCACGCTCGTCGGTGCGCACCTGGCTGTACCGGATCGCCACGAACGTGTGTCTCACGGCGTTGCAGGGACGGGCCCGCCGCGTCCTGCCCGCCGGACTCGGCGCCCCGGGCGACGACCCGGACGTTCCGTTGCCCGCGGCCGAAGTCCTGTGGCTCACCCCGTGGCTCGGCGACCCGGCGCAGGTGGCCGAACAACGCAGGATGCTGCGCCTCGCCCTGGTCGCCAGCGCTCAGCACCTGCCGGCGCGGCAACGCGCGGCGTTCCTGCTGCGCGAGGTGCTGGCCATGCCGGCCACCGAGATCGCCGAGGTGCTGGGCACGAGCGTGCCGGCGGTCAAGAGCGCCCTCCAACGCGCACGAGCCCGGCTCGACGAGTCGACGCCGACGCCCGAGGACGTCGCCGAGCCGGACTCGCCCGCGGCACGCGAGGTCCTGAACTCCTACATCGCCGCCTTCGAAACCGCCGACATCGCGATGCTGACCCGGCTGCTGAGCGACGACGCGACCCTCGAGGTGATCCCCTCCGGGCTGTCCTTGGCCGGGAAGCGCTCGTGCGTCCCGTTCCTGGCCGAGCACGTGCTGACCGCACCTGGGCTCTACCGGATGTTCCCGACCGTCGCGAACGACCAGCCGGCCGCCGTGGCCTACTACCGCGAGCGGACCGGCACGCCGTTCCGGCCCTTCGGGCTGGCCGTGCTGACCACCGACGCCACGCACCTGACGTCGATCACGACCTTCCTCGACCCGGAACTGGTCGCCGTGGCAGGCTTCCCCGACGATCCGGGCCGGATGCGGTGACCACGGCGCGTCGCTGTGCCGTCACGGCCTGGCCATCCGGTCGATCGCATCCATGTCGTGCTCGTGGGTCAGCAACGCATCGAGAAGACCGGGGAAGCGTTTCTCCACGTCTTCCTTGCGGACACGCACGGTGCGCGTCCGGCCGTCGACGACGGTGCGGGTCAGGCCGGCTTCGCGCAGCGTGCGGAAGTGGTGCGAGACAGTCGGCGGGGTCAACCCGAGGTTCGCGCACCACGTGCTCGCGCTGCAGTCGAACGGTTCCGTGCCCCGGTACATGACCGTCATGATCGTCCGGCGAGCCGGGTCGACCAGCGCACCGAGGATCGCCGTCAGGTCCAGTTCGTCGACCGACGGCTCCGGCAGCTTTCGCGACATCGAGACTCCTTCGCACGGAACGGGCAGCAGACTTTGACGCTCGTCGAAGTCTAGTCTACCGTTGCCGCCATGATTCGATCTCCATCGAAGTCTCTCTCCTCGTCCCGGCTGGTGGTGCTCGCCGTCGGCACGTTCGTGCTCGGGGTCGACAGCTTCGTGCTGGCGGGGCTGCTCCCGGCGGTCGCCCAGGACCTGCACGTCAGTCTCGCCCAAGCCGGACAGCTGACCACGACGTTCGCGCTCACCTACGCGATCGGCTCGCCGCTGATCGCGACCGCCACCGGCCGGTTCGACCGGCGCATCGTGCTCGGCGGCGGCATGGTGGTCTTCCTGCTCGGCATGGTCGGCCAGGCGCTCGGCCCGACATACGGGGTGGTCTTGGCCGGGAGGATCCTGGCGGCACTGGGAGCGGCCGGGTTCCAGGCGAACGCCTACGCGGTCGTCGCGTTCCTTTCGGCGCCGGAGCGGCGGGCGCGCTCGCTGGCGGTGGTCGGCGCCGGATCCAGCCTGGCCACGGTCATCGGGGTGCCGATCGGCGCGCTGGTCGGGCAGCACCTCGGCTGGCGCGCGGCGCTGTGGTTGATCACCGGCGGGGCGGTGGCGGCCGCGGCGCTCTGCCTGACGCTGCCCGGCGTCCGGCTGCCCGTCGCGTCCCTGCGCGAGCGGGTCCGCATCCTCGGCACGCCCAGTGTGCTCCTGCTGCTCCTGGGCACCGCACTCCAGCTCGTGCCGCTGTACGCCGTCATCAGCTACGTCGCCCCCATCATCGGCGCGCAAGGCCAGACGGCCACCTCGGCGGTCGTCGCGCTGGTCGGGTTCGGCGCCGCCTTCTTCGCCGGGAACCGCCTGGTGGGGCGGCTCGCCGATCGCTGGGGCGGGCTCCGGGTGATCACGGTCGGCCTGACGGTCAGCGCGCTGGCGCTCGTCGCGCTCTGGATCGTGCGGCTGGATCTCGTCCCGGCGATAGCCGCACTCGCCGTGCTCGGCCTGGTCGGTTCCTTCCAGGTGACGCCGCAGCAGACGCGGGTGTTCGCGGCCAGCGGCGCGGCGGCGACCGTGGCCCTCGGGCTGAACGGCTCGATGATCTACGTCGGCAGCGGGGGTGGGGCGGCGCTCGGCGGTGGGGTCATCACCTGGGCCGGAGTCGGCTTCGTGCCCCTCGTCGCCGCCGGCATGGCCCTCGTCGCGCTGGCGTTCCTGTGGGCCACCGCGCCGGAACGCAGGGAGGCTCGCGCTGACCTTCATCACGAAATCGAAAAGGAGACGATCTAGATGTCCTCGACTGGCACAGTCCGGTTCACCCACGAGGTGACGTCGGCCGGCCCCGCCCAGGGAATGACGTTCACCGGCCGGCGGCGAACCGCCGAGGGCAACGAGGACACCCCGTTGGTCATCGCGGTGCACGGCGGCGGGTACTCCTCGGCCTACTTCGACGTTCCCGGCTACTCACTGCTGGACCGGGCGGCGGCGTCGGGGGTACCGACCATCGCGATCGACCGGCCCGGGTACGGCGGCAGCAGCCCGGTACCGGCCGGCGGTTCGGTCTTCCTGGCGAACGCGGCGGCGCTGGCGCACCTGATCGGGGAGTTGTGGCGGGCGCACGGAGCCGACGCCGCGGGTGTCGTGCTCATCGGGCACTCCATCGGGGTGCCGATCTCGCTGGCGATCGCCGCACACGCGCCCCAGTGGCCGCTGCTCGGTGTCGCGGTGTCGGGCTGTTTGCTGCGCGAACCCGAGCACTTCGCCGCCATCTGGGCGTCGATCCCGGACTCGACGCTGCGGTCGCCGGACGAGGAGAAGGCGAAACGGATGTTCGGCCCGGACTGGACCCGGCGCGACGACATGCCGGAAGCCGCCTACTTCGCCAACGAGCCGGTGCTCAAGGCCGAACTGGTCGAGAGCTCCGGCGGCTGGCACAGCCTCTTCCACGACCTGGCGCCGAAGATTTCGGTACCGGTCCACCTGCGGGTGGGCGAGTTCGACAAGCTGTGGATCGTCGACGACGAGCAGATCGCCGAGTTCGCCGCCGCCCTGACCTCGTCCCCCTCGGTCGACGCGGCGTTGTTCCCTTCGGCCGGGCACGCGATCGACTACCACCGGGTCGGCGCCGCATTCCAGACCCAGCAGCTCGCCTTCGCCCTGCAAGTCGCATCGCAGCGGCAACCGGCACGCCGTTGACCGCGCGGCACGTGAGTGCGTCAATGCGCTTCGTGCTTCCTCGGATCGCGGCCGAGCCGTTCGGCGAGGAAGTCCAGGATCTCGTCCCTGGCGCGCAGCGTGGGGTGTCCGTGCTGATCGACGAGGTGGGCCGTGACGACGCTGTGGGGGCAGCCGACGACATCGCGGAAGAAGGGGGGTGGCGCGGGGTTGGCCGTCTCGCCCGGGATGACGCGTCCGTCGAACGCGTCGCCCAGGAGTGACCGGTAGGCGGCGAACCGTTGGCCGGTGCACCACCGGTCGTTGTCGAACCGGTAGGCGAGGACCTTCAGTCCGTCGCGGTCGATGCGCTCGCGCACCATGGCAGCGTCCTCGTCGCCGATCTCCAGCCCGGCGGGGTCGTCCAGCGGCAGCGAGGGATGGTTGACCACCGGCGCGATGACAGCCGGTTCGAGTGTCATGGTGAGCGCGAAGTTGCCGGTGAAGCACAGCCCGATCGCGCCCACGCCGGGGCCGCCGCACTCGGCCAGCGCCGTCCGGGCCAACCCGCGAAGCCAGACCGTGACCGGGCTTGTGCCGCCACCGGCGAAGGCGCGGAACTCGGCGCTGACGCAGGCACGGCGGACGACCTTCTCCCCGTCGGCGGCGGTGGGGAAGGCGCCGTCGACGCCGAACAGCGACGGCAGGTAGACGGTGAAGGCCGCGTCCCGGATCCAGCGCGCCAACCGGAGGACGTCCGGGCTGATGCCGGGCATCTCCGGCATCAGCACGACGGCCGGCCCGGACCCACCGACGTAGACGGTCTTGCTGACACCCCCGATGTCGATGGTCCGCTTCGAGAAGTCCGCCAGAGCGTCGTCCGGTTGCGGTTCAGTGATCGCCATAGCGGGCATCGTCGGGCCGCGGTGGCCGGTCCGGCCAGTGGCGAAATCGCCACGTGCCCGGGTAATCTCGCCACCATGGTGGCTCCGCTTCGGGTCGGTGTGCTCGCCTATCCGGGCTGCTTCGCGTCGGAAGTCTTCGGAGTCCCCGACCTCCTCACGATGGCCTCGCACCTCGCCGCGCCCAACGGGACCGGGGAGCCGCTGTACGACGTGTCGATCCTGTCGCCGCGCCGGCGCGTGGTCGCCTCCGGCGGCGCGGTGATCACGGTCGTGCCGGTGCGGCAGGTCGATGTCCTGGTCGTCCCCGGGTTCGAGCTGTACCCCGGGCTCGACCTGGACGCGACACTCACCTCGCTCAGGCCGGAGATCGAAACCATCAGATCCCATGCACAATCGGGAGCCGCGCTGGTTTCGATCTGCGTCGGCGCGTTCCTGCTGGCCGACGCCGGCCTGCTCGACGGGCGGGAATCGACGACCTCGTGGCTGTTCGCCGACCGGCTGGCAGACCGGTGCCCCGGCACCGACGTCAGAGCGGAGAAACTCGTGCTCACCGACCGTGGGGTGACCACGACAGGCGCGTTCAGCGCGATGTACGACTTCGCCCTAGGCCTCATCCGCGAGCACAACGGCAGCCGCGTCGCCCGCGCCACCGCGCGTCTCGCACTCGTCGACGACGCGCGACCCAGCCAGACGCCGTACGTCGACAGGGAACTGCTGCCGGCCACCGGCAGCCAGTTCTCCCAAGGCGTCAAACGCTGGCTGGACCAGAACATGGGCGAGCGCTACGACCTAGGGCTGCTCTCCGCAGCCTTCCACGTCAGCACGCGAACCCTCCTGCGGCGGTTCCGCGCCGAGACGGGCCAGACCCCGCTCGGACACCTCCAGGCGGAACGGGTCCGCAAGGCGAAACACCTGCTCGAAACCACCGACCGGACGATCACCGCCATCGCCGCCGACGTCGGCTACCGCGACCCGGGAACGTTCAGCGCGATCTTCACCCGCCTGGCCGGCCACCGCCCACGGGACTACCGCGCGACATTCGGAACACAGGCCGAACCGGCCTCCTGACGAAACCGCACCACGGCGTCCGCCTTTCGGCACGACAGGACCCCTCATCGATCGCTCTGCGGCGGGAGGGACAACAGAGCCTGGCATCGTGCGATCGACCGTGTGTCGTTGTAGTGCTGGAGGGTGACGAGGGCTTCTTCGATGGACGTACGATCGGAATCCGGGTTGCCGTGGGCGGCAGCCAACTCGGCGAGATCGAGCCGGCTCAACGCCTCGTAGCGAGTATCCCCGAGGTCACCGAAAGTCTTCAGTGCAGCCCGGAAGCAGCGTTCTGCCTTTGCCTGGTTCGCCTGCCGGGCGTGGCACTGTCCCAACGTTCGAAGGGAACGTGCGACCCACAGTTCGTCACCGAGCCTGCGGAACGTCGTGATGCAGGCGTCCAGGCAGCGGACAGCGTCATCGATGCGGTCCAATGCGGTATAGACGCCGCCGAGCGTACGTAGCCCGCGTGCTTCCCAGCGCACGTCGTGGAAGTTGCGCAGGATCGGCAGGCTCGCCTCGAGAGACTGAGTCGCAGCCGTCAACTCTCCCGCGTCCCAGTATGCGCCACCCATTCTGCGCAGTGTGCGTGCGTGCCATAGCTCGTCGTTGTCACGTACGAACATCGTGTCCGCCTGGGCGAGGAGGTCCAGGGCCTCGGTCAACCGTCCCTCGTCGCGCAGAACGCCGCCCATGCTGTGCAGCACCCGGGCCCTCCAGTGGTCTTCACGGCATTCGGTGAAGATCTGCAGAGACTCGGCGAAAAACCGTTGCGCGGACGCCCACTGCGCCTTGTCCCAGTGGAGGGTGCCCAAACCGTAGAGCGTGTGGGCGCGCAGAAGAGGTCGGTCGCCCGCTACCGGGAGGGCCATCTCGTGGGTGTGCTCCCACGCGGTCCAGTCAGAGGTGATTTCGAAGAGACCCTGGCATGCGATCACCAGCTCGACGGCCGTGGCGTCGCCCATGGTCTCCAACGCCTGGGTCGCGATGCTCAGCACGCTGCGGCGTTCCGCCGAGTACCACGTGACTGGTCGTTCGACGGCCGCGGCGACGACCGGCTGGTCCGGGCTGATCCACACCTGGGTCTGCACCACTATGTCCCGCCGGGCATCCGCGTGCGCCTCCGCGGTCCGGGTGAGATCCCGATAGCCTCTCAGCACCCGCTCGAATGCGGCGTCTCTGTCATGGGCGGCGTGGTTCTGAAGCGTGTCTCGGGAATAGTCACGAATGAGGTCGTGGAAACGGTACCTCGCCTGGCCGACCGCGTCGTCGCCGTCCACGTCCAGCAGTTGGGCGCGGACGAGGCTGTCGAGCGCGTCCTCCGCCTCGTCGGCGTGGACCTCCAGCAACGCAGCGGCCACCCAGACCGGGAAGTCCGCCGAACGCAGGCATCCGAGCAACGAGAACAACCTACGCTCGCGTTCCGGGCAGGACAGGTAACTGAGGGCGAGACTGGCCCGTACCTCCAGATCGCCGGCGACCAGTTCGTCGAGCCTGCGGTGTTCGTCACGCAGCCTGCCCTCGATCGCCTCCAACGTCCGGTGGGGCGCCTCAGCGATTTTCGCTCCCGCGATCCTGATCGCCAGCGGCAGGCAGCCGCACAACCGTACTATCCGCCCGGCGGCGGCCGAGTCCGCCGCCACGCGCTCGTCGCCCGCGATCCGTGCCAGGAGGTCCACCGCCCGTGCCTCGTCAAGCACGTCCAGGGGCAGACCGGTCGCACCCTCCAGACCTGTCATGCGCCGACGGCTGGTGACGACGACAGCGGCCGTGGGCGAGCCGGGGAGCAAGGGACGTACCTGGGCTTCGTTTTCCGCATTGTCAAGCACCACGAGAACGCGCAGGCCGTGCAACTTGCTGCGGTACAGTGTCGAACACTCTTCTACGGTGTCAGGGAGAGCCTCGCCCGGCACGCCCAGCGCACGTAGGAACTCCACCAGCACCGTCGCTGGATTCCGGCTCTCGGCCTCGGCGCCACGCAGGTTCACGTACAGGTGGCCATCCGGGAAGTGGTCCCGCAGCAAGTGGCCGGCATGGATCGCGAGCGCGGTCTTCCCCACGCCTCCCTTGCCGTTGATGGCAGACACCACCACCGCGGTGTGGCGCCGCGCAGTCAACAGGCGCGTCAGCCTGCCGAGCACCGCTTCCCGACCGGTGAAGTCCGCGATGTCCGGCGGCAACTGGTGCGGCATCGCCGACGCGACCGCCGGGTTGAGGTGAACTCCACCGTAAATCGCGGACGCCTGCACCACAGGTCCGAATACCGCACCCGCCATGCTGTTGCCAAGGACAGGCTCGTTCACGTGAAGGACCCTAGTCGAGGGTGACCCAGGGCACATCCTGCCAAGAGAGCGATCCAAGAACGATCCGCTCGAGCCTCGACGGGGCGCGATCGGCCTGAAGCCGCCACCGTGTGCTCGTTACGGACTCGGCCGACATCGGCGCCGAACATCTCCTCATCGGCATGTGCGGACGTTCGGGAACGGGTAGTCACGTCCGCAGGAACGTGTCCTGCAAGGTGAGGTTCGGCCGGGTTCGTACGACTGTCCGGCCGCTACATCCTCCTGCGTGGTACTCCACCAAGACGAGAGGCTCGCTGTTGTGGTCGTCCACCGTGAGACGGGTCGTTTGCTCGCGGTAGACGTCGACGATGGTCCTTGACGCCTGTTTCCACCGGAGGCGGACACTGCGCTCGACCACGTCCCAGGAGACGTGGAGTTCCTCGGTCGCGGAGACGGGTATCCGCACTTCCCGCACCCACTTCTCACCGGACGCCTCCTCGGCTTGCGGGGCGATACCGAACACGGAAAGCCAGACCTCGTCATCGGCGACTGCGAACTCCACGTGAGCAGGCTATCGACTTGCTCGGCGACTGCTCTCCGCGGCTACTTGACGCTGGGCGGCAGGATCGGGTCCGGCCGATGTGCAGGCGGGCCCGCCTGACGTCCTGAACTCTTGCCATGTTCGAGTACCACGGGTGGATAACGCTTCGCCCGACTGCTGAAGTGCTTGACGACGAACCTCCCCTCCGTCTCGGCGAGATCCAGGCTCTGGCTGAGGAGTTCGCTGACTACGCACTGATGGATCTTCGGCCGATGAATGGCACGTACCACCTCCATCTCGGTGGGAACCCGAATCACCGCGGGCAGCATGGTGAAGCGGTAGTCGATTTGTTCGCCAAGGTCGGGCAGCTCGCCCCGGGGTCATACGGGCTGCTGTACGTCCACGACGACGAAGACCCGCAGCACACGCTGGACTTCCGTGTCTTCCGGCTGTCCGCGGCACGGTCACCGAGCACGCAGACCACTTTCTGTCTCCGGTGATCCCCACGTTGGAAGATGAGGATGTGAGCTGACCCGACGACCACACGCCAGCGATCCAGCCCGGCGGCCACATCGCCGCAGCCGTCAACCTTTCCGGCATCGTAAGTTTATGGCAAATCCCGCAGATCCGCCTTCTGGCCACACTCACAACGGATACAAGTGCTCTAGCGTCCCTTGCCTTCAGTCCCGACGGCCATCTGCTGGCTGTAAGCGAGGCCACTCATTCGACACGCCTGTTCGATGTGGCCAACCCTCGCAGCCCGATAGAACTTTCGTCAGTTCCCAACGACGGAGCCTCGGCATTCAGGCCAGACGGCACCCTGCTAACAGGCCATCCGTCCCACGAAGGCGCCACCACGGGGACCTGGGACATCACCAGGCCATGCCAACCTCGCGAGGTGACCGGGCTTCCCGAGAAACCGGACGCACTCATTCTCGGCTCAGCGGGAACCCTGTTCATCAGGCAGGCTAGCAATCGCGGCTACCAAGTGTGGAACCTCGCCATCCAGCCCCCTTCGAGGGGCAACCGCGAACTTCCGCGCTCGCTCGGAGAGGTCAGCGCCGTTAGTGGGGATGGTCAAACCTTGATCACGAGAGATGGTTCCGGCGTATCAGATCGACGATATTATTTATGGGACGCGCGCGACATCTTCCATCCACGTCAACTCACTCAATTACCCGTAGCACCAGGCGGCAACCGTCCTCAATTTAGCGGCGACGGGAACCTTGTAGTGTTCAGCTCATTCAATACCGTGCAGCTCATCGACATCTCGGACAGGAATGTGTCCCGCGCGATAGCAACACTAACGACTCACGACTTTCCCAAGTCGGTAGTTCTTGGAGAAAACCGACACTGGCTTATATTGGTGGATATAAACAACAGGGTTAACCTCTGGGATATTGACGTCGAGACAGTTGTGCAGCGTGTGTCGCCAAACAGTCGCTGAAATGACTTGATCGCGCCAGGTAGAACTCTCCGCACTGAACCGCACGCTCATCGGCATGTGAGTGCGTATAAGGCGGGCCGCCCTCGGCCGCGGCTACCGGCGGTTGGCCGGTTTGTCGCATCGCTTCACTTGGGCCTCGCGCCACCGGCGAGGAACTCGATCGCCTTGCTCCTTTCAGAGCCGCGAGACCTGGTAGTGGGCGATCAGCCAGCGGTCGCCGGCGCGGCGGACGACGACGCTCAGGTGCACCGGGAGCGTCGGCCGGTCGGTGAAGGCGAACTCGACGCCGGCGTACCCGAGGACCACGTCTTGGGCCAGGCGGCGGGTTTCCACGATCCGGTAGTCCGCCGTCATGCCGCGTGGCTGGGCGTCGTAGTACGCCGCCACGCCGTCCCGGCCCACGCTGTACGGGTGGAGGCCCTGGAAGATCGCGTCTTCGGTGAAGAGCTCCGCGACGCGCTCGGGCTCGTGCGCGTCGACCGCGGCCTTCCAGGTGTCCAGCACGGTGCTGAGGATGTCGGTGCTCATGGGTCAGTGCCCCGCGCTCTGGCCGCCGTCGACGTGCAGGATCTCGCCGGTGACGAACGGCGCGCCCTCCAGGTAGACGACCGCGTCGACGATGTCGCCCGGGTCGCCGATCCGCCCGACCGGGTGCAGGGCCGCCAGGGCCTCGTGCGTCGAAGCCGGGTGCATCGGGGTGCGGATGATGCCCGGCGACACCGCGTTCACGCGGACGCCGCGCGTGGCGTACTCGACGGCCAGGGACTTCGTCACCGAGTTCAGGCCGCCCTTGGTCAGCGCCGCCAGCGCCGAGGGCACCGCGCTGTTCGCGTGGTCGGTCAGGCTGGTGGTGACGTTGACGACGTGCCCGCCGCCGACCTCGAGCATCGCGGCGATCGCCCGCTGGGTGACCTCGAAGAAGCCACGCAGGTTGACGCCGGTGACCAGGTCGAAGTCGGCGCCGGTGTAGTCGGTGAACGGCTTCGCGACGAAGACGCCGGCGTTGTTGATCAGGGTGTCGACGCGGCCGAACGTGGCCAGGGCCTGGTCGATCACGCGGGCGCCGACGGCTGGGTCGGCGATGTCGCCCGCGACAGCCAGGATCCCGGCGTCGCCCGACGGGGTGATGGACCGCGAGTTCGCGACCACGGCGTAGCCGAGCTTGCGGTACGCCTCGACCAGGGCCGCGCCGATGCCCTGCGAAGCGCCGGTGACGACCGCGACCTTCTGGGTGCTCATTTCTGTGGACCTCCTCGAAGTGGTGCTTCCGAAGCCGATGGTGGGCCGGACCCGGGCGCTTCGCCACGACCGGTTCGCTTCCACTTGGGAGGCGCAACCTCCCACCGCATTAAGCTGCCGCCATGGAGCTACGCCAGCTTCGGTACTTCGTGGCCGTCGCCACAGAGCTGAACTTCGGCCGGGCCGCCGAACGGCTGCGCATCGCCGGGCCGTCGCTGTCCCAGCAGATCAAGGCGCTGGAGCGGGACCTCGGCGTCCGCCTCTTCGACCGTGACCGCCGTTCGGTCACGCTGACCGAGTGCGGGGAATCGCTGCTGCCCCAGGTCCGGGCGCTGCTGGAGCAGGCGGACGAGCTGCGCCGGTCGGCCGCGGGGATCGCGGCACGCGAGCCGGTGCGGCTGGGCTACGTGAACTGGCGCCCGGCCGACCTGCTCGATCGGGTGGCGGGCGTCGCGCACCTGCACGTCGACACGTGGGTGCTGCCTTCGCACACCCAGTTGCGCCGGGTGGCCGACCGGAGCATCGACCTGGCGATCTGCTGGGCGCGGGCCGCCGACCTGGCCGAACTCGGGCTGGAGGCCCGCCTGATCGGTGCGGACCGGCTGTACGCGGTCGGCACCGGCACCGCCGAGGTCGCGGCCCGGGACGTCGTCGTGCTGGTCGACGCCGACACGGCCAGCTGGGCCTCGTGGAACGCCTACGCCGAGGAGTTCGCCCGGGCGACGGGCGCCGAGGTGGTGCACACCGAGGACGGGGGATCCACGGGCCCGGCGCTGTTCGACCACGCCCGCCGGCTGCGGCGGCCGGTGCTCAACAACCCGAAGGGCCAGACGACGCCGGTGCCGCCGGACCTCGGGCGGCGGCCGGTGGTCGACCCGGCGCCGTTCTGGACGTGGTCGCTGGTGTCCCGCCGCGACGAGACCCGCCCGCCGGTGCAGGCGACCATCGCGGCCCTCACCCGGGACGTGGGCTCCCTGGACCTCGCCACCGGCTGGCTCCCCGCCGACGACCCGTACGCCGCCGCGCGGGATCCTGCCGGATAAGAGCACCCGTCACGGCGAAGCGCGCTATCGGCGGCACGAGCGGATGTCCGCGCGGCATGAAGCTCGCCTATGTTTTCTACGGACGAATGTGCTTGGACGCTGCTGGTTCACTCGCCTGCTCGGCGGTTCTGGATGCGGGTAGTTGGCCGGTGGCTGGAGGCCGATGTTGGCATCGGAGCGAGAGTGAGCAGGCGTTGTGGCCTTACCAGACGCCGAAAAATGGGGTGAGCCGCACACGGTCGCGGGGGTAGCGTTTGCAGCCGTGATCAGCGATGCGGGCACGGGAGATGACCCGAGGGACGGTTGGTTCCCCGAGAGCGTGGCCGCGGGCTACGACGCCCCGGGGGGCGCGAACGCACCCGCGGTGGTCACGCCTGCGGTGGACGTCCTCGAAGACCTGGCCGACGGCCCGGTACTCGAGTTCGCCGTCGGGACTGGGCGGATCGCCGTGCCGCTGGCCGCTCGCGGCGTGGCGGTGAGTGGCATCGAACTGAGCCATGCGATGGCGGCGCGAATCGCGGGCAAGGCAGGCGGCGAGGCGGTCGAAGTCACGATAGGCGATATGACGACGACGCGGGTGACCGGTCGGTTCTCGCTGGTTTATCTGGTGTACAACACGATCAGTAACGTGGCCACCCAGGGTGGGCAGGTCGACGTCTTCCGCAACGCGGCAGCGCACCTGCGTCCGGGCGGATTGTTCCTCGTCGAGGTGGGTCTGCCGGACCTGCGTCGCCTACCGCCCGGGCAGGACACTGTCCCGTTCACGGTGGCGCCCGGCATCGGCGGCGGGGGCTATGTCGGGTTCGATCAGTACGACGTCGTCACGCAGCAGTTCACGTCGAACCACGTGACCGTGTCACCGGACGGAACGGGACGGTTCCGCCGTATTCCCTTTCGATATGCCTGGCCGGCCGAGATGGACCTCATGGCGCGCATCGCCGGGATGAGCTTGAAGTACCGCTGGGCGGATTGGGACCGTTCCGAGCTAACCGCTGAGAGCACCAAACACGTGTCGGTCTGGGAGACAGACCGGAGCACGTGATGGCATCCGACCCGCCACAACGGGCTCTCGGTAACTCGACCGTTCGTATCGGATTGGTCCCGGCCGCACGTTAACACTGTTTCGTGGCTGAACACACCCACGAGTACTCCAGCGCTGCGTGACTGGTCTGGTGCTGTCAAAAGGTCGGCTGGCTGCGACTGCGGGGACGGGCCGCGATTGCTCATCTGTGGTGACCGCGGTGAACGCCTTAACCTATGATCACGCTCGATCGGCGGGTCGTGGCGACATGTGCCGCGCATTGCGCCGGCTCTTACGTGACGGCCGAGTCCACCGTCGGTGGCCGTGTTCGACGCCACCGTTGCACCCGGCGGTGCCTGCTGCGCGCAGTCCCACTGCAGGCATTTGTCCGCAGTTGCCGCCGTGACCGGACTCCGAGCCAGGCGACGAGCCGGAGTCGGCGGTGATCGACTGCGACCGTGATCGTCCCGACGCCGCCTCGGTCGTCCGCTCATCGGCTACTTAAGACTGGGCGGCAGGACCAGGGTCCGGCCAGACCCTGGTCCAGGTGCTCGGTGAGTCGCTCCCTCACGTCGGCTGCCCGCCGGTGTCATTGGTGTGGCTCTCTCATGGCATGCGTCTCGCCGGGCACCGCGCGAGGAGTGGCTGGAAAGGGGTCTGCTCGGCTCGAAGTAGCGGTGCCCTCCTGGCTGACATCGTCGCGTTGAGGCAAGGGAGAACCGCATGCCGGTGATCATCGGGATGGACCCGCATAAACGCTCGGCGGCAATCGAGGTGATCGACGAACTCGGCGAAATACTCACGACGGGAAGGTTCGGCACAGACCAAGTCGGCTATGCCGAAATGCTGGCGGCCTGGGCGCAGGTTCACCGACCGGGTATGGGCGGTGGAAGGCTGCAACGGCGTCGGCCGGCATATCGCCCACCGGCTGGTCCACGAGGGCGAGACCGTGCTGGATGTGCCGGCGAAACTGTCTGCGCAGGTGCGGGTGTTCGCCACCGGCAACGGCCGCAAGACTGATCCCGTGGACGCGCACTCCGTCGCGCTGGCTGCGCTGCGCGCCCCGGACTTGACCCGCGTCCAGGCCGACCCTGAGCTGGTCGTGATGACCATGCTCGTCGACCGTCGTGATGAGCCCGGTCGCGCGCGAACGCAGACGGTTAACCGCCTTCATCGCCTGCTGCTGGAGCTGTTTCCTGGTGGAGCGAAGAAGTTTCTGTCCGCGGCGCAAGCACGTGCGCTTGTGGCGACGATCGAGCCGCGGGACATCGTGGGCAAGACCCGACGCCGGCTGGCGGTCGAGCTCATCGCGGAGCTGGAAACCATCGACAAGAAGATCAAGGCTGCGGACAGAGATCTCCGCGAGCTGGTGATCGCCCGCGGCAGCACGCTGCTCGACTTGCACGGCATCGGGCCGTCTGGTGCCGCGCGGCTGCTGGCCGATGTCGGTGACATCCACCGGTTCGGCAACCGGGATCGATTCGCGTCGTGGAACGGCACCGCGCCGTTGGACGCGTCGTCGGGTGAACAGCAACGGCATCGCTTGTCCCGAGCAGGCAATCGCCGAATCAACCGGACACTGCACATCATGGGAATCGTCCAGCTCCGTAATCCCACCGCTGGCCGAGTCTATTTCGATGGGAAGAGGGCGGCCGGCAAGACCTCGATGGAGGCGATGCGTTCGCTCAAGCGGCGCTTATCGAACGTCGTCTACGTCCGCATGCTCACTGATCAGAAACGCCGTGAGGCGGCAGGTTCGGGAGGGCACTCGGGGACGACTCTGCGATCCAGCGTGGCCGGCCTGACCCCGGACACCGGCCCTTCGGACAAGCCACAACCCGAACCTGCCACTAGCCAGCCTACCCCCGCCAGAGCTACCCCTTGACATAAAGGGGAGCCATGAGCGGACGTCGACGGCGTTCGTGTCGACCGCCGGTCAGTGCCGGGCAGGTAGCCGCGCGTGATGATGGGCGCCGACCCCCTGGATGTCCCGGCCGCTCTCTGGACCAAGCGCGTGGTTGATCCGGCCGCTACACGATCCTCCTGGCGCGACTTCGCCCGGGAGTTCCGATCGATCGGCGCGTCCGCGGCTCGGAACACGAACGCCTCAGCTGGGCTCCTCGTACCTGATGTGGTACCTGGAGGCGATGGGATTGATCTTCACCGGATCCAGCTCGCCACCGGTGAGTATCGACGGACCGGCCTCGAAAAGATCTTCCAAGTAGCACTCCCAGCCACCGGGCGAGGAGACCTGCAGAACTCGCGGCGGCGGGTCGGACGCGGGGTGCAGCGCGTGCGGCACTCCGTGCGGCAACAACACGAACGTACCCTCCGGCGCGGTGAACGCGCGGTCGTCGAACTCGACGCCGAGGTCGCCGGTCAGGACGTAGATGCCCTCGTCCGCGATGTCGTGCGTGTGCCGGGGGATGGCACGAGCCACCGTCGTCTCCAGCAGGGAAAACCGGCCCTCGGTGTCCGCGGTCATCGCCTTCACCGCGAATGCCGGTGGCAACGGGACTCGACCGGGCCGTGCGGCGCCCGGTTCGAGCAGGAGGAAACGGTCGTCGGTCATGGGTGTCCTTCGCTCGAGGGGAACCGGATTCGTTCCGGTCCTGGTTGGTCGTCAGCCGTTGACCTCGCCTGCCACCGCGAGCTGGTGCTGTTTGTGCTCCTGTTCGTGGCGCAGATCGGTGGTGTGCTGCCGGACCAGCACGTCCTGCACGGCCCGCTCGACCCCGACGCAGGTCTTGACCCAATCGACCTTCTCCTTGCACCGCACGTCCTGGGTGGCGACGGTGATCTCGTGCGGAGAAGGGCGGCCGGCGGCGAACGCGGGGTCGTTGATCGCGGCGTCCGGCCCGGCGTAGTGGAAACCCGCTGCCGTCATGCACCGCGACCACGCCTCGCCCGCCGCGGTCACCGGTGGTGCGGTCCGGGTGATCTCGTGGCTGCGGCCGCTCAGTGCGAAGCTCACCGGTTCCTGGCCGGGCTTCGCGTCGGTCGCGAGTGTCCGGTCCGCCTCGCCCGCGCACCCCCCGGTAGGCACGTCGTGCCCACCGGCCTTGCCGGCGTGCACGCCGGTGATCACCGAAACGACGTCCGGCGGCGGCTGATCAGCGGGGGTGCCGGCGCCGTGTGCGGCGAAGACCGCCGGGTCACGGTAGCCGTAGGCCGAAGCCTCGCCCGCGTCGACGAGGCCGTACCGCCGCGGCTTGGCCGCGTCCCGCACGGGATCGACCGCGGGGAAGGTGAACGCGAGTCCGTGGTCGGCAAGACAGTGCTCGATCAAGGTGTTGCGCGCCTTGACGACCTCCAGCTCTTCGATCGGTGTCAGCAGCGACCGGTCCAGCGGAAGGTCGAGGCCCTGCACCGCCGACGGGTCGGCGGGCACTTTCCCCAGCGCGGCGTCGAGATCGGCCGTGTCCGAGCCGGAGGGGACAACGGGTGCCGTCGAGCAGCCGGCGAGCGCGGCCATCGTCACGGCTGCGATGACGAACCCGGCCGCTCGGCGGGGCAAACGGTCGGATGTGACCACGGCTGGACCTCCGATGGGCGGTCGGGGTCGCGCCGCGTCGACGCGGCCCCGACCTGTCCGGCTAGAACTGGTCGCGGTTGGCGCAGTCGGAGTAGGCGCCGAAGCTCGCCGGCCACTTGAAGCTCGCGTTGTTGTTCTTCATGGTCGCGTTGAAGTTGCCCGAGGCGTAGGCGCCGAACGTCTGCGACGCGAAGCTGCCGTTGCAACCGCTGTTGTAGTAGACCGTTGCGTAGTAGGCCCAGTTGTTGACGGCCGAGGCGGCGTTGTTCTTCACCTGGACGCCGCGGCCGTTGCTGCCGCCCTCGTTGAACGTCTCGTTGTCGAGGTTGCCGTCGGAATCCACGTAGTCGGCGCGGGCGCCGGCGTAATTGCTGTTGAAGTAGAAGCAGAAGTAGCCGGCATCGCATCCGTGGATCACCGTTGCCGGCTGCGCGGGAGCTGCCTCGGCGCCTGGGGCCGCGGCGGCCATCAGGGTGGTGGCCGCGGCCACACCGATCGCCATTTTCCGGACTTTCGACATCATGTGCCTTCTCCTCAGTGTGTTTGTGCTGTGTCGGGTCGAACCGCTCGAGAGGGATCGAGCAGGTGGCGGTGCAGGAAGGACAACTCGGCCTCGACGGCCTGCTCATGACCGTCCAGGAAGGGTTCGTAGTGGCCGCCGGGCATCCGGACGAGTTCGCCGCGGGGTGCGCGGCGGGCCGCGCGAACGCCTGGTCCGGCGAACACCGACTGATCCTGGTCGCAGACGAGGACCAGCAGCGGGCACCGTACGCGGGCAGTGTCGCGGCCTGGCCGATAGAAGCCGAACCAAAGCGGTGTCCGGGCGGCGATCGCCTGCTGCCACTCCGGGTATCGGTTACCCGGATTGAGTGCCCGGTTGCCGTCGAGGCCGTCCGGCGTGGTCAGGAACGCGGCGGTGCCCGGCTCCCCGGCGAGCGGCACGAGCAGGGGCTGCCTGCCGAGCAGGCTGCCCGCGGCGTCGAGGAGACCTCGGCCGATGAAACGGAGCATCGGGAGTGGTTTCCGGTGACGCATCGTCTTGGGCGCGGCCACTCGGCCGTCGGCCAGCGGCGTCTGCGCGATCGCCGCGGCCAGCCGGGGGTTGCGCGCCGCGACGCGGAAGGCGTGGCCGCCGGAGAGGGAGAAGCCCCAGATCGCCAGCTTCGCGGGGTCGACGTTCGGCAAGGTGGGCGCGAAGTCGATCGCCGCCTGCCAGTCGGCTAGTTGCTCCTTGACGCGGATGACCTGGCGCGGCCGGCCCCCGCTTTCCCCGAGGTGCCGGTAGTCGAGGGCGAGGACGGTGAAGCCCGCCTCGTGGAATCGCGTGGCGAACGGGTCGGTGCCCGGTTCCTTGGTCACCCCGCCGCCCGCCGTCATGATCACGCAGGCGCCGTTGGTTCCCGGATAGTGCCAGGCGACGCACTCGGCGTCATCGCTGACGAAGCGGACCTTTTCACGACCTTCGGACACGCGCACAACGGCCTCCCGGTTGATGCGACTCGGTGGTGGCAAAGTCTTTTCGCGGAACCGTCCGCGACGGACCGTTTCCGGTGTCACCCGGCCGCTTCGAAGTCGGCGACGTGGTCGGTGGCCCATTCGGCGAAGGTGCGCGGTGGGCGGCCCAGCAGCTTCTCGAGTTCCGGCGTCGGCGGGAACTGCGGACGTGTTCGGTGCGCGGCGTAGCGAGTCATCATCGCGGCGACGAACGGCTCCGGCAGCCCGCCGGCCACCATGCCGCGCGCGGCGGGTTCGGCCGGAACTTCGTGGAACCGAAGCGGTCTCCGGAGTGCGACGCCGATTTGCCGGACCATCTCCCTATGGGACAGCGACTCCGGGCCGGTGAGGTCGATGCGCCGGCCGAGCAGTTCGTCGCGGGTGAGGGACTCCGCCAGTGCCGCGGCGAGGTCGCGTTCGTCCAGGGGCGACTCCTCGAAGCCGGCGTACACGTAGCGGACGTCGTTGCCCGCGCGGATTTGGCCGCCCCACGCGGTCAGCGCGTTGCCCGCGAATGAGCTGGGCCGCAGGCTGACCCAGTCGAGACCGCTGGTCGCGACCGCGTCGTCGGCCTCTTTGTTGCGGTCGCCGCGCAAGCGCGACGGCTGTGCGTCGAGCGGGTCGTCCACATTGGCCGCGGCGAGCGCCACGACCCGGCAGACGCCGAGGTCCCGAGCCAGCGCGACGACGTCATGGGCGGCGTCGCCGACGGCGCGTGAGTGGAGGAACAACGCGTCCGCGCCGCGCAACGCGTCCACGAGGGTGCCCGGCCGTTGCGGGTCGCCCTCGACGACCTCGACTCCGGCGGGCAGCCCCGCAGTTCGCGGCGAGCGCGTGACGACGCGAACCTCATGGCTTCCGACGAGTTCGGCGGCCAGGAGGCGTCCGATGAGTCCGGTGGCCCCGGTGAGCACGATCATGGCAAGCCCCTCCCCCGAGCGGGCGGGCCCGTTCAGGGGCACCCGCGTATATGAAACTCATATGATATGAGAAGCGTATCATATGAAGGGAGTGCCAGGCGCGTCGATGCCGGCTGTTGGGCACGCCACCGGCAGTGCGCAGTTCGATCGGGCTGATGGGCGAGGCGCTCAGGCGACAGCCCTCGAACAAGCCGCCGTCAGGTAACCCCGCGATCGCAGTTCGACCCACTTGTCCAACGTGTCGATGACGTTCGGGCCGTGTCGCAGCGTGAGCAGGCACCGGTCGACGCCGGCCTGCGCGAACGCACCCAGCATCCTGACCTCGGGGATCGCGCTGAACAGCGTGACCGGAACGGTTGCCCGTCCCAGATCAGCAGCCAACTTTCACCGCGCTTCGGCCACGAGCACAATGGATCGAACGCGACGTACCTGCCGCGATAGCTCGCCTCGTCCGTCGGCCAGATCTCCCGCATCGCACCAACCCGCTCCGCGAGCACTGCCATCCGTTGACGCGCATCCGTGCCGTGATCGGCCAGTTCCTCACGATTCCACCCGGACCCACACCGAACTCGAAACGCCCGGCCGGCATCCGGTCCATACCGGCCACTTCCTTCGCCGTCACGATCCGGTCCCGGTCGGGCACCAGGCACACCGCGGTGCCGAGCTTCAGGGTGGTGGTTATCGCCGCGAGCGCGACGAATGGATCGTACGTTTCGGCATAGTCCCGGGTCGGGATGTCGTCAGCACGGCGGCTCGCCTCCGGAACATGCGTGTGCTCGGCGTAGAACAGCGATTCGAACCGGGCGTTCCTCGGTGGCCCGGCCGAGTTCGGCGAGGGCCGGTCCGTCGCAGCCGCCGATCACCGCGATCCCGATATCCATGCCGGGCAGGCTATCGGCGTCCTGTGGAGTCTGCCACGCATTTGCCCTGCAGGTGACCTTCGCGGCGCCACCGGTCCCCACCCGGCCGGCACCGTGTCGCTGCACCTGCTGCAGGCCGGACGCGTGGGTGCCCGGCCGGGCCCGGGAGCTGATGGTGGACCTGTGGTAGCCCGCCCACAACGTCGACCGCTGTCCGATCGCGCCGTAGCTGCCGGCTTCGCACTCGTGAGAAGGCCTCCGGCACCATTATCGGACTTACCAAACTCAGTGGCCCGGGCCGACGCCGTCTGCTTGGCCGCGTGGCGCGCGGTTTCGCGCGCCCAGCGCCGTCTACGCCGCCCGCTACCGGCACCTGGCCAGTCGTGCCGACACAAGCTCACCCTGCCCCAGGCGCAAGCTGCGCTCGCCGCAGGCACCCTGCATGCCGTGGTCACCACGGGCTGCCGGTGGGATCCTCAGACCGCAACACACGGCGCCCGGACCACGACACCATCGGCCGTCGCCGCCTGAGCGAGGCAGTCGTCGAACCGCTGACACTCGCCATCGGCATGACCGCACGTTCGCACTGCACTATCGTGCCGCTCGCCGGAGTCCGCTTCGACGTGCTGCGTGCGGCGGCCGGGCACCTGAGGCCCGAACAGCGGCTGGATCGCTACGCCCGCAACGCCTCCAGGTCACGCGCTGCCGTCGCGATCGCGCGCAGATCACCGATCGGATCCGCACCCATTGCGTGCAGGCCCACGTGGTTCGCTCCCGCCGCGATCTCCGCGCGGATGCCTGCCACGATGGCTGTTGCGTCGCCGTGGAGCACGAGCGCGTCGATCAGCCGGTCGCTGAACGGCTCGGTGAGGTCGTGGTCGGTGTAGCCGATTCGCCGGAGGTTGCCGGCGTAGTTGGCGATCCCGAGCATGGGGCGGAGGCCGGCCCGGCCGGTCTCCCGGGCGCGGGGGACGTCGGTGTCCAGCAGCACGCCGTGGCCGGGCACCACCAGCTTGGCCGGTCCCAGCGCCTCCCGGGCGCGGCGGGTGTGTTCGGGTGTCACCTGGAGCGTGAGCGTGCCCGCGGCGCGCTCGGCGGCCAGCCGGAGCATCCTGGGGCCGAGCGCGGCCAGCAGCACGCGCTCGGCGGGGACGCCGGCGGTGGTCAGGGTGTCCAGGTAGCCGGCGATCTTCGCCACCGGCGACGTGTACCCGGTATCGACTTCCCGGTGGCCGGCGCCGATGCCGATGAGCAGCCGATCGGCGTGCTTGGCCGCGATCCGGTGGTAGGAGTCCGCGACGGTTCCCGCGTCGGCTTGCCACACGTTGAGCACGCTGGTGCCCACCACGATCCGGCTGGTGGCGTCGAGCAGGCGCTCCGCCCGGAGGAGATCGGCGGCCGGCGACGCCGCCAGCCAGATCGCGCCGTAGCCGGCTTCCTCCAGCGCGACGGCGTCCGTCGCGGTCGCCTCGGCAGCGGTCAGGTAGGCGCCGAGCGGCCCGAGTTCGATGGTCATGATCACGACTACAGCACCGGACGGTGACGCGAACCAGCGCCAACCGTCACGTGCTGCGATAAGCTGATCTTATCGTCGATTCGGTCCAGGGCGGGGAAGCATGGAGTTGCGGGCGCTGCGTTACTTCGTCGCCGTCGCCGATGAGCTGCACTTCGGGCGGGCCGCCGAGCGGCTGCACGTCGCCCAGCCCGCGGTCAGCCAGCAGATCGCCCGGCTGGAGCGGGAACTCGGGGTCCGGCTGCTCGACCGGTCGCCCCGCCGGGTCCGGCTCACCGCGGCCGGGCAGCGGGTGCTCGACGCGGCGCGCACCACGCTCGCCGCGGCCGGCCAAGTGCGGATAGCGGCGATGCAGGTCCCGACGACGGTGCGCATCGGTACCGCCGCCGGCCTGACCGCCCGTCTGGAACGCGGTATCGACGCGCTGCGCGAGCGGGCGCCGGAGTTCGACGTGGTGCTGGTCGACCTGCCGGTCGAGGCCCGGCTCAACGCTCTCCGGCAGGGTGACCTCGACTTGGCGCTGACGCGCGGCGTGGGCACCGTACCCGGCCTGACGGTGCTGCCGGCCTGGGAGGAGAACTTGCTGGCGGTGGTGTCCAAGCGTCACCCGGCCGCGGACGGCAGTGCCGTCGGCCTGGCCGAGCTGGCCGGCGACACGCTGCGCTTGCCCGCCCGGGAACACGACCCGGCGTTGCACGACGCCGTGGTCCTGGCGCTGCGCGACACCGGCCTGTGCCCGCCGGCAGGCCGGCCGACCGGCACGCTCCAGGACACGATCGTCGAAGTCGGCTCGGACGCCCGAAGCTGGACGGTGCTGCCCGCCGACCAGGTCGCCGAGATCCACTCGACCCGCGTCCGGGCGGTCCCGCTCGACCCGGCGATCACGATCGCCGGTGGTGTCGTCGTCGCCGAAGACGCGGGTGGTGCAGCCGAATGCGCGGTAGCGGCCTTCCGGGACGAGGGGAGCCGGCACCGTCCATAAGGGACCTTCGCAGCGCGGTGGTCGAGCCCAGCCGGGACCAGGGAACCCTGTTGCGGACTGGGTTTGTGTCGTAAGGGGGCTATTTCCGGTTCAGTAGCTCACGGGCGAGCGCGAGCGCTGCCGTAGCCCGCTGCTCCGCTGTCCCGCCGAGTTGCGCGCCGCGCGCTTCGGCCATCACCAGAGCGCTCAGGGCGAGCCGGGCGCGCATGCGGCCGTCGATGTCGGTGGCCGGGGCGAGTGCCCGTGTCAGGGCGTCGAGGTGGTGGAGCAGCTCGGCCGCCGCCGGGCGGCCGGCGAGCGCGTGCTCGTTCACCCGGGCGCAGACGAGCAGGGCACCGTGCTTGCCTCGGAGGAGCGCGGCGAACCGGTCCAGGGCCTCGCTGCGCCGGTGCCACGGCGCCGGCTCCGGTTGCAGGGACTCCGCGAGCTCGGCCAGCTCGGGCAGCACCTCGCCGTACGAGCTCGCCAGCACGTCTTCCTTGCTGCGGAAGTGGTGGTAGACCGCCGGGCGGGTGATGGCGAGCCGGTCCGCGACCTCGGCCAGCGTGGTCCGCTCGTACCCCTGCGTCGTGAACATCTCCAACGCGGTGGCGCGGATGCGCTCGCGGGTGTCGGTACGCCGGCCGTCGGCGCGTTCGCTCATGCCGCCAGCATTCCACCCAGCAAACTGACTTACACGTAAGTCAGGTATCTTCGGTGGCATGGCATCAGATAACGACGTCGTCTCCGAAGGGCTGTCCGGCCGCCGGGTGCTCGTAACCGGCGGCAGCCGGGGACTGGGAGCGGCGATCGTCCGGCGCTTCGCGGCCGCCGGCGCCACCGTCCTGGCCTCCGCCCGCACACCGCCGGAGCCGGGTGAACTGCCCGCGACGTTCTTCGCGGCCGACCTCGCCACCGCCGGAGGAGCCGCGGACCTGGCCCGCCGGGTGCTCGACACCGCGGGCGGCGTCGACGTCCTGGTCGACAACGCCGGAAGCGCCACACCGCCGGCGGACACCCTGGTCCGCAGCGACGAAAGCTGGGAGACCGACCTGGCGCTCAACCTGCTGGGCGCGGTCCGGCTCGACCGGCACCTCGTGCCGGGGATGGTCGAACGCGGGCGCGGCGTGGTCGTGCACGTCTCGTCGATCGCGAGCCGGTTGCCGCAGCCGGGCCAGGTCGCCTACGCGTCGGCGAAAGCCGCGCTCAACACCTACAGCCGCGCCCTGGCCGCCGAACTCGGCCCCCGTGGCGTGCGGGTGGTGAGCGTGCTGCCCGGCTTCATTCCCACGCCGGGGGCGATCGCCCATCATCGCGAGATCGCCGAGAGCCGCGGCGTCAGCCTCGAGCAAGCGCAGCGGGACCTCGCCACCAGCCTCAACGTTCCCATGGCCCGGCCCGGTTCACCCGAAGACGCGGCCGAACTCGTCGTGTTCCTCGCCTCGGACCGCGCCCGCTGGCTGACCGGCGCGCAGTACCGGGTGGACGGCGGGATCGTGCCCGTCGTCTGAGCAGTGCGAGGGCCGGACGGGCCCACGGCCTGCGTCAGCGTGGTGCGGCGCGCCAGCCGTGTTCGAGGATGGCGAACGCGGCTTCGACGGTGCGGGCCGGATCTTCGGCGCGGATCGCGAGTGCCGAGGTTTCCAGCGCGAAGTGGGCCAGTGCGGCGCATCCGGGATCCGTTTCGGGGGCGCCGGTTTCGGCGGCGAGGACGTGACTGAGCGACTTCTCGTGCCGCATCCACATCCGATGCCAGTACTCGCTCAGTGCCGGCGTGCCGCGCACGAGGGTCATGAACTCCGATGCTCCGCCGGCGGCGGCGCCGCGCTCGACGCGGGCCAGCGTGTGGTCCCGCAGCGCGGCGAGCACCGAAGTGCCCCGCGCGCGGTCGCGCACGGCGGCGATCAGGGCCTCCTCGATGTCGGCGTCCCGGTCGAAGACGAGGGATTCCTTGCTGGGGAAGTGTTTCTGCAGGGTCGTGGTGGACACGTCGGCGGCGTCGGCGATCTCGCGGACGCCCACGTTGTCGTAGCCGCGTTCGAGGAACAGCCGCAGGGCCGCGTCGGCCAGCGCCTGGCGGGTGGCCGCCTTCTTGCGCTCCCGCCTGCCCATCCCGGTCGTCATGCCTTGACGATACCACTAGTTGTACGGTGTAGTAAGTTGTACCGTATCACTTTTGGGATCGAGGAGTTCCGATGACGGTTCGTGTTCCTGTTCTGATCAGCGGTGGCGGGATCGCCGGGCTGACCGCCGCCCTGCTGTTGCGGCGCGAAGGGGTGTATCCCGTGCTGGTCGAGAAGCACGCCGGTGTGTCGCCGCAGCCGAAGGCGCGCCGGTTCAACCCGCGCAGCACCGAGGTGTTCCGCCTGCTGGGCCTCGCGGCCGAGGTCGCCGAGGCGAGTGCGCCGCTGGCGTCGTTCACCGAGGTCCTGGCCGGTCCGACCCTGGCCGCGGCCCAGGTACGGGAAATGACCGGCACCATGCGGCAACGGCGGCTGCAGCAGGCGAGGCTCCCCGAGCTGAGCCCGGGACCGAACGTCTTGTGCCCGCAGGTCGTGCTGGAGCCGATCCTGCGCCGGGCCGCCGAAGAACGGGGCGTGTCCGTGCGGCTCGGCACCGAACTGGTGTCCTTCACCCAAGACGACGACGGGGTGACCGCGCTGCTGAAGCCGGCGGACGGCGAGCCGTACGAGCTGAGCGCGGACTACCTGATCGCCGCCGACGGCGCCCGCAGTCCCCTCCGCACGGCACTGGGCATCCCGCGCAGCGGCCACGGTCACCTCGCCGACAACCTCGACCTCTACTTCCGCGCCGATCTCACCGAGCTCGCGCGGGAAAAGCCGTTCAACCTGTGCGAGATCGACAACCCGGTGGCCTCGGGCGCCTTCCTCTCGGTCAACGGCACGGACCGCTGGCTGTTCTCGACGGCCGGCTTCCCCGAGGCGCACACACTCGGCGACGGCGACTGGCACGACCTCCTGCGCATCGTGACCGGCATCCCGGATCTCCAAGTCGAACTGCTCAGCCGGTCGCCGTGGGAGTCGGCGATGCGCGTGGCCGACCGGTTCCGCGACGGCCGCGTGTTCCTCGTGGGCGACGCCGCGCACATGATGCCCCCGATGGCCGCGGCCGGCGCCAACACCGCCATCGCCGACGCGGCCAACCTCGCCTGGAAGCTCGCGGCCGTCCTGGCCGGACAGGCGGCGCCCGCCCTCCTCGACACCTACGACGCCGAACGCCGTCCGGCCGGCTACGCGATCGCCGAAGCCTCCAGCACGGTCCGCGGGCACGTCGGCGACATGCTGGCCGCCTTCACCAAGCCCGACAGCCGGCACGACGACCTGCCGGCCACGATGTTCGGCACCCAGTACACCGAAGGCGCGTTCGTGCCCGACGGCCGCGATCCCGCGCCCGTCGACCACTACGCCCCGGCGGGCCGCCCCGGCACGCGCGTGCCCCACGCCTGGCTCGACGCCCAGACGTCCACTGTGGACCTAGCCGGGCCCGGTTTGACCCTGCTCGCCGGCCCGGACAACGGACGCTGGATCGCCGAAGCGGATCGTCTCGGGTTGCGCTTGGCCACGGTGTCGCACCCGGACTGGCTCGCCGAGGTCTGCCTGCCCGCCGACGGCGCTCTGCTGCTGCGCCCGGACGTCATCGTCGCCTGGCACTCGGCCTGCGGCACGCCACTCGCCGAGGCGGTGACCCGAGTGCTCGGCACCGCGGCCGTCCCCGCATAACGGGCAAATCGGCTCCAGCGGTCAGAAGCTCGGCCCTCAGGGGAGCGGAGAGAGTCAAGGCGAAATCACCCGTCTGCCAAGCCGGAATGGGTGACTAGCCTCTCCGCCTGGCCGCCCGGCGCACCCCGGACTTCAGTCTGCGCCCGAGGAACAACGCCGGCCAAGCCCCCGCGATCCCGGCACCGAGCGGAATCCCGCTCTGCCACGCCGGCGCCCCGAGCGCGACCGGCTGCGGATTGTGGTCGGTGATCCCGCCCCACCGGCTCGGCGGCAGGACGATGATCCGCGCCTTGCCGATGATGTTGTCCACCGGGACCGCACCGTTCACGCCGCCGCCGCCCTGGAACCGGGAGTCCTGGGAGTTGTTGCGGTTGTCGCCCATGACCCACACCGTCCCGGCCGGGACCTTGACCGGCTCGAAGGGCTTCTCCGCCTGGTCGGACGGGTCTTCCCAGTGGACGTACGGCTCGTCGAGCGGCTTGCCGTCCACGACCACGCGGTTCTGGTCGCAGCACTGGACGGTCTGGCCCCCGACGGCGATCACGCGCTTGACGAAGTCCCGCTCGTCCGGCGGCGCGAACCCGACCAGCGAGCCCAGCCCCCGCAGGGCCTGGACGACGACGTTGCTCGACTCCTGCGGGGCGATTTCGTTGTTGACCCACGCCGGCGGCCCCTTGAACACGACCACGTCGCCGGGGGAGGGCTCGGTGAAGTCGTAGGTCACCCGGTCGACGAGGATCCGGTCGCCGGTGCAGCCCGGACACCCGTGGAGAGTGGCCTCCATCGAGCCCGAAGGGATCATGAAGACCTTCGCCAGGAATGTCTGGATCAGGATCGTGAGCACCAGGGCGATCACGAGCAGGATCGGCAGTTCCTTCCAGAACGACCGTTTCTTGGCGGGCTTGGCTCGCCGCCGGCGGGATCCCCCGCGCTCCTCGGAGCGGGACCGTCTCGGCTGGTCCTCTTCGGAGCGATCGGGGTCATCCTCAGGGTTGCGGGACACGGGTTCGGCCACGTCGTCAGGCTACCGGTAACCGGGTGGTGACTCGGGGTGCGGCGGGGGCGAAGGTCGTCGGCTCACCGCGTGGACCTCGGCTACGCCGTGAACATGGTCAGGGACCGGACTCGGTCGAAGCGCCGGGCGGCCAGGTCTTCGTGGCGGATCAGGAAGCGGCCGACGTGGACCTGGTCCTCCAGCTGGAACTGGGCCAGCGGTAGCCACTCGCTCATCAGCCGGACGGTCTCCTCCTCCACGAGCCGGTCGCGGTCCGGCACGTCGTGCGCGATCGAGTCCTCCGCCATGCCGTATTCGGCGTTTTCGCCGATGCCCAGCTCCATCGAATAGCCGCCGAGGTAGAGGTCGGCGGCTGTCGCCACCTGCGGCCAGAGCTCTTCGAACAACGTGCGGAGATCGTCGAGGTGGGCGGTGTCGCCAACCTGCTGCTGGACGACGGCCGACTCGAACTCGAGGTTCTCGGGTTCGTCGAACCAGCCGGGCATCTCCGGCTGGACCAGCGCGACCAGGTCGGTCCGCGGCCGGAGGAAACCTGATTCGTACCAGTCTTCGTCGTGGGGCGGTGGCTGTTCCACCTGCACGGTGGCGGTGCCGGCCGGAACGTGGAGGACCCGGGCGAACTCGTGCTCGTCGTGCGCGTGCAGGGCGTGCTCGTGCGCCAGGAAGAACAGCAGCGACCCGTCCGCCGGGAGATCGAGGCCGTCGGCCCGCGGCAGCTTCGCGCAGTCGAGCGAGGCGATGAACGGAAGCGGCAACCGGCCCAGGCCGCTGTCGTCGGTGTACGGCCATTCCGTGCCGGCCGGCAGGCGGGGCAGCCCCCCGTTCTGCCCGACCACGCCACCGTGCTGCTCGGCCGGCCCGATGCCGTACCGGTTGGCGGTGCACACCCAGATCGCCACCCGGAGGAAGCGGCCGATCCGGTCGGCCGCTTCGGCCGGGACACCGCGCTCGATCGCCGTGCTCCGAAGCTGTTCGAGATGGTTCATGGCCGAGCACTCTCGCACATCCGCCGATGATGATCCATCCGCCCGGGCACCGCGGTCGATGGGTGGCCGGACATGTGGAAGTCTGCGGTTCGGGACTCAGCGACGTTGAGCGTGGGGGGACAGGCATGGAGTCGTCGGAAGCACTGGCGTTGAGACCGTCGGTCCGGGGCCAGTTGCCGGCACTCGGCGTGCTGGCCGGGTTACTGGCGCTCGAAGTCGTCATCGCCGTACAGGGACTGCTGGAGCCGTGGCTGGCCATCGCCTGCCCCGCGGTGTTCGTCGTGGGGCTGGCGATCGGCCTCGTGTCGCTGGTGCGGTCCCGCGGGAAGCCGTGGCAGCTGCGGTGCGGGACGGACGGTGTCGAGGCGCGCGGCTTCGAAGCGGTGCCGTGGTCGGCGCTGGCGGAGGTGCGGATCAGCCGGCCGAGCCGGCTGTACTTCGTGATGCCGCATCGTTCCCGGGTGGTGGCGTTCGTGCCCCGGCCGGGAGTGACGGTACCTGCGGTCGCGGTGTTCGATCCGCTGTCCCGGCGCGGGGCGTCCTCGAACCGGGGTGCGCGGTGGCAGACGAGACGCTACGGCAGCCCCTTCGTCGTGTTCACCCACACCGTGAACGCGACCGCCGAAGAAATCGCCGGGGCGATCCGGACGTTGACCGACGTTCCGGTCGTCACGAGCTGATCGATCTACCGGTCGCGCGGAGGATGTCGGCGACGACCGCGGAGATGTCCGGTTCAGTGGTGGTGTCGACCTCCACCAAGGGGCCGGCGCCGAGCGGGAGGACGGGGTCGCCCCACAGTTCGGTCTCCTGACGCGACAGATCGAGATGGCCCGCGTGCCGATGCGCAGCACGCGCGTAGTAGCGCGTCCGGGCGATCTCGCGGGGCACCACACAACGCACTTCCACCACCCGGCCCGGTAACTGCGCCACCAGGGGCCGGGTGTAGTCGAACCAGGTGCTGTCGAGGACCGCGCCGGGGCAGCGACGCGCCACTCGCAGAGCCGCCAGCACCGCCGCCCGGCCCAGCCGTCGCGACTCGTCCACCGTGCGGGGCCGCCCGAGCTCCTCGGCGAGCGCTTCCTTGATCTCGTCCTTGGCCAGCACCGGCAATCCCAACCGCGGACCGAGCGCGGCCGCCAGCGTGCTCTTGCCCGCCCCCGGCCAACCGCCGACCAGCACGAACAGGAACCTCGTCCGGCCTTGCTCATCCATGGGAGCCTCCTGCCCCTGAAATGCCTTAGTCGATCATGACGGATCCGGGTGGAGGAGTGCTGCCGCGAGCGGTGTGTGGCGGTAGAGCACTTCACGACCGCGTCGTGTGGCGGTGACCAGGCCGGCCTCGCGAAGCACCGTGAGGTGCTCGGAGACCGTTGCCGGAGCGAGGCCGACTCGATCGGCCAGGCTGCTGGTCGTACTCGGGACGAGGGTCTCGGCCAGCACGGAGGCGCGGCCGGCGCCGAGGAGCCGCGCGATGGCGGGTGATCGCGTGGCCGGTTCCCACAGCCGTGCCGCGCCGAGCATCGGGTAAACCAGCGCGGGAGGCACGACGGAGGTGCCGTCGGTGGGCCCGATCCCGAGGTTCGGCCACCCGAAGGCCGTCGGCACGAGAACGAGGCCGCGGCCGCGCAGATCCACCGTGCCGTGCCGGAAGCCCGTGAGGTGCAGCTCTTCGTTCTTCCAGGTCGCTCGCCGGTGCAGGTCGGCGAACAGTCCCGCCAGGCCGCCGTCGGCCAGCTGCCGTGCCCGGGTCGTGATGTCGGCGTCGAGCAGGCCGCGGATCCGGTCCCACAGTGGCTCGACCAGCGCCTGCCAGGCCAGCCGCTGCTGGGTGACCAAGGTGTCCCTGGCGATGACGGGGTCGCCGGTGAGGACGCGGCGGAGATCGTCGCGCAGGGCTCGGCGATCGACACGACGAGCGTGCTCGGCGAGTTCGGCGGCGACGGTGGCGGGATCGGTGGCCCGGACCTGGGCGAGGTCGTCCTCGATGGTGGTGCGCGCGCCGGTCGGGCTCGGCCACAGGAAGTCCGGCCCGTACCCGTTGCTCGGGGCGGCGGCGTCGAGCAGTCCCAGATCGAGCCGGGCGACGACGGGCCGGACATCGCGCAGCCACGGCAGGTACCAGCCGTGGCGCCCCGGCTTCTTGAGCACCAGGAGGGCCGACATCGTTTCCTGCAGCGGCGAGATCGCGAACCGGCACCGGGCGGCGTCCCCGCGGCCGAACCTCAGCACGAGAGTCATTTCGCGAAAAACGCTACCCGAGGATTCGGCCGGCACCGAATCCCGGCGATCCGGGCCCCTTTTCCGCACTCTCGTGCTCATGGCCGAACCATCGCCCGCGGCCCCGGTGTCCGGGACCCGCCTCCTCGCCGCCAACCCCGCGTTCCGGTCGTTGTGCGCGTCGCGGGCGGTGTCGTTCCTCGGTGACGGGATCACCACGACCGCGCTCGTCCTGCTCGTCGCCCCGCGAGACGGTCCCACGGGGGTGGGTTTGCTGTTGTCGGCGAACGCGCTGCCCCGGCTCGGCGGACCGCTGGCCGGAGTCCTCGCCGACCGGGTCCGGACACGCCGGTTGATGATGCGGTGCGAACTGGCCTCGGCGCTGGTGATCGGGCTGACGGCGATCACGCTGCCACCCTTGCCGGTACTGACCGGACTCGTGGCGGTCGCCGGGATCCTGGCGACCATCCGGAACCCGGCCGGCCGCAGCCTGGTCCCGGTCCTGGTCGACGCGGTCGACCGCGCCCCGGCCAACGCCCTCTTGGGGCTGGGCCGAACCCTCACGCTCACCGTCGGGCCGGGCTTGGGAGGCATGCTGGCAGCAGCACCCGGCGGCGCCCGCACCGCGCTGGCCGTCGATGCGGTCACGTTCATCGCTTCCGCCTTGCTGCTGAGGGGACTTCCGGCCATCGCACCGGCCCGGGACCCTGGCGCGCGCACGGGAGTGTGGGCCGAAGCGGGGGAAGGGTTGCGGTATGTGGTGGCGAACCGCCAGATCTCGGTGCTGGTGCTGAGTCTCTTCCTGCTCGTCGCGTTCGCCGCGGTGGACAACGTGGCGCTGGTTTTCCTCACCGGCGACGTGATCCACGCGGGCCCGGCCGGGTACGGCGTCGCGGCCAGTGCGTTCGGCGCCGGAATGGTCCTGGCCTCGCTTGCGTGTACCCGGCTGACCCGCGGACGCAGGCCGATCGCCCTGCTCATCGTCGCCGTGGCGGCCACCGGCGCCGGCACGATCGTCAACGGACTGGCCCCGTTCCTCGTGGTGGTCGTCGCGGCACAGCTGCTGGCGGGCGCCGGCAATGCCGTGGAGAACATCGGGTACGACACGGTCGTGCAGGACTTCGTGCCCCGCCCGTTCCTCGGCCGGGTGTTCGGCACCATCGGCACGGCAGCCCAGCTGGGAGCCGGGGTTGCTTACGGTCTGGGCAGTTTCCTCGTCGGTGTGGTCGGCGTCCGTACCACCTTCGTTCTCGCCGGCACCGGGACGTTGTTGGTTCTGTTTCTCCTGGTGCCGTCGTTGCCGCGTCAGGATGTGCCGTGAACACGCCCGACCGGCCACAGGTGGCCGGTCCGTGACCTGGCCACAGCATGCGACCGAACAGCATCATGAGAACCGGCGGCTGTGGTCG
The DNA here is from genome assembly GCF_040682815.1 of Amycolatopsis sp. NPDC051102. NCBI lineage: Bacteria > Bacillati > Actinomycetota > Actinomycetes > Pseudonocardiales > Pseudonocardiaceae > Amycolatopsis > Amycolatopsis sp. NPDC051102. The sequence continues at coordinate 468,816 of NZ_JBFBBT010000001.1, forward strand.
CGATTCTGCAACGTAATGGGTGCTACGCCACGTCAAGAATCAAATACAACGATGGGAGAAAGATCATGGCAAAAACGGTGCGAATTGCCTGGGCGCTCGGTGTTGCGACGACCATTTCCCTGGCAGTGGGAGGTTTCTCGGCTGCGGCGCCGGTGGCGAACGCGCAACCGGGCCGGCAGGTCGAAAACTGTCAGGAATGGCTGGACCGCTATTCGTCCGGCGACGTCGGGTCCAGCATCTGTTACGACAAGGCCCAGCGGGTGGGGGTTCTGTGTTCGGACGGGAACTGGTACTTCGGCCCGTGGGTGCAGCCGAACATCTGGTCGTATCGCGCCTGTCCGCGGTCGGCGCCGCATGCGGAACTGGTCGCGTGGGACACTCCCGACTGAGGGGTGAGGCCGAACAGGGCGAAACCGACCAGCCAGAGTGACCCCTGCGGCGTGGGTTTCCCCGGCGGCTTGCCGGCGGCTGTGCAGTCGCGGCGGTCACCGTCGACGGCGGGCGGCCATTGCCGACCAGCGCGGCCTGCGCGCGGTGGCGGCCGAAGCGTTCACCGGATGGAGCGGCGAACTCGCCGGAAGACTCACGCACGCCGGAATGAGCTCGGCCCAAGCCGCCGAAGGGCCGCTGCGGCCCTGCTCTCCGGCCTTGGCCCCGCTCGTTCTTCCGGCATGGGCTGCAGCAAAGCCGGCGCACCGCCGGCCGGACCGCAGTAGGCTGGCCGGAGCCCGAGCGGCGGTTGGTTCCTGCCCGGCGACGTCGAGGAGCGCGGCACTGAGCCTGTCGGAGTACCTCCGCGAGAACTGGATCGACGTCGTGAACGACGCGATCCTCCACGTCGACCTCACCTGTGCGGCGGTGGCGCTGGCCGTTCTCATCGGCATGACGCTCGGGATGCTCACCTACCGGCGGCGGTGGCTCGGCTCGATCGCGACCACGACGACCGCCGCGTTCCTCACCGTCCCGTCGATCGCGCTGCTCGGCATCCTGATCGGCCCGTTCGGGCTGGGGCTGACGAACGTCCTGGTCGCGTTGGTGCTCTACGCGCTTCTGCCGATCACGCGGAACACCATCGTCGGGCTGCGCGGGGTCGACCCGGCGGTGGTCGACGCGGCCCGCGGGATGGGGTTCGGCCGCGTGCGGCTGCTGTGGCGGGTGCGGCTGCCGCTGGCGTGGCCGGTCATCCTGTCCGGCATCCGGGTGTCGACGCAGGTCACGATCGGGATCGCCGCCATCGGCGCGTACGTCAAGGGCCCCGGCCTGGGCAACGAGATCTTCGACGGCCTCGGCCGGTTCGGGTCGGTGAACTCCTTGAACCAGGTGCTGACCGGAACGTTCGGGATCGTGCTGCTGGCGCTGCTGTTCGACCTGGCCTTCGTCGTCGCCGGCAAGCTGACCGCCCGGCGCCGCCGCCGGGGACACCTCGATGCGGCTCCGGCGGCACCGGCGATCGGCACCGCCGGCGAGACGATCGAGCTGCGGGCCGTCAGCAAGCACTACCCCGGGCAGGCCGCTCCCGCGGTCGAGCACCTCACGCTGCGGATCCCCGCCGGCGAGATCGTCGTGCTGACCGGCCCGTCGGGGTGCGGCAAGACGACGACCATGCGGATGATCAACCGGCTCGTGGAGCCGACGTCGGGGGCCGTCACGGTCGGGGGCACCGACGTGTCGGCGCTGAACACCGACGAACACCGGCGGCACACCGGGTACGTCATCCAGCAGGTCGGGCTCTTCCCGCACCTGCGGGTGGACGCCAACATCGGCGTCGTGCCCCGGCTGCTCCGCTGGCCCCGGCGCCGCATCGCCGGGCGCGTGCGCGAGCTGCTCGACGTCGTCGGCCTGACCCGCGAGCACGGCGACCGGTACCCGCACGAGCTCTCCGGTGGCCAGCAGCAGCGCGTCGGCGTGGCGCGGGCGATGGCCGCGGACCCGCCGGTCATGCTGATGGACGAGCCGTTCGGCTTCACCGACCCGATCACGCGCGCCCGGCTGCAGGACGAGTTCCTCCGGCTGCAGCGGGAAGTGCGCAAGACGATCGTGTTCGTCACCCACGACTTCGACGAGGCGCTCAAACTCGGCGACCGGATCGCCGTGCTGCGGCCGCGTTCGGTCGTCGCGCAGTACGACACGCCGCAGGCCATCCTCGCCGCGCCGGCCGACGACTACGTCGCGGCCTTCACCGGCTCGCAGCGGAACCTCAAGCGGCTCGCGCTGATCCCGGTGACCGATCTCGCTCTGGGGCCGGTGGCGGACGGCCTGCCGGCGATCCCGCGCGAGGCCACCCTGCGGGACGCGCTGGACACGATGGTGCGCACCGGCCGCACCGCGGTCGTCGTGACCGGGGACGGCGGCCGCGCGCTGGGCGTGTGCGACGTGCCCCGGCTGGTCGAGGCGCTGCGGCCCGACGGCGAACCGCCCCCGCCGGTCGTTCCGGAGCCGCCGCCGGAAACGCCGGTGCCGTCACCCACCCGGGCGCGCCGGCGCCGGCTCGGGCTGCTGATCCGGCCGGTGCTGCTCGCCCTCGCCCTGCTGGCGCTCTTCCTGCTCGTGCGCGCGCAGCCGATCGACTCGATCGAACAGCGCTACCTCAACGCCGGCGAGATCTTCGCCGAGCTGGGCGCGCACCTGCGGCTCACGCTGCTCTCGACGGTGTGCACCCTCGCCGTCGCCCTCCCGCTCGGCGTCCTGCTCACCCGCGCCGGCGCCCGGTGGGCCCGGCCGATCGGCCTGGGCCTGGGCAACCTCGGCCAGGCGATCCCGTCGATCGGGCTGGTCGTCCTGCTCGCGCTCTGGATCGGCACGGGCACCGCGACGGCGGTGACGGCACTGGTCGTCTACGCGACCCTGCCCGTGCTGCGCAACACGATGGTCGGGCTGGACGGCGTCGACCCGACGCTCGTCGACGCCGCGCGGGGCATGGGCATGACGAAGACGGCGATCCTGTGGCGGATCGAACTGCCGCTGGCCGTGCCGGTGATCCTCGCCGGCGTCCGGACGGCGCTGGTGCTCACCGTCGCGAGCGCGACGCTGGCGACGTTCATCGACGGCGGTGGTCTCGGCGGCGGCCTCGTCGCCGGGATCGGGCTGTACCGCCCGATCCTGAGCCTGACCTTCGGCATCGTCGTCGCCGCGCTGGCGCTCTTCGCCGACTGGCTGGGCCTGCTCGCCGAGGAGGTCCTGCACCCGCGCGGAACGCAACCCTAGGAGGACGACCCATGCGACGCACGACAGCCGCTGTTCTCACGCTCGTCGCGGTGCTGGCCGCGGGGTGCACGATCGGCAAGGACCAGACCGGCGCCCAGGTGGGCGCGGGATCCATCAAGAAGATCGACGCGCTGAGCGGCGCGCAGATCCGCGTCAGCTCCAAGGAGTTCGACGAGCAGCTGCTGCTCGGCCAGATCGCGCTGGTCGCGTTGCAGGCAGCCGGGGCGAACCCGCAGGACAAGACCAACATCACCGGCTCGAGCAACGTCCGCCAGGCCCTCACCAGCGGCGCGGTCGACCTGTACTGGGAATACACCGGGACCGCCTGGATCAGCTACCTCCACCAGACCCAGCCGATCGCGGACGCGCAGGCGCAGTACGACGCGGTCAAGCGGGCCGACGCCGCCAACGGCGTCACGTGGTGGGCCCGCTCGCCGGCCAACGACACCTACGCCCTGGCCGGCCACCCGGCGGCGATCGCCCGCACCGGGGTCAAGACGCTGTCGGACTACGCGGCGCTGGTGAAGCGGGACCCGGCGGCCGCGTCGACGTGCATCGGCCCGGAGTTCAAGAGCCGCGACGACGGATTCCCGGGCCTGGAGAAGACCTACGGCTTCGACCTGCCCGGCGCGCAGGAGCACCTGCTCAACGACGCGGTCGTCTACCCGACCGTCGGCAAAGGGGAGATCTGCGGCTTCGGCGAAGTCGCCTCCACCGACGGGCGCGTGGCGGGCCAGCACCTCGTGGTGCTGGAGGACGACAAGCACTTCTTCCCGACGTACAACCCGGCCATCTCGATCGCCGCGGGCATCGCGCAGAAGTACCCGCAGCTGGAGCAGGTGTTCACCCCGATCGCGGCCAAGCTCGACACGGCCACGCTCACGGATCTGAACAAGAAGGTGAGCGTGGACGGCCAGAAGCCGGCCACGGTGGCCCGCGACTGGCTCAGGGCGGCAGGCTTCGTCAGCTGAGCCGCGGTTCCGTCACCGGCCGGTGCACTATGCTCACGTAACCAAAGCCCATCAGGTTACGTCAGCATGGTGCGACGTCGGCACCGTTGGAGTCGTTGCCATCCACGAGGAGGGGGAGGGGAAGATGACGCGGCGACGTGAAGTCGAGGTCGGCCGGTTCGGGCTGGAACCGGCACCCGGCGGTCTCCGGCTCGTGCAGAGCCTCGTCAACACGTCGCTGAGTGGTCACCAGGGTGACCCCGAGCAGGACCTGCTCGCCAAACCGGGCACCGCCAACGAATGGCTGTCCCGGGCGCTCGCGGAGTGGTCCGCGGTCACCGGCCAGCACGTCGCCGCCCGAACCGTGCGGCGAGCGGACCTGGAAGCGCTGGGTGCCTTCCGGGAGCAGCTCCGGCAGGCGCTGCGCGCTCACGCGGCCCACATCGAAGCACCCGCACTCCGGGAGCCGGGCGCCGTGTCGACCTTCGACATCGGGGTCACCTTTCACGCGGACGGACAACTCGGCTACGGCACTTCGGCGTCGGGGTGGCAGCAGGTTGCGGGCCTGGCGACGGCGGAACTGCTGCTGGCTCGCGCGGCAGGGACCCTGACGCGGCTCAAGACGTGTTCCGCTCCGGAGTGCGGCGCCTGCTTCTACGACGGATCCCCGAACCGCATCCGGGTCTGGCACAACACGCAGATGTGCGGAAACCTGCCCAACCTGCGAGCTTCCCGGGCCCGGCGAAGCGCAACCTGAGCAACGGCCGGTCTAGGCCTCGATCCGGCGGAGCGCCGAGAGCCACACCGTGGTCGGGTTCACCCGGCCGGGGAAACGGGCGAGCACCTTGTCGTGGAACTCGGCCCGGGAAGGCGTGCCGTCGAGGATCGAGCGCACCACCTCGAGGTACTCGCGCGTCTCGGCGGTGATCGACGGGTCGTCCCCGCGCGTCGCGTCCTTGTGGCCGGCCACCACGGCCGACGGCGACAGCGACTCGACGACGTCGATGGCCGCGAGCCAGGAGTCGAGACCGCCGTCCGCCGACTCGCCGACGAACTGGTGCACGTTGTTGTAGATGACGTCACCCGCGATCACCAGGCCGATGGCCGGGACGTGCAGGATCGTCGTGTCGTCCGTGTCGCTGTGGCCGACCTCGATCGGGTGCAGGGCGTACCCGTCGACGCTCAACCCACCGTCCGGCACCGGTCGGGCCACGACCGGGGTGTCCGAGAGCTTCCCCGGGAAGATGCCCGCGAACAGGGCGGTCGGCTGACCGTCGGGACTCCCTCGGCGCATCCCGGCGATGACGCCCTCGGTCGAGTACACCGGCGTGTCCGGGAAGTGCTCGAGCAGCGTGGTCGTGGCGTACCAGTGGTCGCCGTGGTCGTGCGTGAGGTACACCGCGGACAACCGCCGGCCGAAGCCCTTCACCCACTCGGCGACGTGCTCGCCCTGGGCGATGGTCATCCCGGGATCGACCAGGACCGCCTCGGTGTCACCGTAGACGAGCGTGCTCGACACCGCGGACCAGTGCGGCGCCTCGCCCCTCGGCGACTGCAGGGGCGACGGCGTCGCCAGCGGTTCCATCCCCGAGACGTGCACCTCGTACCGCAGTTCGTGCTGTGCCATCGCAACTCCATCAGGGTTCGCCGACACGCGGGCGACGTGTCACTGAAGACAAACATAGCCAAAGAGCTTTTGGTTATGTCAAGGTCTGTGCTACAACGATGGTGCCGGAGCAGCGGAACACCGGCAGGCGCGGAGGATGCGGGATGGCACGAGTACTGGTAGTCGGCGCGGGCGCGACCGGCGCCTTCTTCGGCGCCCGCCTGGCGGCGGCCGGGAACGAGGTCACCTTCCTGGTCCGGCCCCGGCGACGGGACGTCCTGCGCAGCAGGGGCCTGCGGATCATCGGACCGGAGCACGAGGAGGTGCTGCACCCCCGGCTGATCACCGCGGACGAGGTCGGCGGCAGCCACGACGCGGTGCTGCTGTCGGTCAAGGCGGCCGGCCTGGCGGCCGCGATGGACGACCTGGCACCGGCCGTCGGCGAGCGGACCGCCGTCATCCCGTTCCTCAACGGCATCGCGCACCTGGACGCGCTCAACCGGCGGTTCGGCCCCGAGCGCGTGCTCGGCGGGGTGGTGAAGGTGGTGACAGTGGTCGACGGCAACGGCGACATCCGCCGGCTCGCGCCGCCGGCGTCGATGGTGATCGGTGAGCAGAGCGGTCAGGACACCGAGCGGTTGCGGCTGCTGGCCGGCGCCTTCGCCCCGGCCGCGTTCGACTTCGCCACGTCCGGGCGCATCGTGGACGACATGTGGCACAAGTGGGTCTTCATCGCCGCCGTCACGGCGGTCACTGTCCTCATGCGAGGCTCGGTGGGCGAGATCGCCGCGGTGCCGGGCGGTCCGGAGTTCGCCGCCGCCGTGGTGGCCGAGGCGGCCGCCGTCTCGGCGGCAGCCGGGCACCCGCTGGCCGGGGACGCGCTCGCCGAGCTGCGTGCGGTGGTGACCCAGCCGGGGTCGCCGTACGTCCCGTCGATGTACCGGGACCTGTCCGCCGGCCGGCCCACCGAGGTCGAGCACGTCTTCGGCGACCTGGTGGCGCGGGCGGACGCGCTCGGGATCGGCGTCCCGCTGCTCGAGCTGGCCACGCTGAACCTGCGGGTGCACCAGAACCGGGCGCAGGGCACCGGCGTGTGATTCGAGGAGGAAGTGGCGATGACGACGTACCTGGGTAGCGGAGACGAGCGGACGCACGACCGGGAGTACTTCCCGGAGTGGCTGCGCAACCTGGCCGACGACGTGACGATGGAGGCGTCGGTGATGAACGGGATCGTGCGCGGCCCGCAGGCGGTGCGCGACATTCTGAGGTTCGCCCGCACGCTGTACGGCTACCAGGAGTTCATCTTCAAGGGCGAGTACGGCGAGAACGGGTTCGCCGAGGACTACGCGGCACGGTTCGCCGACGACCGGCCGATCGGCAACGTCGTGGTGGTCCGGCGCAACCCGGCCGGACAGACCAGCGGGATCGTGATCAGCCACCGGCCGCTGGCGTCGGTGATCCTGTGGTCGCGGCTGATGCACGAGCACTTCAAGGACACCGCATACGGCCGGTACTTCCTGTCCGCGGACGAGGCCAAGGTCGCCGCCGAGCTGCCCTGACGGCCACGCGCCGCCGCGGCGTCAGTTCTCGCGGCGGGCGTAGTCGCCGATCCCGTGGCCGGTCATCTCCCGCGCCGTGTCCAGCCATTCGCTGAAGGCCTTGCGCCGCTGGGTTTTCGGGCCCTGGAGCGGTCCGGCGCGATCGCCGGCTACCGGGCCCACCTCGACGCGATAGCGCTCGGCCTCGGGTTCGACTGCCTGGTCTTCGTCACCATGCGCGAGTCCGATCGCGGCACCCGTGGCCGCGTTCGAGCAGGCCGTCGAGGCGATCGAGCACGTGGTCCAGGCGCAACGGCTGTTCGGCGACCCGGACTACCTGTTGCGCGTCGTCGCGCAGGACTTGGCCGCGTTCCAGCGGCTCTACGACGACCGCCTCGCCACCCTGCCCGGCGTCCAGCGCCTGAGCACGACCCTGGTCATGAAGAGCGTCGTCGGCGACCGCCCGCTGCCGATGTGACCTCTGGGCCAAGAGGGCGTTCACCCGTCCGGATGTCGGCAGCGGGGAACGCGGCGGAACACGCGCAGGCGAGGTGATACCGCGTCGCGGCGGCGCGCGATCGATCGGGTGATCACGGTGTCGGCGGGGGGTGATCGGCGCCGGCGGGATGGCATCATGGTTGCGCTCAGCGTCGAGCGCCCGGACTCCGACAGACACACTGAGAGGGCTACTGCGGAGTGATCAGGATTTGCCGCGGCCGCGACGGAAGCGGCGCGAAACGCATCGTCTTCAGCCTGCCCACCGACGAGCCGCCCGGCCGCGTCAGCGTGGTGGGTTCGTTCAACGACTGGACCCCCGGCCTGCACGACCTGCAACCCCGCACCATCGGACGCCGCTCCGTCAGTGTCGAGGTGGCCGCCGGCGTCGCCGTCCAGTTCCGCTACCTCGGGGAAAACGGCTACTGGTTCGACGACCCCGACGATCCGGACGTGCTCGGCCGGATCGCCGACCCACCGACGTAGCAGCCGCCGGCGGGATCACGGCTCGGCACTCGTGGCCAAGCTGGTCCGGTAGGCGAACACGACCGCTTGGACGCGGTCCCGCAGGTCCAGTTTGGTCAGGATGTTGGAGACGTAGGTCTTCACCGTTTCGAAGCCCAGCCCCGATTACTCGGCGATCTCCGTGTTCGCCAAGCCGGCCGCGATCAACCGCAGCACCTCGCGCTCCCGGGGTGACAGGACGGCCAGCGCCCGGCCGTCCGGCTCGGTGGCGGCCGGCCGGATGCGGGCGGCGAAGCGCCCGATCAGGTTCCGGGTCACGGCGACGGGCACCTGGGACGGGCGGCTGTGCGGTGAGGTGCTGGTGACCCTCACCGCCGCCGGGGACCGGATCGCCGGCGACTTGTCCGATTCGGACGTCTGGGTCGCGGTCTACGACACGTACCTCGACGGGTAGCCGATCCTCCGCGAACCGGTGCGCAACCCGGACGTCAAGATGAGCGCGAAGGTCCGAGCAACCACGGGGCGATCCTGAAGAAGGACGCGCCGCAGCTCAGTAGGCTCGTCTTCGCGGTGAGACTCCCCGGTCGAGGCGAGTGGGGTACGCCGGTCGTGGACACGGTTGTGCGGGCGTGTCGCGTAGGCTGAGCGCGGCGCGCCGGGAAGTCTGGTCGGCATCCGGATTCGGATCGGAGGACCGGCTGATGCGCGGGGTGGAAACCGTCCTGTTCCTGGTGATCGTGGCGACCGTGGTGGCTACGTTCGCCCGGCGGCTGCGGGTGCCCGCGCCGTCGTTGCTGGTCGTCGTCGGCGTGGTGGTCGGGCTGCTGCCCGGCGTTCCCGCGGTGCAGGTGACCCCGGACGTGATCAGCCTGGTCGTGCTGCCCCCGCTGCTGTTCGCCGCCGGGGAGGAGCTGCCGTGGCGGGACCTGCGCGCGGTCGGACGGCCGGTCGCGGTGCTGTCGGTCGGGCTGGTGCTGCTGTCGGCCGCGGCGGTGATCGGGATCGCGGTCGCGGTCACGCCGCTGCCGGTGGGGATGGCCTTCGTGCTGGGTGCGGTGCTGGCCAGCACCGACCCGGTCGCGGTGACGGCGCTCGCGCGGCGGCTCGCGCTGCCGCCGCGGGTGCAGGCGCTGATCCAGGCCGAAAGCCTGTTCAACGACGCCACCAGCCTGCTGCTGTTCCGGGTGGCGCTGTTCCTGGCCGTCGCCGGCGGGGCCGCGTCCTGGGGCCGGACGGTGGGGGAATTCGCCGTGCTCGCCGGTGGCGGGGTGGCGGTCGGGGTGCTGACGGCCCTCGGTGCGTTCCTGATCCGGCGGCGCACCGAAGACCCGGTCCTGGAGACGGTGATCTCCCTGGTCACGCCCTATGCCGGGTACGTCGTCGCCGAGTCGGTCGGCGGGTCGGGCGTGACGGCGGTCGTGGTGGCGAGCGTGATTCTCGGGACCCAGGCCGAGCGGCTGACGACGGCGCGGATCCGGCTGCAGGTCGGCGCGGTGTACCAGACCGTGGTGTTCCTGCTGGAGAGCGTCGTGTTCGGCCTGATCGGCCTGCAGCTGCCCGCCCTGGTGCGCCGGGTGGCCGGCGGCGGCCCGTGGTGGCTGCTGCAGGCGCTGGCCATCGCGGCGACGCTGGTGCTCGCGCGGCTGCTGCTGGTGTTCGTGCTCTCGGCACTGCGGCAACGGCGGCAGGACGGCCGCATCTCCTGGCAGGTGCCCGCCGTCGTGTCCTGGGCGGGCGCGCGGGGCGTGGTGCCGCTGGCGGCGGCACTGTCCCTGCCGGTGGCCACGATGGACGGTTCCGAGCTGCCCGCGCGCGACCTCGTGCTGCTGCTGACGACGGCCGTGATCGTGCTGACCCTCGTGGTCCAGGGCTTCACCCTCGCCCCGCTGGTCCGCCGGGCCGGGATCGCCCTCGACCCCGCCGACCTGCGCACCGAGTACGGCACCGCGCGTCGCAAGCTGGCCGAGGCCGGGCTGTCCCACCTGGACCACCTGGCCGAGACCGAGTCCGCGCCGGCGTTCGTCGTCGACCAGCTGCGGGCCGGCTGGCAGGCCCGGCTCGACCACATCCGCGGCGACACCGGCGAGGAGGCCGCGGACTGGGTGCGCGGAATCGACTTCCGCGCCCTGAAGCGCGAGCTGATCGACATCGAGACGGCCGAGCTCACTCGCCTGTTCGAGGCGGGCGAGATCACCGATGGCACCCGCAGGCGCATCCAGCGGCTGCTCGACCTGGAGCACGCGGGACTGGAGGACTGAGCGGGTTCACCGCGGCGGCGGCACCCGGCGGGCGGCGGGATCGTCGTCGTGGGTTTCGAGCCACCGGCCGGCGACGCGGAGGAGGACGGCCACCAGCGCGAAGCCGCCCATCAGCAGCAGCGCCCACCACAGATCGCTCATCGGATGAGGATGGACCCGGTGAGCCCGGCCTGACGAGGTCCCCGACGGGACCTTGACGGCGTCTTGACCCCGGATCTGGTGCAGGTGGGGCGGCTTCGCCGGCCTCCGGTCTGGACCGGCGAAGCCTGATCCCGGGGCTCCTGCGCGCCGAAACTCCGGAACTGGACACCTGACTACCCAGCTGTCCGAAAAAATCACACCGATCGGGGGATCCCTCGCTAGGCCGGATGGAGATGGTTGACTTTGCCGCTGCCGGGGTATCGCCGGAGAGCCGACGTCTTCAGCAGTGAGGGCGCGGAGCCGGGAAGGGTGGGTTCGTCATGCCCGAGGCCAGGAGCGACCCGGACCCGGCGCCGCCGTCGTGGTCGATGGATCTGCGCGGGACGAGCACGCCGGCGCTGGTCGAGGTCCGTCGCTGGGCGTCTCGGGCGCTGGCCCGGGTCGATGACGCCCATCTGGGGGACGTGCTCCTGGTGGCCACGGAGCTGGTGACCAACGCCTACGACCACGGCGACGGCCCGCTGCAGGTCCGGATGAGTCACACCCCGAGCTCGTGCCGGGTACGGATCGAAGTCGACGACAGCTGCCCGGACCATCCCGTGCTCGCCACGCCGTCGCTCGAACGCCCCGGCGGCCGCGGCATGCACATCGTGGCCAAGCTCGCCCGCACCTGGGGAGTGCGCGAGCACCCGGGCGGCAGCAAGACGGTGTGGGCCGAAGTGTCCTGCGACGGGATCGACGCGGTCCCGTGCGCGGCGATGGCCGGTTCCTGAGGCGGCTCTCCGCCCCGAGCGCGACCCGGACCGTGGTGACCGCCGCGAGCGATCCCGCCGTGGCCTCCCGGCCCACGCTGCCCGGACCGGTGTACCTGGGTCCGCCTGCCGGTCGCGTTCGGCTCGGCCGTCGCGCCCGCGTCCGGAGGTCAGGCGCCGAGGCGGCTGTAGAGCCGGCTGGCCAGGGACCCGGCCAGGCGGTTCAACGCCGCGTGCGGATCGAGCTGCGCGAACTGCCCGAGCAGCTCCGCCGCCGCGTACGCCTCGGCCTCCGACACCACCGCCACGCACCGCTCCCGCCGTCCTCGCTCCAGCAACCGCGTCAGCGCCTCGGCGTACTCGGAGAGGTCGGCGACCTCGGCCAAGCCGTAGCGCTGCTCGAGCGGCTCCTGGACGACCTCGTCACTCACGGTCATCTCCCTCTTTCCGATTGTCAGCGCGACACGCCCCAGAAAATCTATGTCGGCCGGAGTAGACATTCAACGGCGGGTGTGTGTAGTGTTCTTCTCGTACCGAGAGAGACAACGTCAAGCAGGCGCGGGAGAGGACGTAACTACCCGCGAGGTGAGACAAGACGGTCAGGCAGTGCGGAGCCGATCACGGAACAAGGTTTCGGCTGGTGACCGGGAGCAGTGACCCGGCGGCCGGGTTGTGAAGAAGGATCGACCAGGTAGTACCGGCCGCTGGGTGCAGTAAGTAGTGCAGGACGCGGGCGGAGCACGTGCACCCGTGAAGATCAGCAGTACCCGTAGTTGTTGTGTTGCAAGTGCAGTGGCAGGACCGGTCAGGTGGCCGGAGCCGATCGGTGAACGGGGCTCCGGGCAGTGACCAGCGGCGTCAGCGTGCTGGGACCGATCAGTGGAAGGGTTCCAGCGGTGGCGTTCGCAGCAAGTGAAGTGGCAGTACCGGCAAGAACAGCAGTATCCAGTAAGTGGAAAACACAGGAGAGAAGGGATCGGGAGCATCATTGGATCGCCCGCAGCGGCAAGGTAGCAGGGCCGCGCGGGTGCCGTAGTTCCATCGAGTTCGGAGGTGGTGCTCGGTCACGTATGAGCGATCCCCGCGAGTTCCGGTTTTCGGCCGGTCGCGGGTGCAGGAAGCCGGCGGTCGCGCCGGTGGACAATGGTGAAACCCAACCCTTTGAGGACCCCGGGTGCCGCGCGCGGCACCCGGGGTCCTTTGTGATGCGGAGGTGGAATGATTCCTGACCAAGCAGGACCGGCCGCGCCGGATGCGGCCGACAAGTTCGACGACGAGCACTACCCGGCCTACACCATGGGGCGGGCCGCGGACATGCTCGGCACGACGCAAGGTTTTCTGCGCAGCCTCGACGAAGCGGGGCTGATCACACCGCAGCGCTCCGCCGGCGGGCACCGCCGCTACTCGCGCCAGCAGCTGCGCCTGGCGGCCCGGGTGCGGGAACTGGTCGACCGGGGCACCGCGATCGACGCCGCCTGTCGCATCGTCAGTCTCGAAGACCAGCTCCACGAAGCGCAGCGCCTCAACTCCGAACTCCGCACCCGCGACTGATCTTTCGTCCCCGCCTGGCCTCGAAGCGGGAGTGACGGTCTGCGACCTGACCTCCCGCTACCTCAAACGTCCAGCCCGTCTCGTCGCCTCCGCGCGGGTCCGAAGGGGACACAGGGGCTCCTGCCTCGACTGGCGTATTGACGTGCCCACGCTGTTCGTCGATAGTGGTGACTCCCACCCGAAAATCGAACGGGAGCCGCAAGCCGCCTGAACTGTTAGCGCTAACATTCGTCATCGATGAACAAGGGAGTTCATGGTGCTTGCGCTGCCCGTGTTTCGCCGACTGCGCCGCCGAGTGACTGTCTCTTCGGCCGTGGTCGCGCTCGTCTTGCCCGGTCTGGTCGCCGCCGGCGGCACTTCGCAGGCCGCCGGGCAAGGACCCTGCGACATCTACGCCGCGGGCGGCACGCCGTGCGTCGCGGCGCACAGCACCACCCGCGCGTTGTTCACTGCCTACAACGGATCGCTCTACCAGGTGCAGCGGGCTTCGGACAACGCGGTGCGGGACATCGGGGTGCTGTCCGCCGGCGGCATCGCCGACGCGGCGGCGCAGGACACCTTCTGCGCGGGCACCACGTGCACCATCACCCGCGTCTACGACCAGACCGGCGCCGGGGGCAACACGCTGGTCTACCAGGGACCCGGGGGAACCGGCGGCGCGGACACCGCGGCGGTCGCGACCACCGAGGCCCTGACCGTCGGGGGCCGCAAGGCGTACGCGCTGTACATCAACCCCGGCAACAGTTACTTCGCCGGCGGCTCGGGTGTCCCGACCGGCAGCTCGCCCGAGGGCGAATACCTCGTCACCAGCGGCACGCACGTCAGCAACGGCTGCTGCTTCGACTACGGCAACACCGAAACCGACCACCGCGCCGACGGCAACGGCGCCATGGACGCGATCAACTTCGGCACGGAATGCTGGTTCGGCGGCTGTGCCGGAACCGGGCCGTGGGTGCAGGCGGACCTGGAGAACGGCCTGTTCTCCGGCGGCAGCACGACGTGGAACCCCGGCCAGGTCGCCCAGCCGAGCCACTTCGTCACCGCGATGCTGAAGAACAACGGTACGACGCAGATGGCCCTTCAAGGCGCCAACGCGCAATCCGGCGGCCTGACCAAGTTCTACGGCGGCGCGCTGCCCGGTGGCTACAACCCGATGCACAAGCAGGGGGCCATCATCCTCGGCAGCGGCGGCGACTGCTGCCAGACCAACCGGAACGCCAGCGCGGGCACCTTCTACGAAGGCGCCGTGGTCAAGGGCTACCCCTCCGACGCCACCGATGCCGCGGTCCAGGCCAACATCGCCGCGGCGGGCTACGCCACCGGCACCACCCCCTTCACGCCCGGGGCGAAGGTCTCGCTGCAGGCCACCACTTCCTGCTGCACAGGCGACTTCCTGCGCCACGACACCGGTGACGACAAGGTCGTGATCGCGCCGGTGACCGCGAGCAGCACGGCGACGGACAAGGGGGCCGCCACCTGGATCGTCCGGCCCGGCCTGGCCGACGGCAGCTGCATTTCCTTCGAGGCGGCCGACGCGGCGGGCAGCTACCTCCGGCACTACGCGTTCCAGCTCCACCTCCAGCCGAAGGACGGGACCGGCCAGTTCGCCGCCGACGCCACGTTCTGCCCCACACCGGGGAACAGCGGCGCCGGGTATTCGTTCCAGTCGGCCAACTTCCCGGCGAAGTACCTGCGCCACTACAGCTCGACGGCCTACATCGCGAGCGACGGCGGCACCAGCGCCTGGGACACCACGTCGTTGTGGCGTGAGGACAGCAGCTGGCTCGCCGCGTCGCCCTGGGGCTGATCCCCCTCGACCACGGGCACGGCTTCCCCGCAGCGTCGCAGGGGGGCCGTGCTCGTTTCCAGCCGGTTCAGCGCGCGCCCGGGCGCCCGGGCCGACATCATGGGCCCATGACCCGTCCGGGACCCGGTACCGTGTGGCGCCGCCTGGTGCAGTTCCTGCTGGACGAGCTACTCGTCTTCGTGCCGATGCTGCTGCTCGCGATCGCGGTGGTGTGGCTGTTCCACCCGCACGGCACCGGCCTGCGGCCGTTCCTCGAGGTCGTGGTCTACACCATGCTGGGACTGGACTTCCTCGGCCTGGTGTTCGTCATGGTGTGGTGGCCCTACCGGCACGGTGGCCAGACGCCGGCGATGCGCTGGCTGCGGCTGCGGGTCGAGACGGCGGACGGCGCTCACCCGTCGCTGGGCGCGTTCGCGCTGCGGGAGCTGCTGATGCTCGTCGACGGCTTCGCGTGGGGGCTGGCCGGGCTCGTCGTGATGATGTGCACCCCGCGGCGGCAGCGGTTCGGCGACATCGTCGCGCGCACGGTGGTCGTGCGCGTGCCGCGATCAGCGCACCACGCCGCTTTCCCAGGCCCAGATGGCGATCTCGGTGCGGTTGCGGGCGCCGAGCTTGCGCTTGGCCGCGCCGATGTGCGTCTTGACGGTGGGCAGCGACACCACCAGTGAGCGGCAGATCTCGTCGTTCGTCTCGCCGCGGGCGACCGCCTTCACGACGTCGAGCTCGCGCGGGGTGAGCGGGTTTCCGGTCTCTGCGGTGCGTTGCGGAGCGCGGCGCGCGAAGTGGGCGAGCAGCTTCGTCGTGATGGCAGGGGAGACGAGCGCTTCGCCGTGGGCGGCGGCGTGCACCGCTTCGATCAGCAGGTTCGGCCCGGCGTCCTTGAGCAGGAACCCGCAGGCGCCGGCGCGCAAGGCCGCGTGCACGTTCTCGTCGAGCCCGAACGTCGTCACCATCACCACGTGCAGCGGGTCCGGGACGTCCGGGCCGGCCAGCAGCTCGGTCGCCCGCAGCCCGTCCACGACGGGCATCCGGATGTCCATCAGCGTGACGTCCGGGCGCAGCTCCCGGGCCAGGCGCACGGCCTGGTCGCCGTCGGCGGCCTCGCCGACCACCTCCAGGTCGGGTTCGCCTTCGAGGATCAGCCGGAACCCCGCGCGGACCATCGCCTGGTCGTCGGCGATCAGCACTCGCGTCGGCACCCGGCCCGTCCTTCCCCCTCGGCCCTTCCTGCGCTCAGCCCGGTTCGAGGGGCAGCTGCGCGACGACGCGCCAGCGCTGCCCGTCCGCCGGTCCCGCCTGCACCGTACCGCCCACCGCCGCGACCCGCTCCGCCATCCCGAGCAGGCCATAGCCGCCGCTGCGGCGGGCGGGCCGGTCGGCACCGTCGTTGACCACCTCGATCCGCAGTTCGCCCGGGGGCTCCTGGCGCACGAGCACCCGGACCTCGCGGGCGTCGGGGGAGTGCCGGCGGACGTTGGTCAGCGACTCGGTGAGCAGCCGGTGCGCGGTGGTCACCACCTCCGGCGCGACCGCGACCGCGGCGAGGTCGGCGCCCAGCTCGAGGTGGACGCGGTCGTCGTCGGGGACCGCGCTGTCCACGA
The DNA here is from genome assembly GCF_040682815.1 of Amycolatopsis sp. NPDC051102. Taxonomy (NCBI): domain Bacteria; kingdom Bacillati; phylum Actinomycetota; class Actinomycetes; order Pseudonocardiales; family Pseudonocardiaceae; genus Amycolatopsis; species Amycolatopsis sp. NPDC051102. The sequence continues at coordinate 485,184 of NZ_JBFBBT010000001.1, forward strand.
CACCGGGCAGGTCGGCGGGCGGGACGAAGAGGTCCTCGTCCCCGGTGCGCAGCGCGCCGACGAGCCGACGCATCGACGAAAGGGCCGTCGCCCCCGCTGCCTCGAGCTCGGCGAACGTCGCGGTGTCGCCGCCGGTGCGCTCGGCGACCCGGTGCGCGGCCTGGACCCGCACGACGATCCCGGTGATCTGGTGGGCCACCAGGTCGTGCAGCTCCCGCGCCAGCCGCAGCCGTTCGGTGGCGCGGACTTCGAGGACCGCCACGCGGTGGCGGACGTCGGCGTCGCGCAGGACGAGGCCGCCGGCCAGCGCCCCGCCCCAGACCACCGCCGCGCCGGCCGAATAGAGGGCGGCCGGCCCGTCGGTGCCGTAGCGCAGGATCGGGCCGAGGGTGACCGCCGCGCCGCCGAGCACCGCCTGCGCGGCGGCCGACCGCGGCGAGAGCCGGTGGCAGCAGGCGCCGACGAGCAGCCCGACGGCGAGGGTCTCGGCCGCGCCGGGCTGGGGCGGCAGCCGCGAGCCCGCCGCGGCGACGCCGGCGGTGATCGCGGTGCCCAGCAGGGAAAGCCCGGCGACGCCGGTGGCGAGGACGGCGACGTGGCCGGGGAACCGTCGCCGCAGCACGGCCAGCAGCGCCACGACCGGGCCGACGCACGGCGCGAACTCGATCGCGAAGATGGCCAGTCCGCCCTGCGCCGGCCCGGCCCGGGCCGCGAAGACCGAGTCCAGCACGACGAGTGCGCCGAGGACGACCGCCTCGGCCACCAGCGGGCCACGGCGGCCGGTCCACGGGATCCGCGAGATCAACGCGGGCCGTCCGGAGTCATGCGCCGATCGTGCCGCACTTCGCGCGCTGACGCCGCTCTCGCGCCGCGATCTCGTACCCGGGTATGAGGTTTCCGGCCGCATCTCGTGCTGCCGGCTGATCGCCGCGGCGCCGGATCCCGTGAGACTCGAAGCCATGGTCGAGAACCGAGGGACGCCGATGCGGGAAGAAAACTTCATGACCGGGCCACGCGCCACGGGCGAGCGGGTCGAGGGCCTGCCCGGCTGGTATTTCGTGCTCATCGGGCTGCTCGTCGCGAGCACGGACCTGAGCCAGCAGTTCAGCGATCGCCACAGCTGGGTGGCGCTGCTGCCGGTCGCGCTGGTCGCGGTGCACCTGACCCTGTGGTTCACCCTGCTGAACCGCCGGCGCAAGTACCTGCGCGCGATCTGGCGCAGCAGGCAGGCGCTGGTCCTCGTCGGGGTCCTGTTCGCGCTGAGGCTGCTGCTGCAGGTGGGGCTGGCGAAGCTCACCGACGAGGCCGCACCGCTGCACAGCTACCGGCACCTGGTCATCGGCCTGGTCATGCTGGTGGTGACGACCGCGGGCGCGTGGTTCGACCAGCGGCTCGTGCTGCGGGTGGTCAATAAGAATGCGGCCGGCCGGACGTCGTGATCCAGCTGCACGCAGTCCTCACCCGGCTGCGCCCGCAGCGGTGATTCCCTTCGAGGCGGCTCGGCCGTCACCCGACTTCTCTGTGCAGGAACACGATGGCGCCGCCGGTGCTCATCAGGCCGGCGAGGATGGCAGCCGGGGTATTGCCGCCGGCGAGGTAGGTGAGGACTCCGACGGCGACCCCGCAGGTCAGGCCGAGCAGGAGCACCACGGCGGCGCGGACGCTGAGCAGCGGCGTGGGCGGTTTCGGCATCGGGGACTCCTGCCAGTCGGCCCGGCAGTTGCGTCTGAGCCGCGGCTGGTCGGCGCAACGCCTCGCCGACGAGTGCAAGCTCGCCGGCTTTCCGGCGTTGACGCGATCTGCTCGGCTCGGCCGCCGCGGCCGAGAGATTCCTCCGCGAGCAGTTCACGAACATCGTCATGGAGTCGGGCGAGACCCGGCTGCTGTGGCAGGTGCTGCAGGCGGAGATGCCGGACCTGCCTGCCGAGCTGCTGTCCGCGCCGAGCTCACGAGCGGCCATGGCGGAAATCGTCGATCGGTGTGCCCAGGTGACAGGTGGGCTCGGCGCGCTGGCGCAGGCCGTGGAATTGCTGCGGCCCGGAAGCGACGAGTCGGCTCGGTTGCGGGAACTGGCCGGACAGCTCACGCCGAGCGCCGGCGACATCGACGCCCTGCGCGGCATCGTCGGGGACGTTGTCGTTCCCGACCTCGCCGAGCTGGCCCGCGAGGCCACCGGTGGCCCTCTCGAGTGGGCAGGCGAGGACGTCGTCGACACCTACTTGGAGTTGTTCGAGCTGTCGGCCGACAAACGGTCGTTGACCCCGCTGATCTTCCTCGAACTGGTCGCCGGCCGGACACCGGCTGTCCAGGACGCCCTGCGGGAGTGGACCAACCGGCAGGCGGCTCTGCTGGAAGTGCGGTACGAACTCACCCGGTTCCGGAACGAGCGGTTTCCCCGCCCTGCCGTCCGCGAGACGTTGACGCTGATGATCAGCATCAGCGAGGCCGAGGACGACGAAGACCAGTACCTGCTCGCCGCGTGGCGGCAGCGCGACCCGCACGAGTGGCCGCCACCGCGTGGGCCGGTCGTCCGAGCGAGCCGTGCGAACCTCGAAGCTGCCGTCGATGCCATCGTCATCGACGCCGAAACCGCGTGGGCCGCCCATGCCGGCGATATCCGAGTGGAATTCCTACTGCCACACTCGTTGCTTCATCTCCCCATCGCCGAGTGGCGGACCGAGCTCGCCTCCGCCGCGCCGATACCACTGACCCTGCAGTATCCCGTCATCGTCCGCTCGCTCGAACGGATGCGGTCGCCCCACTGGCACCGTGCGTGGCGTATGCGTGCGAAGCGACTCTCGCTGTCGAACTCGGCGGACAACCTTTTCCTGCTGCCGCGCGAAAGAGCGGACCCGTTGCGCGACTTCGCGGTGCTCTCCGACGAAAGGTGGACGGCGGTCGCGATCGACACGCCGCCGGCCGGCGGCCCCGCTGCCTTGTCCGACGAGCTCGCTTCTGTCCTCCGTACGGGGATACCCGTTGTCGTGTGGCACCGGGACGGCACTGCCGAGGCCGCCGCGGAGGCGGTGCGAGAACTGATGGGCGACACGCCGCTGAACGAGCTTCCGCAGCGGGTGGCCGAGGCTCGCCGTGACGCGCTCCGGGATCCGGCAAATGCTCCGGCACACGATCTGGTGGTGCTCTGGGACGATCCTGTTCGTGTCGTTTCAGCCACGGAGCTCGACTTGACCGGCACCGAAGTGGAGCACTGAGCGTTGCCGGCCACGGTGTCCTGAACTTCGGCGAACGAGCGGCCCGGCTACTCAGCCGTGCTGACCTGTACGGCCAGCGTGGCGCTCGCCGTCCCGGCCAGACCGGCGAGCTCGAGGATGCGCAGCGGAGGTGACCCGGCGCGACAGCGGACGGTCAGGGAAATCCCCCGGCGCTTCGCCAGCCCGGCCGAGTCCAGCAGCAGGGCGATGCCGCAGCTGCTGAGGTAGGTCACCCCGGCGATGTCGATGTCGATGCCGGCGGCTGCTGTGGTGTCGAGGTGGTGCAGGACGGCGGGCCGGAGGTCGTCGATCGTGGTGAGGTCGAGGTCGCCGGACACCCGCAGGACCAGGCGGCCGGGGGTGGTGTGGTCGACGGCCAAGGCCGCCGGTGCCGGCTCGGGGACGGTGATCGGTGCGGGTGCCGGCTCGGTGCCGGGTGTGGTGGTGGTGATCGTGAACCGGACGGTGGTGCCGTGGTCGTCGTGATCGAGGCTGAACCGCTCGGACAGCGCGGTGATGATCGCGATGCCGCGGCCGCGGTGGCCGTTGTCGGCGGGCTCGGGGCGCCAGGTGCCGTTGTCGTGGACGACGACGTCGAGCTGGCCGGCCGCGGTCCGGGTCACGGTGCAGGTCGCTTCGCCGCGAGCGCCGGGGAAGGCGTGCTCGACGGAGTTGGCCACGGCTTCGCCGACAGCCAGGTTCAGGTCGTCGTGCAGCTCGCGGGACAGCCCCACCTGAGCCGACCAGCGGGCCAGGTCGTCGCGGACCGTGCGCAGCAGAGTGGTGTCGGCGGTCGTGCGCCGGTGCAGCGGCGGTGGCATGAGCCGGACCGCGAGGAGCGCGACGTCGTCGTCCTGCCCGGTGTCGAGGAGGCTGCCGGTGATCGCGGCGACCTGGCGGTCCGGCGCCGAGGCGTGGAACCGGCCGGCGGCCTCGCAGAGCCGCCGCAAGCCGTCGTCGATCAGCTCTTCGCGGCGTTCGACGAGCCCGTCGGTGTAGAGGATCACCGACGCGCCGGGGGAGAGGGTCGTCGTCTGCTGCTCGTAGCGGGCCGAGCCGGCAGCGCCGAGGACGCTGCCGCTCCCGGTCAGCAACCGCGGGGCACCGGCCTCGACCACGAGCGGGGGCAGGTGACCGGCGGTGGCCCACGTCAGGTCGCCGGTGTCCCAGTCGATGGTCAAGCACGCACAGGTGGTGCCGGCCGCGCCGTCGGTGCGGGCGGCGAAGGCGGCGAGCCGGTCGAGTGCCGCGGCCGGGCCGTGCCCGTCGAGCAGGCTGCCGGCCAGCGCCGTCCGCAGCTGCCCCATGACCGCGGCGGCCTGAGGCCCCTTGCCGACGACGTCGCCGACCGACAGCGCGACCCGGGAACCGCCGAGCGGGATGACTTCGTACCAGTCTCCGCCGGTCTGGGCGTGGACGGTCGCCGGCTGGTACCGCGCAGCCGCGGCGAGGCCGGGGAGCGCGGGCAGCTCGCGGGGCAGGAGGCTGCGCTGCAGAGTCTCGGCGATCTCGTGCTCGCGTTGCAGGAGCAGGTCGCGTTCGGCCTCGCGGCGGCGGCGTTCGGTGACGTCGCGGCCGATGGCCTGCACGCCCGAGGGGGTGGCCTGGATGCTCAGCTCGAGTGCCATTCCGGTGCCGTCGGCGCGGCGGACCTGGTGGATTTCGCTGACCTCCAGGACGGTGCCGGGGTCGGCGATCACCTGCCGCCAGCGTTGGTCACCGCCTTCGTCGAGCAGCTTCGTGATGGGCGTGCCGAGCAGCTCCTCGCGGGTGTAGCCGAGCAGCTCGCAGGCCGCCGGGTTGATCTCGACGAACCGCAGGTCGCGGTCGAGCACCCAGATGGCGTCGGTCGCGCGTTCCACCAGCAGCCGGTGGCGCTGCTCGCTGTCGCGCAGGGCACGCAGGGCGTGGGTGCGCTGGATGGACTCCCAGCACCGGTTGACGACGAGCTCGACCAGTTCGACCTCGGCCGCCGTCCAGTGCCGGACGGTGGCCTGGTGGACGGCCATCGCGGCGGCGAACCGGCCACCACGCAGCAGCGGCACGCAGATCACCGCGCGGATCCCGGTGACGCGGTAGGCGTCGAGGTCGGCGGGGTCCAGCCGGTCGTCGTGGCGGCTGTCGTCGACGACCCAGGACCGGCCGGCCCGCATCGCCGTGACACAGCCGTCGCCGAAGGCGGACATGGCGAAGCGGCCGGGCAGCGGGGGCAGGCCGGTGGCGTGGTCGCCGCTCATCAGGAAGTGGTCCTGGTCCTCTTCGGCCTCGGCGTAGGCGCAGCGGTCGGCTTCGAGGTATTCGCCGAGGCTCTGGGCGGCGTAGACCATGATCTGCTCGGCGTCGTCGAACTGCTGCAGCCCTCGCTCGAACTCGGCGAGGAAACGCTGCCGCCCGGTTTCCGAGCGCCGTTCGGAGACGTCCAGCAGAACGCCGTGGACCGCGCCGTCCGGGGAGACCTGGCCGAGTTCCCGCACCCACACCTGCCGGCCGTCCACCGTGAGCGCACGGTAGGTGAGTTCGTACTCGCCACCCCGCGCCCACCGCTGCGCCCGGGTCCGCGCGCAGCGGTCGCGGTCGTCGGCGTGGACCACCGACAGCGCGAAAGCCGGATCCGACAGCCACGCGGCGGGCGGGTACCCCAGCAGCGCCTCGCAACCGGCGGAGACGAACGAGTACGCGCCACTGCCGGCGTCGGCTGCCCACACCACAACAGGCAGCCGGCCGGCCGTCTCCGGCAGGTCTGTGCTCATCGGTTCGAACTCTCCGCGGAGGAATGCCGGTCGACGACCCGATCCGGCGGCCAGCCACAGAGGGTACCGGCCGTTGCGGAATTGCGCTCCCGCGTGACCGGCGAGCCCGGGATTCCGCGGGGAGGGTGGTCCCGAACCGCCCCCGCGCTCAGTCCACCTGCACGGGACCACCGTGGGAGACGAGGCCGCCGAGGGCCGGGACCGCCGCACCGATCAGGAGCGCCGGGCCGGCGTCGGCGGGGCGGCGGTTCGCGGCGAGGCTCTGGTCTGAACCCGGCCGCCAACCTGGGCCGGCGACGCTCGGGGCCGTGGGCCTCCGTGCCGATGGCTTGACCCCAGTCTGCTGCCACGGGCGCGAGCGCGCCAGGGCCCTGAGCCCTTGTCCATCGCGCGTTCGGGTGACGATGTTCCCGGCGGGAGTGAGATCCCGGTTCGAGGAGGTGACCTGCAGCGGCCGCCGCACCGCCCGGTGGCCGGCGCTCAAGCGCCCGGCGTGACGATCCGGCTGGTCTCGGTGAGCGACTGTCTGTCCACTTCGGACTTATCCGGTCCGGAGCTCAGCCGCTCGAGCGACCGGGATGCTCGCGCGGGTGCGGTTCCGCGATGCCGTCGACGGGTTCGAGCCCGAGAACGGCGAGCAGCAACGCGCAGTCCTCCGCGTCGATCGCCGCCGACGCCACCGCCCGGGCGCCGTGGTAGCGCTGGTCGCGAGTGAGGTCGAAGCCGGTCTCTTCCAAGGGGCGTGCCGGGACGCGCCTCATCGGCCTGGCGACGGGTCGGGGTGACTCAAGCCTCGCGAAGCCGCAGTGGTCATCGGGTTCTCCGGCGGTATCGGCTGCTGCGGGTGGCGCCGCCGGGGACCGGGGCGGGACGCGCGCCTGGGGCTGACGCGGCGTCAGCGCAGCCGGACTCTCCAGGGTAGCACCGCGGAAGTCTCCGGACAGTCGTCCGATCGGCTTCGCCTGGGGCAGGGGCGACTTCGCGCGGTAGGGTGCGGGAGAACGCACCCGCGGTGGCGGAGCTGATCCGGACCTTGTCTTTTTCCGAGTCGGTGTGGTGTGAGGAACACCGGCTCGGAGGAGAACAGATGCGGCGGCGGGTGGCCGGTGGCTGAAATCGACGTGCTGCGGGAGAGCGTGCTGGCCGCGCTCTCCGGCGGTCAGTCCGGCGACGGGGTCGAAATGGTCGGCCGGGTGTGCCGTGCGTGCGTCCGGCTGCTTCCGGTGGACGGCGCCGCGGTGTCGGTGATGGCCGATGCCGGACATCGAGAGGCCGTCTACACCAGTGACACGGTGAGTGCGGCGCTGGCCGAACTCCAGTTCGCCCTCGGGGAAGGGCCGTGTTTCGAGGCCTACACCCACGGCGGCCCGGTCCTGGTCGCCGATCTCGGCGCCGGGCTGCCCACCAGCCGGCCGGTGTTCGCCGCGCAGGCCGCCGAGTATCCCGTGGCGGCGTTGTTCACCTTCCCGCTGCACATCGGCGTCGTGCGGGTGGCGACGTTGGACACCTACCGCTCGACGCCGGGCTCGCTGGCCGCCGACGAGCTCGCGGTCGCCCTGCAGGTCGCGGACCTCGCCGCGCCGGCCCTGTCCGGGCTGCTCGGCGGCGACCGGTGGCTCGACGGGGACAGGCGGTGGATGGCGGGGGCCGGGATGCGGCACCGCGAGGTGCACCAGGCCACCGGGATGCTCATCGCGCACCTGGACGTGCCGGCCGCGGAGGCGCTGGCCCGGATGCGCGCGTACGCGTTAGGGCACGGCCGCGCGTTGCGGGACGTCGCCGCCGACATCGTCGCCTGCCGGCTCGAATTGGACCGGAAGGCATGGTGAGGACCACCATGAAGACATCCGACGAGCAACCAGGAGATGGTGGCGATGGCCGACCGTGAACGACAGGTGACCCGGACGTTCGTCGCGCTGGCCGACACCCTCGTCGACGACTACGACGTCGCCGACCTCCTGCACACGCTGGTGCTGCGCTGCGTGGAGCTGCTCGACGTCGCCGCGGCCGGCCTCACGCTGGTCGACGAGCGCGGGAGTGTTCAGGTGCTCGCGTCCTCCACCGAGCAGGCCCGGCTGCTGGAGCTCTTCCAGCTCAGCACCGACGAGGGCCCGTGCGTGGAATGCTTCGCGACCCGGGCCCCGGTCCTGGTCGCCGACGTCGCCGCCGAGGCCACGCGGTGGCCGCGGTTCGCGGCCGAGGCCTCCCGGCAGGGGTTCGCGTCGGTGCACGCGCTGCCGATGCGGCTGCGCAAGCAGATCGTCGGCGCGCTGAACCTGTTCGGCACCCGGCCCGGTGAGCTCGGCGCCGACGATGTCCACCTGGCGCAGGGGCTGGCCGACACGGCGACGATCGGCATCCTCCAGGAGCGGGCGATCCGGCATGGCGAGGCGGTGTCCGAGCAGCTGCAGACGGCCCTGAACAGCCGGGTGACCATCGAGCAGGCGAAGGGAGTCCTCGCGGTGACCGGCCGGCTCAGCATGGACGACGCCTTCACCGCGTTGCGCGGCTACGCCCGCAGCCACAACCTCCTGCTCGGCGAAGTCGCCCGCGGGCTCGCCGAGCGGCGGCTCGACCCCGCACTCGTGCTGGCCCGGCACGACCGCAAGCTCTGACCGGCGTCATCGGGTCGTGAGGTACGGCCCCGGATCGCTGCCGGCGCGAGCACCGTCGGCGAGCCAGTGGAGGAAGCCGCTCCGGTCGCGGCGTTCGATCTCGTCGAGGTAGTCCTGCCGGCGTTGAACCAGCTGACGGCGGGCCGGTACGTCCTGGGTGACCAGCAGCCGGCAGTAGCTGCGCCGCCAGGCCGTACACAGTTCGTCCGTGCTCAGCGCGGCAACCGGGCGAGCCGGCGGAGGCTGGGCGACGACCTCACCCGTCCCGGGCCCGGACCGGGCGGGTTTGCGCCGCAGGTCGGCCACCAGCGCGACCGAGGCGAGCGCGACCACCACGGATGCGGTCGGCCACCCGCCCAGCGCGGCCAGCATTCCGGAGATGGTGAAGCACAGCGCGAAGAAGATTCCCGCAGCGAGGGCGCCTGCCCGCAGACCGGCGGCGCGCGGCCGGGCCGGCGCCGCGCGCCGGACGTGCGGAACGACGACGGCGGCGAGCGTGCCGGCTGCCAGTCCCAGCAGGCACAGGCCGGCAAGCACGCCGGCGGGTGTGTGCAGCACGCCGATCGTCGCGAAAACGCAGACGGCGAGCGTGGCCGTGGCCCGGATCGTGCGTGCGGGCATGGTCGGCCTCCGCGTTCGGGGCGAGTGCCGGGCCGTTCGCCGGCGCCGCCGTCGGGGATCAGGAACGCCGAGGTCTGGGGCGGTTTCGACGTTAGCCGACGCCGCGGGCCGCGCCAATGCCTGCCGGCCGAACCACTCGGTCGGCGCTGCCGGCCCGCGAGACCGCCGCGTACGCTGGGTCACCGCCCCGGACCCCGGCGAGTGCCCGTCGACCGCCGACCGAATCGGGGTGTGCCGTGGAATCACCGCTGGACGACCTCCATGACGAGTACCCGGTGGGCTGGGTCCTCACCTACCGGCGCCGGGGGACGGCCGCCGGCCGGCCGTTCGGCGCTTGCGCGGTCGGGATGGTTCTCGGCCCGCCGGTGCGGGATGCGTGCACCGGCCTCGAATCCATTCCGCTCGCCTCGCCCGGCGACGGCCGGACGGTCTGGGTGCCGGACCGGGACGTGATCGGCATCGACCCCCGCCGGCCCCCGGGCGGCGGTACCGCGCCCGCACTCCGCTGACGTCTGTCCGCAAAGGACGTTCGCGAGCAGGCGACCCGCCCGGCTGAGGTGCTGTGCTCCCGTGAACCTGCACACGCATCGGAAAGAGCTCTGCGTGGTTGATGAAATCGTTGTGACGTAAAGGTTTCCCTTCGACCGTTCGGTGGAGTGACGATGCGTGCGGGCTCGGTAACCTGTCGGTGGAATCGTGTCTCGTCCCGGACCCCGGCGGTGCACCCCACCTGGCGAATGTTCGGGAGGTCGCAGCATGGGCGTGCGGCTGCAATGGGTGTTCGGTCCGGTGGCTTCGGCCGCCGGCCTCCGGCGGGCACCCCGGGAAGAGCACCCCGCGAGCGCCGGGCAACCACCGCGTCCAGGGCTGGGCAGTGCGCTGGCTCTGACCGGTTTCCTCGCCGCGACCAGGATCGCGGAGACCGCCACCGGCGTCGTGCTGTCCGCGGCCGAGGTGCTGGGCGGGCCGAACACCTCGTCGAAGCACGCGGATGCCGCGCCCGGTGGAGAGTGAGCGGCGACCGTGGCCGTCCCACCAGCCGGGCACCCCGGCGTCCGGATCGGTGCGCTCGACGTCGACCGGCTCGAGGCCGCCACCGGGGCGTTCCGGGCGCTGGACTACCGGTACGGCGGCGGATCCTGCCGCGACGCGCTGCAGCTGCTGCTGCCGTACGCGGACCTGATGCTGTCGGGGGTCGTCCCGGAAAGGCTCGCGGCCCGGTTGTGGACCGCGGTCGCCGATCTGCACAACCTCGCCGGTTGGGCGAGCTTCGACGCGGGCCGGCCGAGGGCGGCGCTGGGTGCCTTCGGGCGGGCGCTGGAGCTGGCGGGGCTCGCCGGCAATGACGAGCTGGTGGCGAATGTCCGCTATCGGATCGGCCGGCTGTACCTGCACTACGACGCCGTCGAGGAGGCGGCGAGCCAGTTCGAACACGGGCAGGTCGCGGCGGGCCGCACGAACTCCATGCTCGCCCGCGCGATCCTGTCGGCCAACCTGGCGTGGGCACAGGCGAAGCGGGGCGACGTGGCGGCAGTGCCGGCGTTGCTCCACGCGGCCAGGGACGCGTTCGCCTCCGCCGGACCGGCGCCGTCGCCGTGGTCGGCGTTCTTCGGCGAGCTCGATCTGGCGGCGATGATCGGGACCGTGCACGTCGAACTGGCCCAGCGCGTGGATGTCCGGTACAGCGGTTCGGCGATCGAGGCGCTCACCACCGCGGTGGACGGCTACGGACCGGCGATGACGCGGAGCCGGTCGTTGACGCAGATCTGGCTCGCGACCGGGTACGCCCTGGTGGGCGACCTCGGCCGAGCAGCGCGGATCGGCGGGGAGGCGATCGAGGCCGCCACCGGACTGCGTTCGGAGCGGACGAAGCAACGGATGTCGCCGCTCGCCGCGGCCGCCGCCCGGTATCCCGGCGACACCGATGCGCACGACATCCTCGACCGGATCGAGCGTCTGCGCGACGTGGCAGGCACTGACGAGAGCGCCCACCGCGAGACCTTGGGCTGCGCGCGGCGCGCTCACCGGCCACCGTAGTTCCGCAGGAACAGGGCCTCCGCCAACGCCATGGCCGCGATCTCCTCCGGAGCGACGCTCTCGTTGGGCGCGTGGATGCGCGCCTGCGGTTCCTCGACGCCGATCAGCAAGATCTCGGCGTCCGGGTACGTCTCGGCCAGCACCGTGCACAACGGGATCGACCCGCCCTGGCCCAGCCGGCTCACCGGACGGCCGTAGGCGGCCTGCATCGCCTCGGCCATCGCGCGGTGGGCCGGGCCGCCGGTGGCGGCGTCGAACGGCTCGCCGATCCCCTCCACGTCCACCGAAACCTCCACGCCCCAGGGGGCGGCGGCCAGCAGGTGCTCGGTCAGCGCGCACGCTGCCGCGTGCGGGTCGGTGCCGGGCGGGATCCGCAGGTTCAGGCGGGCCCGGGCGCACGGGGCGATGGCCGTCGTGGAGCCGATCACCGGCGGGCAGTCGATGCCGAGCACGGTCAGCGCCGGGCGCGCCCACAACGTGTCCGCTACCTCGCCGTCGCCGAGCAGGACCGCGTCGGACGGCAGGCCGGCGTCCGCCCGGAACCGCGCGGCCGGGTACGGGGCGCCGGCCCAGCGGCCGTCGCCGGGCAACCCGTGCACGGTGGTGTTGCCCTTCTCGTCGCGGAGGGTCGCGAGCACCGCGGCGAGCGCGGCCAACGCGTCCGGGGCCGGGCCGCCGAACATGCCGGAGTGCAGCTCGGACGGCAGGGCTTCGACGTGGACGACGACGTTCACCATGCCGCGGAGGCTGACCGTGACGGCGGGGTGGCCGACCGCGGCGTTCCCGGTGTCGCCCACCAGGATCGCGTCGGCGCGCAGCAGCCCGGGGTGTTCGGCGACGAACGCCTCCAGCCCGCCCGTGCCCTGTTCCTCCGACCCCTCCACGACCACCTTGAGGTCGACCGGCACGTCGTCGCCGAGCGCCCGCAGCGCCGTGAGGTGCATGAGGATGTTGCCCTTGCAGTCGGCCGCGCCGCGGCCGTACCAGCGTCCGTCCACTTCGGTCAGGCGGAACGGCGGTGTCCGCCACTCGTCGTCGGCCAACGGCGGCTGGACGTCGTAATGGGCGTACAGCAGCACCGTCGGGGCGTCCTCGCGGCCGCACGGCCGGGTCCCGACGACGGCCTGGCTGCCGTCCGGCGTGCCGGCGAGGCCGGTGTCGAACCCGGCCTCGGCGAACGCGCCGGCGACCCAGGCCGCCGCCCGGTGGCACTCCTCGGGCGGGAACTGCCGCGAGTCGGCGACCGAGCGCATCGCGACGAGGCCGGCGAGTTCACGGCGGGCCCGCGGCATCAGCGCCGCGATCCGGTCCCGGAGGTCCGAACGCGTCATGACGGGCTCACCTCCGGCTGCCGCCACGACGGCTTTCGCAAGCGGTAGAACAGGAACGGCACCAGCAGACCGAGGCCGAGCGCGCCGCCCGCGACGATCCCGACGTACAGCCACGGGCTGCCCGAGCCGAACTGCGACGGCGGGACGAACCCGACCAGCAGCGCGGCCAGCGACGCGCAGAACCCGACACCGCAGAGGCCGAGCAGCATCGGCGCGCGGAAGCCGCGCGGCTGCTCCGGGTACTTGCGCCGCAGCCGGACCGCCGCGACGAACAGCAGCAGGTACACGATCAGGTACACCTGGGTGGTGATCACCGAGAAGATCCAGTACGCGCTCGACACGTCCGGGATGAACGCGTAGAGCAGGGCGATGGCCGTGGTGATCGCGCCCTGGGTGACGAGGATGTTCTGCTGCACGCCCCGGCGGTTGAGCCGCTGCAGGAACGGCGGCAGGTAGCCCTCCTGCCGGGCGATCAGCAGCAGGCCCTTCGACGGGCCGGCCAGCCAGGTCAGCATTCCGCCGAGCGAGGCCAGGACGAGCAGGATGCCGATCACCGGCGTCAGCCACTGGAGGCCGAACCCGGCGAAGACGGCGTCGAACGCCTGCATCACCCCCGCTGTGAGCGAAAGCCGGTCCGCCGGGACGATCCAGCTGATCGCCAGCGCGGGCAGGATGAAGATCAGCAGCACCAGCCCCATCGCCAGGAACATGGCGCGCGGGAACTCCTTGCCCGGCTTGCGCAGCGACGACACGTGCACCGCGTTCATCTCCATGCCGGAGTAGGACAGGAAGTTGTTGACGATCAGCACGAGGCTCGCCAGCCCGGCCCACGCGGGCAGCAGGTGGCTCGCCGACATCGGCGCCGCGGACGGGTGGCCCTGCCCGAGGAACACGAGCCCGAGGACCACCAGCAGCGCGCCCGGCAGCAGGGTCCCGACGACGAGGCCGCCGCCGGCCAGCCCGGCCACGCCCTTGGTGCCCCGGGAGGAGACCCAGACCCCCGACCAGTACGCCACGACGATGACCGCGGCCGTCCACCACCCGCTGGTCGCCAGGTCCGGGTCGAACACGTACGCCAGCGTGCTCGCGACGTACCCGAGCAGGCTCGGGTAGTAGAAGATCGTCATGGCGAACTGGCACCAGACGGCCAGGAACCCCATCGGCTTGGAGATCCCGAGCGCCACCCAGTTGTAGACCCCGCCCGGCCAGCCGGAGGCCAGCTCGGCCGAGACCAGGGAGGTCGGCAGCAGGAACACGATCGCCGGGACGACGTAGAGGAAGACGGCCGCGAGCCCGTACACGGCCATCGTCGGCGACGGGCGCAGGCTCGCGACCGATCCGGTCGTCATGAGCGCGAGCGCCACCCAGGAGATCCACGCGGCCGCCGGCGGCCGCACACGACCCGCCCGCTCGGCGGGCGGTGGCTCGGCCGGTTCCTGGGACCGGTTCGGTCGGTTGGTCGTGGACATGGCAGTCGGCCTCCCGGGGCTCGCCTCGACGGGTGCTTCATCGTGTGCTTCGGCGGCTTCGCCCGGGTCACCCGTGGCGGACGAGACCGGCTCGTCAGCCGAGGGCGGCGTCGAGGGAGACCGCGGCGTCGATGAGGGCCAGGTGCGTGAACGCCTGCGGGAAGTTGCCGAGCTGCTCGCCGGTCGGCGAGATCTCTTCGGCGTACAGGCCGACGTGGTTGGCGTAGGTCAGCATCTTTTCGAACGCCATCCGGGCTTCCTCCAGCCGATCCGCCTTCGCCAGCGCCTCCACGTAGGCGAAGCTGCACAGGGAGAACGTCCCCTCGGAACCGGCGATCCCGTCCGGGGACGCGGCCGGGTCGTAGCGGTACACCAGGCTGTCGGTGACCAGGCCGGCCTGGATCGCGTCGAGCGTCGAGAGCCACAGCGGGTCCTTGGCCGGCAGGAAACCGGTGCGGGGCATGCGCAGGAGGGCCGCGTCCAGCTCGTCGCCGGTGTCGTGCTGGACGAAGGCGTTGCGCGCCCGGTGCCAGCCACGCGCGAGGATCTGGCCGTGGATGCTGTCGCGCTGCCAGGTCCAGTCCTCGACCGGGGCGGGACGGCCGTGCGCGGCGGCCAGGCGGATGCCGCGGTCGAACGCGACCCAGCTCATCAGCCGGCCGTAGGTGAAGCGCTTGCGGCCGCCCCGGGTCTCCCAGATGCCTTCTTCGGGCTGGTCCCAGTGTTCGCCGAGCCAGTCGAGGGCGGCGCGCAGCGCGGTCCAGCCCTGCTGGGGGAGCTCGAACCCGGCGCGGTCGGCGGCGAAGATGCTGTCGAGGGCCTCGCCGTAGATGTCGAGCTGGAGCTGCCCGGCCGCGTCGTTGCCGATCCGGACCGGGCTCGACCCGCGGTACCCCGACCAGTGCGCCAGGCTTTCCTCACGCAGGTCCGAAGTACCGTCCACGCGGTAGAGCACCGCGAGCGGGCCGCCGGTCCCGCCGCCGCCTTCGCGGATGCGGTCGCCGAGCCAGCTGCCGAACCGGGCCGCCTCGTCCGCGAACCCGAGTGACAGCAACGCCGAAACCGAGAACGACGCGTCCCGGACCCAGGTGTAGCGGTAGTCCCAGTTGCGCTCGCCGCCGAGCTGCTCGGGCAGCCCGAGGGTGGGTGCGGCGACCAGCCCGCCGGTCGGCGCGTAGGTCAGCAGCTTGAGGGTGATCGCCGACCGGGCCACGATCTCCCGCCAGCGGCCGCGGTAGGTGGACCGGCCCAGCCACCCGCGCCACCAGTCCACAGTGGACCGGAAGAGCTCCTCGAACTCGGCGACGCGGATCTCGCGCGGCGGCCCCGCGGCGTCGGTCTCGAGCACGACCCCGCGGACCTGGCCGGCCGCCAGTGCGAGGCTCAGGTGCACGTCACCGCCTTCGAGGCGGACTTCGGCGAGGTGCTCGTCGCCCGGCTCGCGGACCGCGTGCAGCGCCAGGGAAGTCTCGGGCGTGACGAACACGGCGCCGTTCGCGGCGAGCATCGCCTGGTGCGGGCGGCGGCCGTAGTCGAACCGGGGCGCGACCACCACGTCGAACGTCATCCGGCCGCGGACGCAGCGCACGAGCCGGGCGATCCGGTGCCGGGTGGTGGCGTTGCCCTCGCACGGCGGCATGAAGTCGACCACCTCGCCGATGCCGTCCGGGCCGGAGAAGCGCGTGATCAGCACGGCGGTGTCCGGGTGGTACATCTGCGAGCTCGCGCACGCGCCGGCCGGGCGGATGCGGAACCGGCCGCCGCGCTCGTCGTCGAGCAGGGCACCGAAGACCGACGGCGCATCGAACCGCGGGGCGCAGAACCAGTCGATCGACCCGTCGGTGGTCACCAGCGCGGCGGTCTGCAGGTCACCGATCAGGCCGTGCTCGGCGATCGTGGTCTCGGTCATCGTTCCTCCATAAGGCACCGGGGACGTCTTCGGCTGCACCGTCGCCGGAGCGGGATCGCGCTGCCTCATCCCCGCGGGGTGAGGTGGCCCGGGGGCGCCGCACGCCACTGTGTGCGCCACCCGAGCAGGAAGGCCCGCCGATGATCGTGCTGCCCCTGGCCCTCGCCCAGTTCGTCGCGAGCTACGCGGCCACCACCATGACCGTGGCCGTCAGCGCCATCGCCGCCGATCTCGGCACCACCGTGATCGGCGTGCAGACGGCGATCACGGTCTTCACCCTCACCATGGCGTCGCTCATGGTGCCCGGCAGCAAGCTCAGCGACCTGCTGGGCCGCAAACGGTGCTTCCTGGCCGGGCTGGCCGTCTACGGCGCCGGCGCGCTGCTCGCCTCGGCCGCGCGCGGGCCGGGCCTGCTGATCCTCGGGTACTCGCTGCTGGAGGGGATCGGGTCGGCCCTGATGATCCCGCCGATCTACATCCTGGTCACCGTGACCAGCCGCGACCTCACGGCTCGCGCGCGGGCCTTCGGCATCGTCAGCGGCGCGGGGGCGCTGGGCGCCGCCGCCGGGCCGCTCGTCGGCGGCCTGGTCACGACGTGGCTCGGCTGGCGCGCGTCCTTCCTCCTGCAGGTGCTCCTGGTCGCCGTGATCGTCGTGCTCGCCCTGCGGATCACCGAACCGCCGGCGCCGCCGCGCGGGAAGCGGTTCGACGTCGCCGGCGCGATCCTTTCGGCGGCCGGGCTGTTCTTCGTCGTCTTCGGCGTCCTGCAGGCGGGCACCTACGGCTGGCTGGCCTCCCGGGCGGACTTCGCCGTCGCCGGGACGGTGCTGCTGCCCGCCGGCGGGCTGTCACCGGTGTGGGTGTTCGCCGGGATCGGCGCCGCCTTCCTGTTCGTGTTCTTCGCCCACATCCGCGCGCGGGAACGGAAGGGCCGGGAGCCGCTCGTGCCGTCCGGGCTCTTCCGCGACCGCGGCACCGGCCTCGGCCTGCTGACCCAGCACGTGCAGTGGCTCGTCCTGCAGGGTTCGTTCTTCGTGGTGGCGGTGTTCCTGCAGCAGGTCCGCGGGTACGGTGCCATCGAAACCGGGCTGATGCTGACCCCCGCGACGATCGGCATCCTCGGGGCCTCGGCGGCCGCCGGGCGGCTGGCGCGCCGGCACTCCCAGCGTGGTCTCGTCCGCACCGGCTTCCTCGTCACCATCGCCGGCCTGGTCCTCGTGCTGCTGCTGGTCCGGGCCGGCTCCGGGGTGGCGAGCGCGGTGCCCGGCCTGTTCCTGCTCGGTGCCGGCGTCGGGATCATGCTGACGGCCTCGGTGAACCTGGTGCAGTCCCGGTTCCCGGACTCCGCGCAGAGCGACATTTCGGGAGTGTCGCGCAGCCTGTCGAACCTCGGCTCGTCGGTGGGGACGGCGCTGGCCGGGTCCGTCCTGGCCGGGACGCCGCACCTCGGCGGGCGCTCCTTCGCGCTGGCGCTCACCACCCTCGGCGCCGCGGCGGTGGCCGGCCTGGTCGCCGCCCTGCTGCTGCCCGAGTGAACCGTCGCGGGCGGCCGAACGCCGGACCGCGGTGACGATCACCCGCAGCACCACGCCCAGCACCACGAGGTCCGCGAGCATCTGGAGGGTCACCAGCACCCGGGCGCCGGTGGAGAGCGGGGCGATGTCGCCGAAGCCCACGGTGCTGAACACGGTGACCGCGAAGTACAGGGCGTCGGTCCGCGTCAGCGCCGTGCCGAACGAGCCCGCGCCGGCGTGGGCGAGCACGTAGTAGCCGTCGGCGAACAGCAGCAGGAAGAGCGGGAGCACGAGGGCCAGCGCCTGGACGCCCTGCCAGGCCGGGAACGGCGAGCGCAGGATCATCCGCACCTCGCCGGCGACCAGCAGCACGACGAGCACGAGCCCGGCGGCGAACAGGACCGCGGTCCAGGGCCGCAGGGCCTGGTCGACCGGGAGCAGGTAGTAGAGGCAGACCAGCGCGGTGACCGTGAGCAGCGGCCGGAGCACCGCGAGGTGGACGAACCGCCACCGGCGCGTCAACGCGCCAGCGCCTTCCGCTTGAGCGCCTGGAATTCCGCGTCGTCGATGACGCCGTCCTCGAGCAGCCGCCGGGCTTCGGCGATCTGCGTCGCGCCGGTACTGTCCGAAGTGGACACATAGACCGCTTCGCGGGACCGCTGCCGCTCGACGATGTGCCGTCCCTGGGTGATCAGGTAGAGCAGGACGCCGAGGAAGGGCAGCACGATGAGCAGCACCGTCCAGCCCGCCTTGGCCCAGCCGGACACGTCGGCGCGGCGGAACAGGTCGCCGAAGGCCAGGAACAACAACCAGAACCAGGCGATCCAGCAGAAGAACACCAGCATCGTCCACATCAGGTTCAGGAACGGATATTCCGCGCTCGCCAGGGCCATGACATCTCCTCGTCCGGGTTCGGGGCCGGGCACGCTCGAACGTGCCCGGCCCACTGGACCGGATCGCGGGTGTGCCCGCCTCACCCGCCGCGGGTGGGGCGAACCCGGGCCGGGCCGCTCAGACCGTGAAGTCGGCGGCTTCGGTGTCGAGCAGCCCCCGTTCCTGCGCGACCGCCACGGCTTCGCGCCTGCTGCGGACGCCGAGCTTCGCGTAGACGCCGCGGACGTGGGTCTTGACGGTGTTCGGCGAGACGGTCAGGTCCTGCGCGATCTCGTCGATCGACCGCTGCGTGGGCAGCAGGCGCAGGACGCTGCGTTCGCGTTCGGTCAGCGGGGCCGGCATGGGCGGGGTGCGCAGCCGGCGCCGGACGGCGAGGATCTCGCCCGCGAAGCGTTCGCCTGCCCCGAGTGCGCCCAGCCGGCTGGTCAGGAACCCGATCAGCTCGGGCGGTGCGAAGACGAACGGGAACCGGACCCCGGTGGGTTCGGCGGCCCGCACCGCTTCGTCCAGCAGACGCGCCGCCCGGTCCCGTGCCCCGGCCGCCAGCGCGGCCTGGACGCCGATCAGGGACGCCTCGATCGTGGCCCACGCCAATTCCATGGGGGCTTCCTCGTCCAGCAGGGAGCGCAGCACGGAACTCGCCGCGTGGTGCCGCCCGAGCCGCAGCTGGGTCCGGGCGCGCATGAGCAGCAGTTCGCCCGAACCGGTGAGCTTCGGCAGCGCCCAGCGCACGGTCTCCCTGGCCTGGCCCGCCGCCCCGAGCCGGAGAGCCGCCCGCTGCTCCAGCACGGCGCACAGGGCCGCGTAGCCGGCGGGGCAGGCCCGTGCAGTGCCGAGGCGGTTGCGGGCCCGCCGCATCCGCCGCAGCCCGGCGTGCCAGGCGCCGAGCTCGAACTCGGCGGCCCCGCGCAGCGTTTCCGCGAACAGCCGCAGTTCCCTGGCCGCCCGGGCGGGGGCGTCACCGAGGAGCTGCCCGATCCGTTTCGCGTGCCGGACGCAGTCGGCGGGCTCGCCGCACAGCAAGGCCCCGTACGCCAGCAGCGCACCGGCCTGAGCGCCCTGGAGCGACCGCGGCGGATCCTGGCGCGGCAGGCGCGCCTCGGCCCGGCGGGCCAGCGTCTCCATCGCCCGGTAGTCGCCGTCGTGGCAGGCCAGCCCGGCGAGCATGGTGAGGCACTGGGCGACGGTGAAGTCCTGGTGGACCTGCTCTGCGGCGCCGAGGACCCGCAGCAGCGCTTCCCGGGCCGGCCCACGTTCGTCGCGGGCGACGAGAACGCCGGCGCGGTGCAGGGTCGCGAGGCCGCCGAGCCCGGCGGCGGTGGCCAGCTCCTCGTCGACCTGGGCGGCCACCCGGGAGGCCTGGGCCGGCGTGTGGTCCAGCTGGGCGAGCCACGAGCTCGTCAGCTGCCGCAGGACGATGAGCTCCGGTGCCGGCCGGTCCGGCCACGACGCCTCCGCCCTGGCCAGCTGCAGGCCCGCCGCCGACGTCTCGGCCGCCTCCAGGTAGAGCGCGGCCGAGATCAGCGCGGCCGGCGGCCCGGCCGCGATCCGGCGATCCTCCAGCAGTGTCAGGGCCAGCCGCAGGACCTGGTGCTCACCGGCGAGGAAGAGCGTGACCGCGTGCTCGCCCAGCAGGGCCCCGACCCGGTCCGGACGGCCCGAACGGACGCTGTGCAGCAGCGCCTGCGCGGGCTGGTCGTGTTCGGCGAACCAGCGGGCGGCCTTCGCGTGCAGGGCCCGGGTCCGGTCCGGCGCCCGCCGCCGGAGCTCGGCGTGCAGGTAGGTGCGCAGCATCGGCAGCACGCGGTGGTGCGGCGGGGTGCCGCCGGACCAGACCACCTGCGCGGCCGGCTCGCCGAGCTCGCGGAGCATCGCCTCAGCGTCGACGCGGCCGGAGAGCACCGGTGCCAGCCCCGCGGGGACCTCGTCGCTGATGCTGATCGTCCGCAGCAGCTCCCACTGCGCCGGGGTGAGGGCGGCGAGGACCTCGTCGGTCAGGTAGCCGAGCACGGTGCTGTCCCGCCCGGTCGAGAAGTCCCGCAGGCTGCCGAGCCGGGCCGCGGACGCCGCGGCGAGCCGCAGCCCGGCAGGCCAGCCCCCGGTTCCGGCGACCAGCTCGGCGACCTGCTCCCGTGAGATCGCCGAACCGGCCCCGGCGAACAGGGCGTCCGCCTCTTCGGCGGTGAACCGCAGCCGGGCCGCGCCGAGCTCGACGAGCCGGTCGGCGAGCCGCGCCCGGCCGAGCGGCAGCGGCGGTTCCCGCCGGCTCGCGACCGCCAGGCACAGGGCCGCCGGCTGGTGGCGGACCAGCGCCCGCAGCCCCTGCCACGGACCGGGGGCGGTGATCTCCTGGGCACCGTCGAGGACGAGCACGACGGGTTCTGCTAGCGCGTCGAGCGCGTCGGCGATCTCGGCCAGGAAGCCGAGGTCGGTGCTCGGCACCTCGGGGACCGCCAGCCGCCGCAGCGGGTTGCCGTCCGGGATCCGGCCGGAGCGGCCGAGCGCTTCGAGGACCGCCGACCAGAACAGCCGGTCGTCGTTGTCGTCGGCGTCGGCGGACAGCCAGGCGACCGCGCCGCTGTCCTGGCGCCGGGCCCATTCGGCGAGCAGCGTGGTCTTGCCGAACCCGGCCGGGGCGCCGACGAAGATCATGGCGGCTTGCCCCGCTCCGTCGAGGACCGTGCGCAGACGCGGCCGGGACACGAAGTCCACCGGCGGGCTCGGAACGGTGATCTTGGTTCTCGGTACCCGTCTTCGGGATGGGACGTCGTGGCATTGCCGCATGTCCGTTCTCCTTCGTGAGCGGTTCGGGGATAATCCCGGCGGATCCTGCCACGCAATTGGTTCGGCTCACCCGCTGTGGGCGAAGAGAACAACGGCTGCGGGCACAATCGTGTGCCGGGTGAAAAGTCGTGGAGATTATCGGCGAAAATGGTGCCGTCGATTCGCCGTTTCCCAGTTCTGCTGGCTCGGGCCGGGCGAGGTCGTGGTGCTCGACGTGGTGCGGACCGGCCGGATCGGCGCCGGGTCGGTGCTGCTCGGGCTGGTCGTCGCGTTGTCCGCCCTGACCCCGGTGACGGAGCTGCGGACGGGCGTCCGCGCCGGTGCCGACCTGGTCGCCCGGCTGATCTTCCTGCCGGCGCACGGCTGGTCGGCGGTGATGCTGCTGCTCGACGTGGGGGTCGTCGCCCGCGCGTGGTTCTCGGCCGGGCGTACTCGGCGAAACGGGGGAACCCGGTGAGCCGGACGGGTGCCGCCGGCCTCGCGACGGGCGCGAATTACGTCTTCCGGGGCGGCGGTGCCATTCCGGAGCGGGCCGCCGAAGGGGTCGGGGATTTCCGTGGTGTGCTCGTCGTTCCGGTGCCGCCGGATACGATAGTTTTCGGAACCGTCGCCGATCCCGGAAGTCTTCCGGTGATCCTGCGGCGGCTCGAGGCGCTCGGGATGCACGTGCATTCCGTGCACCGGGTCCGCGAACTGCCGGCGGCGGTGCACCGCGCGGGCGGCTGAGCGACCGGTGACCGTCACGACGTGGCGGCCGCCGTGACGCGCCCGAGCCGGATCGCCTGCCGCAGCGCGGCGTGGTCGCGTTCGTTCTGGTCGGCGCAGGCCACCGCGAACCGCCGGACGGCTTCGGCGAACGCCGGGCCGGAGCCGAGGTAGGCGGCGATCGCCAGCGCGTCCCCGGTCCGCGCGTGCGCCCTGGCCAGGGTCCACCCGCACAGCCGGGCGTGGGCCCGCAGGATCTCCGGCGTCATCGCCGTGACTTCGCCGGCAGCCTGGTCCTCGCGCAGCCGGCGGACGTGGAAGTCGGCGGCACGGCCGTCGAAATCCGCGGTGCGGGCCCAGCCGAGGAAGACGTCCCCGGTGGCCTGGATCCGCCGCTGCCCGCTGACCACCCGCCGGCCGGCGCCGCCCGGTACCGACGTGCCGGTGTAGTCCTGCAACACCGACGGCCGGGCCTCCTGCACCTGCAGCAGAAGGGGATCCCCGGTCCCCGTCCGGACGAGCAGCGCCACCCAGGACCGCGTGCCCGCGCCACCCGGCCCGGTCACCGTGCGGACCGCGTCGGCGAGCCGGTAGCGGTCCAGCAGCGCTCTTCGCGCGGGGCCGAGCGAACGCCGGTACTGCGCAAGCACCTTGCCGATGCGGTCGACCAGGGTCGCCGGATCGCCGTCGCCGGCGAGGTGACCCGCGGGGACGACGGAAGGCGGACGCGCGGCCAGCCGCAGCTGCCCGTCGCGGATTTCGGTCCACCGCCGGGTGCCGTCGGTGCCCCGCCGCGCCGGTCCCAGCCGGTGCGCCGCGACCGCCCGCAGCGTCCGGGCGTCGGCCGGCGCGAAGAAGATGTCGAGCGACGTGCGGCGCGCGAAGTCGTGCATCGCCAGCCGGTAGGCCTCGACCGCGGCGAGCACGCTGCGCCGGCGCAGGGCCGCCGCGTGCCCGTACTCCCGGGCGGCGACCTCGAAGCTCGCGGCCAGCCGCTTGACGTCCCATTCCCACGGCGCCGGCAGGGTTTCGCCGAAGTCGGCGATGTCGAACACCAGCCGGCGCCCCTGGGCGGTGAACAGGCCGAAGTTGGCGAGCTGGGCGTCGCCGCACGCCTGGACACCGAACCCGGTCCGCGGGGTCGAGGCCAGGTCGGCCGCCGCGGGGAGGGCCGCACCGCGGAAGTAGGCCAGTGGCGAGGCCGCCATCGTGCTGTAGCGCAGCGGCAGCAGCTGCGGCACCCGGTCGCGGTCCTGGCGGGCCAGCAGCGTGAGCGGATCGGCCCGCCGGAGCGTGCTGGGGAATTCGGCGTGGCCGTCCGCCGGCACGGCGGCGCGTGCGGCGCGGGCCCGGGCGAGCCGCACGTCGGGGGCCGCGGTGTCCTTGTCGGTGAGAGTCATGGGACGGATCGTCGGGCGCGGAGCCTGCCGGGGCGTCGCCCGCCGCGGGTGAAGCGGGGAGTCATCCACCACGGGTGACGACCCGCGGTGGCGCGACCCGCAGGCTGAGCCGGTGGAGGTGCGGTGATGGCGCAGCGGACGACGATCGGCCGGCATCCCGGCGGGTGCGCCGCGGGGATCTCCCCGCCGGACCGGCCCGGCCGGCGCCTCGCTCCGCCATCCCGTCCGGCCGGCCCCGCGGCGCTCTCGGGGGAGTGCGCGGGGCGGGTGAACCTCCCACAGGGACCGCGGCGACGCTCGGGGGCGCCGCCGCGGTCCCGCCCGCGCGATGTCCGGGCTACCGCGGTTCCGGCTGCGGGGACTCGTCGAAGGCCGCGCGCAGCCGGGCCTCCTCGGTGTCGGAAAGGTTGGTGCTCAGCAGCGTGGCACCGGTTTCCTTGAACGGCTCGACGACCCGGTCCAGCACTGTCTCCCCGGACATCACGAACAACGCGGACGTGCCGGGGGTGACCTGCGACCGGACGTTGCCGATGAAGTCTTCGTCGATCCCGACGTGACTCAGCGACCCGGTGAGCGCGCCGATCGCCGCGCCGACGGCCATGCCCAGCAGCGGCACCAGGAAGATCAGGCCGAACAGCAGGCCCCAGAAACCCCCGCCCAGCGCGCCGGCACCGGTCAGGTTGCCGAGGTCGGTGGTCTTCGGCTTCTTCCGGCCTTCGGGCCAGCTCACGCAAGCCGCATCGGCGATCGAGATCAACTGCTGCTTCTGCAGCTGCCGAAGCAGATCCAGTGCGTTTTCGGCACCTTCGACGGTCGGGAACCGCCACACGGTCAACGTGGACACGACGTCCTCCTCGGTCTGCGGATCGATGGTCGTGCCCCAGCGTTTCCCCGGTGCGGGCGGGCGGCATCGCCCATGTCGTGTGAGCCGCGGACCGGGGCACCTGATCTCACCTCGGGCGGGCGAGGACCGGCCGTCGGGCCACCGACCATGATCGCCCCGGTCCACAGCCCGCCGATCGAGGAGAAAGAGGGATCATGACCGAACCCATGCGACCCCGGACCGGAACGACCGGCGCCCGGGTACCCCTCCCGCCGGACCAGGCCGTCGCGCGGTCGCGGCGGGTCGGCTGGATCTGGTTCGCCGGCGCCATCACCGTCCTGGCCGGACTGTTCAACGTGGTCGAAGGCGTGGTCGCGCTGTTCGACCGGGACTACTACGTGATCGGCCCGTCCGGCCTGCTCGTCTTCAGCCTGGCCGGCTGGGGCTGGCTGCACCTGATCCTCGGCATCCTCGTCGTGCTGACCGGTATCGCGCTCTTCACCGGTGCGCAGTGGGCGC
The DNA here is from genome assembly GCF_040682815.1 of Amycolatopsis sp. NPDC051102. Lineage (NCBI taxonomy): Bacteria > Bacillati > Actinomycetota > Actinomycetes > Pseudonocardiales > Pseudonocardiaceae > Amycolatopsis > Amycolatopsis sp. NPDC051102. The sequence continues at coordinate 509,767 of NZ_JBFBBT010000001.1, forward strand.
GGGTCGTCACCGTCGCGCTCGCCGGGTTCAACGCGTTGGCGCAGCTGGCGTTCCTGTCCGCCTACCCGTTCTGGGGTGTCATCGTGATCGCGCTCGACGTGCTCGTGATCTGGGCCGTGATCGTGCACGGCGACGAATCCACCTACGAAATCTGGTGACCCTGCCGCCCCGGCCGCACGCAGGTGATCAGTACAGTCGTGGCCTCTGCCCGGCGTCGACCGCGGATCCGGGGCGAATTCTCCCGACAGCCGAGAGGTTCCCGTGCCCGATCGAACGACGCTCCCGTTCCGGCCCGTCCCCGGCGTGAAGGTCGCGGTACCGCGGCTGCCGGGCATCTTCGTCCCCCGTCCCCGGCTGGCGGCGCTGCTGGACCGCGCCACCACCCGGCCCGTCACGGTGGTCCGGGCGCCGGCCGGGGCCGGCAAGACCACCGCGCTGGCCGGCTGGGCCGGTGACGGCCACGACGTCGCCTGGGTGTCCCTGGACGAGGACGACAACGACGAGTGCCGGTTGTGGGCGGCGATCCTCAGCGCGTTGCGCCGCTGTCCCGCGGTGCCCGGTGATCGTGGTCTGGACCGGCTGGAACCCCCGCCGCCCGGCCGGCGGAGGGCTTTCCTGGCCGATCTGGACGACGCCCTCGCCGGTCCGGTGCGGCTGGTGCTGGACGATCTGCAGGAGATCCACCGCGGGGAAGCCCTGGCCGCCCTGGCGGCACTGGCCAGGGACCTGCCCGCCGCGGTGCGGCTGGTGCTGGCCACCCGGGTCGAGCCGCGGCTGCGGCTGGCCCGGTTGCACGTCGAAGGCGTGCTGTCCCGGGTGGAGGCGGCCGAACTCCGGTTCACCGCGCGGGAAACGGCGAACCTGCTGCGGGTCACCGGAAGCGCGGTGAGCGACGACCGCGTCCGCGCGCTCGCCGAACGCACCGGCGGCTGGGCCGCGGCGCTGGGCTGGGCCGCGGTTTCGGTGCGCGAAGCGGCCGACGCGGACGCGCTCGTCGCGTCCGTCACCGGCGATGAGCGCGCGGTGGCGCGGTTCCTGGCCGACGAAGTCCTCGCGCGGTTGCCCGCGGCGACGTCGGATCTCCTGCTGTGCCTCAGTGTCTGCGACACCGCCGGTGCGACACTGGCGGTCCGCCTGTCGGGCCGCGCGGACGCCGGGGCCCGGCTGGACGAACTCGACCGCGCGATGGGGCTCGTCACGCGCACGCCCACCGACACCTACCGGCTCCCGCCGTTGCTCCGCGGATTCCTGCGGGCCGAGCTGGCCCGGCAGGACCCGGCGCGGGTGCTGCGGCTGCACGGGATCGCCGCCCGCTGGTACGCCGGCGAAGGCCGGTTCGGCGAGGCGCTCCGGAACGCCGTGGCGGGGCGCGACCGGCACCGCGTCCTCGTCCTCGCGCGGGACCACGCCGTGCGCCAGGTGCTGGCGGGCGACGGCGAACCGGTCCGGATCGCGCTCACCTACCTGGGTGCCGCGACGGTCGCCGCGAACCCGTCGCTGCGGCTGGCCTCGGCGCTGGAGCACATCCAGCACGGGCTGCCCGCCGAAGCCGCGGCCGACCTCGGCGCGGCCGGCCACCCGTTGTGGCCCCTCGCCGCCCGTCAGCTGGCGATGATCACCGGGGAACAGCTGCCGGAGGCCGAGCCGTCGGCCGCCCGGCCGCCGGAGTTCGACGCCTGGTGCACCCTCGACCGCGCGTGGCGGTCGCTGCGCCGCGGGGCCCGGCGGCACGCCGTCACCCAAGGGCAGGAGGCGCTGCGCCTGGCGCAAGGCGACCGGCTGGACCACCTCGTGCTGCACAGCCGCCTCGCCCTGGCCGTCGCCACCGCGCTCGGCGGCGACCACCCGGCCATGCGGCGCGCCTGCACGGGAGCGCTCGGCGTCGCGCGGCGGCGCGGCTGGCGCCGGGCTCCCGGCGTGGCCGAATGCCACCTGATGCTGGCCTACGACGACCTGATGCGGGCCGAGCCGGTCGCGGCGGCCCGTGAGCTGGCCCAATCGGCTTCGGCGGAAGTGCCCGGCGGCGCGCCGCTGCCGGGCCTGCTGCGCAAGTTCTTCGAAGGCATGGTGCGATTCGACGACGGTGACCGCACGGCGGGCTCCCAAGTCATGCGCGCGGCCCGGCATCGGCTGGCGGCTCTGGAGCTGCCGCCCGAACTCGTCGCGGTGTGCGCGGTCGCCGAGTTCCACGCGGCACTGGGCCTCGCCGAAGGGGTGCACGCGGCGGAGGTGCTCGCGTGGATGCACGAGCGGCTGCCCGGCAGCGGCGAGCTGGCCCTCCTGCGGGTCCGCGCCCACTTGGCCGCGGACGAACCGGCCGCGGCCGAGGCGGTCCTGCGTGACACCGGCGCGGCGACGGCCCTGCTGCCGGCCACCCCGGTCGACCGGTGCCTGGCGGAAACCGCGCTGGCGCTGCGTTCGCACCGCCGGACCAAAGCACTGAACGCACTCGACCGCGCGCTCGCCCTCGCCCGGCCGAACGGCCTGGTGCGCCCGTTCGCCCTCGCCGATCCCCGGGTCGCCCACTTGCTGATCGACCACTCCGGCGGATTCGGCTCACTGGACCGGTTCGCCCAGGCCGTCCGCGGCCGGCTCGTCCCGCACGCCCCGCCCAGCGACCTGACCGACCGAGAGCAGGTCGTGCTGCAGCGCCTGCCTTCGCAGCGGTCGCTGGACGAGATCGCGTCCGACCTCACCGTTTCGGTGAACACCGTGAAGACGCACGTGCGGGCGATCTACGGCAAGCTCGGGGTGAACAACCGGCGCTCGGCCGTAGTGGTGGCCCGCCAGCACGGGTTGACGTGGGTCATCCTTCCCGGCGCGGGGCGGACAGCAGCGCGTCGGCCCAGCGGGCCCGCGGGTCGACGTCCACCAGCAGGGCCTTGGCGAGCAGGGTCGCCGGCACGGCGAGGACGGCGCCGAGCGGGCCCAGCAGCCAGGTCCAGAACACCAGTGCCAGCACCGTGACCAAAGTGGACAGACCGACCGAGCCGGCCACGAACCGGGGCTGGATCAGCGACTGCACCACGAAGTTCAGCCCGGCGTACACGACGAGCACCACGAGCAGACTGCGCCAGCCGCCGTCGAGGAGCGCGATGACCGCGGGCGGGGCGACCCCGATCACGAAGCCCACGTTCGGGATGTAGTTGGTGACGAAGGCGAGCAGGCCCCACAGCAAGGCACCCGGGACACCGAGCAGGGCGAGCGCGGTGGTGTCGAGCGCCGCCACGAGCCCGCCGAACACGGTCGTGACGAGCAGGTACCGCCGGGTGCCCGAGGCGAACGTGCGCAGGGCGGCGGAAATCCACGGCCGGTCCTGGGCGATCCGGCCGAGGCGCTGCCCGGCCCACGCCGTTTCGGCGCTGAGGAACAGGAGGAGGGCGAACAGGAAGGCCAGGTTCGTGACCAGGCCGCCGACCCCGGCGAGCAGGGAACCGGCCAGGCCGACGAGTTTCCCGGTGTCGAGGGACGACAGCATGGCGTGCAGCTCCGGTTCGCCGACCCCGAACCGGCCGAGGACGGTCAGCCCGTCCCGCAGCAGTTCGTCGACGCGGCCGGTGTAGCGGGGGACCATGGCCGACAGCTGCGCGACGGACACGACGAAGACGAGGAAGAAGCCGAGCAGGATCGCGTAGACGGTGACGACCAGCACGCCGACGGTCAGCCAGCGCGGCAATCCCTTGCGCCGCAGCCAGGTCCGCACCGGGTCGAGGGTGATCACGACGACGAGGGCGAGGAAGACCGGCCCGGCGAACCAGGCGACGGCCTGGACACCGGCCAGCACGACGACCGCGGCGGCCGCGCCGAGCAGCACGACGAGCGCGCGGGGGAGGGAGGTGCCGCCGGTCCCGGAGTCGTGCTCGGGTGGCCACGGGACCGGCGGCGGGTGCGCGCCGGCGCCGAACCGGTCGGCGAGTCCCCGGAACGGGCGGCGCGCCCGCCGATCCCCGGCCGCGCCCCGGCGCCGCCGGGGCTTGCGGAGCCGGCGGGCCGGCGGATCGGTGAGCGTTGCTCGCACCATGGGAAACCTCCGGAGACGGGCGGCGGCAGACCCGATCGTGACCGGTTCCGGCTTCCCGGTCGTCACCCGGCGCGGGCGAAAGCCACGCCGGCTCCTGGCTTCACGCGAGGCGGTGCGGGTCGAGACGCACGTCGACGGCGGGGCTCAGGTGGGGGCGATGACGCGCTCGACGCTGTCGCGGATCAGGGCCCGGCGTCGCTCGTGGGCTTCCGGGGGTTCCTCGCCGGTGGCCGCGTAGACGTTGCTGACCGGGGACCAGGCCATCGACATCGCGATCACCATGGCCATCAGGTCGAACGGATCGCCGTCCCGGACGAGGCCCGCCGCTTGCGCGTCGGCGATGGCGCTCAGCTTGGCGTCGTCGAGGCGGTCGCTGTCCTCGACGAGGTGCCCCGTGGGACGGCGTTCCAGGCGCGCCCACGTCGCCAGCCGGATGAGGTCGGGGCGGCGGAGGTACTCGTCGTAGAGGCGGACGGCCCAGCCCGCGAGGTCGCCGGCGTCGATCGGCACGATCGTCATGATCCGCTCGAGGGAGCCGAAGAAGATGGCGTCGAACAGGCCCTCTTTGCTGCCGAAGTAGCCGTAGAGCTGGGCCTTGTTGGTGTGCGCCGCGGCCACGATGCGTTCGACCCGCGCCCCGGCTATCCCGTGCTCGGCGAACTCCCGGGTCGCCACGTCCAGGATGCGCTGCCGGGTGGCCTCGCCACGCGAGGTCAGGGGCTTGTCGGCCATGGCTCGAGATTACAACAGACCAGTCGGTTTGCCGGTAGGCGACGGTGCGGCTATGTTGGAAACAGACCGAACAGTCTGTTTTTTGAGGGCACATGAGGACCACCGTGGGATGGCAGGCCGGCCGCTCGGGGATCGCGCTGAGCCGGACGACCCTCGAACGCCGGGACCTGCGGCCCGACGACATCGCCGTGCGTGTGGACTACTGCGGCGTCTGCCACAGCGATCTCCACGCGCTGCACGCCCACACCGGCGACGCGCCGCTGGTGCCGGGCCACGAGTTCACGGGCGAGGTGACCGCCATCGGGAGCGCGGTGACCCGGTTCGCCATCGGAGACGCGGTCGCCGTCGGCAACATCGTCGACTCGTGCGGTGCCTGCGCGATGTGCCGGGCGGGGCAGGAGAACTTCTGCCACGAGTTCCCGACGCTGACCTACGCCGGCACCGATCGCCACGACGGCACCACGACGCTGGGCGGGTACTCCCGCGAGTACGTCGTCCGCGACGCGTTCGCCTACCCGCTGCCCGCCGGGCTCGACCCCGCGGCCGCCGCTCCGCTGCTGTGCGCGGGGATCACCGTCTGGGAACCGTTGCGGGCCCTCGGTGCCGGGCCCGGCAGCCGGGTCGCCGTGGCCGGGCTCGGCGGCCTCGGGCACCTCGCGGTCAAGCTCGCCGTCGCGCTCGGCGCCGACACGACGGTGATCAGCCGGTCGCCGGGCAAGGCCGCCGACGTCGCGCGGCTGGGCGCCCACGACCTGATCGTGTCCACCGACGAACGCCGGATGGTGGCGGCCCGGGATCGGTTCGACGTCGTCATCGACACCATCGCCGTTCCGCACGATGTCGCGCCCTACCTCGCCACGGTCGCCCTGGACGGCACGCTGAGCCACGTCGGGCACCTCGGCAGCATCACCGTCGAAGCCGCCGATCTGCTGGTGGGCCGGAAGAAGCTCGGGTCCGCGGGCAGCGGCGGCCGCCCCGCGACCGCCGCCATGCTGGAGTTCTGCGCCCGGCACGACGTCACCGCGGACGTCGAGGTGCTCCCGTCCGCACGCGTGAACGACGCCCTCGACCGCTTGCAGCGCAACGATGTCCGCTACCGCTTCGTGCTGGACCTGGCCGACCTGGGGTAGCGCTCGGCGCAGGCATCCCGGCGTTCACTGTTCAGTCGCCGCTTCTGGCCAGGACCCGCCGCGCGATGGCGAGGACGAGGCGGGTGGGCAGCAGCCGGCCGAACACGAAAGCGGTCAGTGCGTTGGCTTTGCCGTCGACGACCGCCGGTCCGCGGCCCGAGAGGGCACGCACCACCGTAGCGGCGACAGCCTCGGCGCTTCGCGTGCCGCGCGCGTTCATCGGCGTCTTCGTGGGACCGGGACTGACCACCACCACCCGGACCCCGGTGCCGCGGGTCTCGGCCCACAGCGCCTGGGTGAACGAGACGACGTAGGCCTTCGTCGCCGAGTACACCGCCAGGTTGGGGGAGGGGATGTAGCCGCCGGTGCTGGCGATGTTGACGACGGCCCCGTGGCCACGGGCGGCCATCGCGGGCATCAGGAGCGTGGTGAGTTCGGTGAGTGCGCTGACGTTGACGTCGATCAGGGACCGGAACCGGGCCGGATCGCCGTCGAGCACCGGTCCCGGCACGCTGACACCGGCGTTGTTGACCAGTACCTCCACCTCGACGCCCTCGTCGGCCAGTGTCTTGGCCAGCCGCGCCGGCGCGTCGGCGGCGGCCAGATCGAGCGCGACGGCGCGCACGGTCACCCCGTGCCGCCGGCTCAGCCGCTCGGCCGCCTCGTCGAGCTTGCCGGCGCTGCGGGCGACCAGGACGAGGTGCGTGCCGGTGGCGGCCAGCCGCTCGGCGATGGCCGCCCCGATGCCGGTGGAGGCGCCGGTGACGACGGCGAATCTGTCACGCAGGTGCGCTGCTGTGGTCATGATCTCGACGCTAAACCTTGACGTCGGTGTCAAGGTCAAGGTGCACTGAAGCATGCGCATCGGCGAGTTGAGCAAGGCGACCGGCGTCAGCAGCCGGGCCCTGCGCTACTACGAGCAGCAGGGTCTGCTGCGGAGCGAGCGCCGACCCAACGGCTACCGCGAGTACGCCCCCGAGTCGGTCGAGGTCGTCGCGTTCGTCCAGGACATGTTCCACGCCGGCCTGTCCTCCGGCGTCATCCGGGACATCCTGCCGTGCGCCGGAGACGCGCGCCCGCGCGGTGACTGCACCGCACTCCTGGCGCGCGTCCAGCAGGTCCGCGACGAACTCGTCCGCCAGGAGCGAACCATCGCCGAGCGCCGCCGGCGGCTGGACAGCTACCTCGCCGACGGGTTGTCGGACACTTCCCACCCGCTGGCCGGTTTGAGCGCCGCGGGCCGGCCGGCGCCTGATCCATCACCGCGATGACGGGCCCCGGGCCGGCTCGGCCTCGCCGATTCCGGGCAGAGTCAGCCGCATGACCTCCGCAGGCGGTCGAGGTAGGCCAAGCCCGACAGAACCTCCTCCGTAGGCAAGCCGAAGTCGATCAAGCACGCGATTTCGTCGACGCCGAGGTCCGCCAGCCGGGCCGCCACCTTCTCGGCCTTGTCCACCGAACCGAGGAGGCCGACGTTGTCGAAGTAGTGCTCGAACGTCCGCTCCACCAGGAAGTCGACTTCGTCCGGCTCGAGGTCGCCGGAGCCGTCCGAGGACAGGATCAAGCCCAGGGAACTGCGCATGTACGCCGTCAACGAGGGGCGGACCTGTTCGCGGACCGCGTCGTTGTCCTCGCCGAGGAACGTGTGGACCATCACCACGACGTGGCCCGGCCAGCCGTGGGCTTCCGCCGCCGCCTTGCGGTACTCCACCACCTTCTCGGCCAGCTGGTCCGCGCTCTGCCCGATCAGGTGGGTCAGCAGCCCGGCGCGGATGCGGCCCGCGCTGCGGAACGTTTCGACGTCGCCGACGCTGGTGATCCACACCGGCACCTCGGCCTGCACCGGCGGGGGGTACGACCGGACCTTCGCCGGGACGCCCTTTCCGTCTTCGGCGTCGATCGGCTCTCCGCGCCACAGCGCGCGGACCTGCTCGATCCGCTCGTACATCACCTTGCGCCGGTCCGCGTACGCCGGCGGGTTCAACGCGAAGTCGACGGCGTGCCACCCGGACGCGAACGACACCCCGGCGCGGCCGCGCGAGATGTTGTCCACCACCGCCCACTCCTCGGCGATCCGCAGCGGGTGGTGCAGCGGGGCCACCACGCTGCCGGCCCGGATCTTGACGCGTTCGGTGACCGCGGCGATCGCCGCACTGGTCACCGAGGGGTTCGGGTACGTCCCGCCGAACGGGTGGAAGTGGCGTTCCGGCGTCCACACCGCGTGGAACCCGTGCTCGTCCGCGAACCGGGCACCGTCCAGGAGGAGGCGGTAGCGGTCGTCCTCCACGGTGCCGCTGTCATCGGCGAAGTAGAACAGGCTGAAATCCATCGTTCCTCATCGATCGGCGGGCAGGTCGGCGCGGGCGAGCTCGAAGGCGATCGCCGCGTGGCGGAGGTCGGGCTGCTCCAGCAGGCCGTCCAGGATGACCGTCGACAGGCCGAGCGCGAGGTAACCGGAAAGCACTTCGGCGACCTCGGCGTGGCTGCCGACCAGGTAGGGCGAGAACGTCTTGTACGACTTGAACGGGTAGAGCCAGTACGGGTCTTCCCGCGGCGACGCCTGGCCGGCGTCGCGGGAAAGCCTGCGGTGCCAATGGGATTCGGCGCTTTCGGACGCGTACTCGTGGAGTTCTTCGCCGAGCTCGTCGAGCGGGAACCGCTCGTGGGCGATCGCCCACGCCTCCTCGGCGGTTTCCCGGGCGATGATCCCGAACCCCGCACCCGTGCCCCGCAGCGGCGCTACTCCCTCGTACGCGCCGATCTCGTGCGGGTAGGACAACCGCGTGGCGCCCAGTTCCTGCTGGACGCGGCGGCAGGCCTCGGACGCGCCGGAGACGTAGAACCCCGGCATCAGCTCCGGGGCCAGCCGCGGGGTCAGGTTCGCCGAGTCGAGCCGGTAGTACTCGCCGGAGTGGCTCACCGGACGGCCCGCGCTGAGCACGAGCCGCAGCACCTTGCCGTACTCGGCCAGCCGGTCGTAGCGCCGGTCGTGGTCGAGCGGGCACCCGGCCTCGCGCAGGTGACGGGCGAACCCGCCGCTCACCAGGTTCAGGTCGACGCGGCGGTCGCAGAAGTAGCCGAGCGTGTTGATCATCCGTGCGGCGCTCAGCGGGTGCATGTAGATCGGGTTGACGGCCACCAGCGGGACGAGGCGGTCCGTGTGCTCCAGGATCAGCTGGGCCGCCGCCCACGGGTCGAGCGTCGAGTTGTCGGTGTGGGTGAGGATGCCGGTGAAGCCGGTCGCCTCGGTCGACCGCGCGACGTCGATCAGCAGCTTCCGGTACGCCGCCGGCGAATGGCCGTCCATCGGCGGGCAGGCGGTGTAGACCGTCACCATCGGTTTCGTCATCGCCCTTCCCCGGCCCGTCGGTGGTTCCGCCGCCGCGCGGCCGTGGCGTTGCGCGTGCGGGGGCTCGCGGCCCGTTCGGCGGCGGCCCGGGGCGCGCCGAGCACCTGGGCGAGCGCGGAGATCGTCGGGTGCGCGAAGAAGGCGGTCAGCGGGAGGTCGATGCCGTGCCGGTCGCGCAGTTCCTGCTGGATCCGCACGACGAGCAGCGACGTCGTACCGGCGTCGAAGATGTTCTCCGCGACGCTGACCCGCGAGACGCCCAGCACTTCGCACCACACCTCGTGCAGCAGGTCCTGGGCCGGGCCGTCCGGGGCGACGTGGTCCGCGCTCGACGTCTGCTGCCGGGCGAGCGCCTTCAGGGCGTTCCGGTCGGTTTTCCCGTTCGGCGTAAGGGGAAGCGCCGGCAAGGTCAGGACGCGGTTGGGCACCATGTACTCGGGCAGGCGCTGCCGCAGGAACGCCCGCGTGCGGTGCTTCAGGATCCGCAGGAGCGCGCCCTGCCGCGGGTCGTTGGTGCCGGGCCCGCCGGCCGCGGGCCGCTCGTGGACGAACGTCTCGCCGCGGCCGAACGTGGTCCGGATTCGCCCCTGTTCCGGGAACCGCGAGGACCAGGCGTGGTGCGCCCGGCGGCCGTGCCGGGCCGCGATGTCGTCGAGGTCCGCCGGCGACCACGAGGGAACCGGCACGTCGCCGGCCACCAGCGCGGCGAAGCGGGCGACGCGGGCGTTCGGGATGCCGTCGACGACGACGTCGGCCGCTTCCGCCGCGCCGAGCAGCTGCTCCAGGCCCGCGAGGTCGCCGATCCCGGCCCAGTCGTGGTGCTCGGCGGGCCGGTCCGGGGGTGCGCCGCCGATCCGGAGCAACACGTCGTAGCGGAAGCGGGTCAGCTCGTTGTCGAACTCGGACGCCTTGAGCGAGACCTGGATCCCGGTGATCGCCGGCACCTTGTCCTGCAGTTCGGCGAAGTAGCCGGGGTCGACGAGGAGTTCGTCCTCCTCCAGCGCGGCCCGGGCGGCGAGGCTGCGCAGCTCGTCCGGCCGCAGCCGCTCGTCGGTCCGCAGCACGCTGGCGTGGAACGCCTCCGCCAGGCGCAGGCTCCGCAGGTCGCCGACGAAGAGGTGGCCACCGGGCGCGACGATCCCGCTCGCCTCGGCCAGCACCGACGTCAGGTAGTCCCGGCTCGGGAAGTACTGGGCGACGGAGTTGAGGATCACGCAGTCGAACCGCTCGCCGGCGGCCACTTCGACGAGGTCCGTGGCGGTGGCCGTGGCCAGCCGTACGCGCTCGTCGAGCCCCCGCCGGGCGACCGCCTCCGCCACGTGCCCGACGGCTTTCGCGGAGAAGTCGATCCCCAGGTAGCGCTCGGCGGCGGGAGCCAGTCGCAGCAGGAGCAACCCGGTGCCGCAGCCGATTTCCGCGAAGCTGCGGGCCCCGGTCCCGGCGATGCGCTCGACGGTCCGCGTGATCCAGTCCCGCATGTCCGCCTCGGGCAGGGGCTGCTTGGTGTAGCTGCTCTGCCAGCCCTTGAGGTCGAGGTCGTCCGCCACGGCGGGGTCGCCTTCGGCGTAGGTGCTGTCCCAGAGGGTGCGCCAGTCGTCCGTGGTGTCCCCGGACCGCTCCGGTCCGGTCACCGGCGTCACGAACGTGACCAGCTGGTCCCGGACGGCCACCGTGCAGGCGTCGCGGACGCCGGGGCAGGCGCGGACGGCGACGTCGACCTCGCCGGGTTCCACGCGGTGGCCCCGGATCTTCACCTGGTCGTCGAGCCGTCCGAGGTACTCGAGGTGCCCGTCGGACCGCCACCGGACGACGTCGCCGGTGCGGTACACCGGCACCCCGCCGACGTCGGTGAACCGCTCCGCGGTCAGCTCGGGCCGGCCGAGGTAGCCCAGGGCCAGGCCCGCGCCGCCGATGCACAGCTCGCCCGGTACCCCGAGCGGGACGGGCCGGCCGGCGGCGTCGGTGACGAACAGGGTGGTGTTCGCGATGGGCCGGCCGAGCCCGGTCACGGTGTCCGACGGCCGCAGCACCGCCCGCGTCGACCAGATGGTGGTCTCCGTCGGGCCGTAGAGGTTGTGGACTTCGGGGCCGAGCGCGGTCAGCGCCCGGGCGAGCGAGTGCGGCAGGTACTCGCCGCCGCTCCAGATCTGCCGGAGCGCCGGGGGCGCCACGCGGGCGGTCGCGGTGTAGAGCTTCCAGGTCGCCGGAGTCGCCTGCACCACGGTGATCGCCTCGTCCGAAAGCAGCCGGTGCAGCCCGTCCGGGTCACCCCCGATGCCGGCGGGCCCGACGACCACCGTCCCGCCGGTCAGCAGCGGCAGCCAGAGCTCCAGTCCGGCGATGTCGAACGAAAGGGACGTCAGCGCGAGCAACCGGTCGTCCGCCCCGAACCCGGTCTCGGCCGCGAAGTCGTCCAGGAGGTTCCCCAGGCTCGCGTGCCCGACCGACACGCCCTTGGGGCGGCCGGTCGAGCCCGAGGTGTAGATGACGTAGGCGACGCTGTCGCCCTCCGGCACCGGCCGGGCGACGGGGACGGCGGACGTCGGCTCGTCCAGCAGGAGCACTTCGGTGCCTTCGGGTACCGGGATCCGGTCCGCGAGTTCGCTCGTGCTCACCAGCACCTTGAGGCCGGCGTCGTGGGTCATGTGCTCCAGCCGCGCGCGAGGGTACGCCGGATCGAGCGGGACGTACGCGCCACCGGCGTGCCAGACGCCGAGCAGGCCGGCGAGCAGGTCGCGGCCGCGCGGGAGGGCGACGCCGGCCAGGTCACCCGGCCGCAGGCCGCGGGCGGCCAGTTCCGCTCCGATCGCGGCGGCGCGCTCGGCGAGCTGGGCGTGGGTGTAGTCGCCGTCGGCCGCCTTGACCGCCACGCTGTCCGGTTGACGGCGTGCCGTCTCGGCCAGCCGCTCGGGCAGCGCACGCGAGTCGACCGGGCGCACCGGACCGGTGCCGAGCTCGGCCAGCGTGGCCCGTTCCCGGGCGTCGGTCAGGTCGATGCCCTCCACGCGGACGCCCGGATCGGCGGCGACGAGTTCCCACAGCCGTCGCAGGTGCCGCCCGAAGCGTTCCGCGGTCACCGGTTCGAAGAGGTCGGTCGAATAGCGCAGCCGGGCCCCGAACCCCTCGTCGAGCAGCGTGACGTCGAGCTCGAGGTCGAACGGCGAGGTCGCGGCGAGCGGTTCGGCCGGCGCCAGCCCGGCGCCGGGCAGGTCGAACCGCGGCTCGGGGCCGGTCCGGACCGTCGTGCGCACCTGGACCAGGGGATGGTGGGACAGGCTGCGCTCGGGCGCCACGCCGTCGACGAGTTCCTCGAACGGGACGTCCCGCGAACTCGCGTTCAAGTACGCGTCACGGACGCGCTCGAGGCAGGTGGCGAACGAGGGATCGCCGGTCAGGTCCACCGCGACCACGAGCGTGTTCGCGAAGGACCCGATGAGCCGATCCGCTCCGGCCGGGTGCCCGGCCGACGGCGTCGCCACCAAGAGGCGCGGCTGCCCCGACCACCGCCCGGCGACCACCGCGAACGACGCCAGCAGCACCAGTTCGAGGGTGGCGCCGTGCTCCCGGGCCACCTTTTCGAGGGCGTGCGCTCGGGGAACCGGAACCTGCCACGACGAAACCGCCGCCGCGAACGTCTGCACGGCCGGGCGCGGCCGGTCGGCAGGCAGGTCGAGCACGGTCGGGAAGCCGGCCAGCTCGGCCAGCTGCGCCGCCCGCTCTTCGAGAGCCTGCGGTGTGCTGACCCGCGCCCGCTGTTCGGTCGCGTGGTCGACGTACCGGACCGGCGGAGCGGGCAACTCGGGGACGGCGTCGTGCCGGTAGTGCTCCGCGACTTCGTGCAGGAAGACGTCCATCGAGCGGGCGTCCGCGACGAGGTGGTGGAGCACGAACACCAGCGCCGCCCCCGGCACCACACCCACGCGCAGCAGGGGCGCGTCGCCGAGGTCGAAGGGCTCGCTGGCGAACTCGTCGACCGCGGCGGCGGAGTCCAGCTGCCTTACGGTGACCCGAACGCGGTCCACGACCTCTTGACCGGGGACGCCGTCCACGACCTCGAAGCGGGTCCGCAGCACCTCGTGCCGCTCCACCACGGCGTTGACCGCGCGTTCCAGCGCCGGCACGTCGAGCTCGCCGCGCACGGCGAACCGGGCGCAGCGGTGGTGCACGGCGGTGCCCGGCACCAGCTGCTCGGTGAACCAGAGCCGCTGCTGCGACAGCGAAGCCGGGAAGGTCATCGATCGGCCTGCTTTCCCGCGAGGTCCGCCGGGTCGATCCCGGGGCAGTGTCCCCGCAGCGCGGGGTGCAGCCAGGGCGTCCGGGCGAAGGCCCGGGGCGCCACGTCGATCCGTCGCGCCCGGTCTCGTTCGGCGTAGGCGTCCCAGTCGACCCGCACCCCGCGTTCCCACAGGGCGCCGACGGCCTGGACGATGCCGGGCTGCGTGGCCAGGACGGCGTCCTCGGCCACGCCGCCGCGCCGGGCGGCGGCGAGCAGCTCCGTCCCGCCGCCCAGCGCGAGGTACACAGCGTCCGGGTGCTCGGACACCACCGTGCGCACGGCTTCGTCGAACGGCACGGGCTCGCCGAGCTGGACGCCCCAGTACCCGGGATCGCCCGCCTCTTCGGCGGTCAGCCACGACCCGGTGACGCCGGAAACCACCGGCGTAGCGGGGGAGTGCAGCCGCACGTCCCGCAGCCGGCGGGCGAAGTGCGCGCCCGCCTCCGAAGGCGTGTCCGCCACGGCCTGGCCGCGCCAGCACACGGCCCGGGCGGCGTCTTCCGCCGAGAGGACGCCGCTCAGCTGCGCGGCGGTCAGCTCACCGGCTCCCTGCCCCATCAGCACGTCGGGCCGGATCCCCAGGTCGCCGAGGACGGCGTGCTGCCCGATGCCCAGCAGGTGCAGCACCGGCGGCGAGACCGGGCCGCCCGCGTGGACCGCGTCACGCACCGCCGCGAACGCCGCGGGGTCCAGCGTCTGCGCCATGACGGCCAGGCTTTCGTCCACAGTGGACCGGAAGACCGGCTCGGTCCGGTAGAGCGCGAGGGCGTGGCCGGCGTCCTCGCCGGGGAGCAGGAAGACGAGCGGCGGCGGCGCCGGGGGAGCGGTGCGGAACCGGTCCGGTGCCGGCCAGGTTCCGTTGCCGTCCAACGGGATCAGCGCGGTCGTGCGCGCACCGAGCCCCGGGCGGCCGGTCCGCAGCGTGTGCCCGATGTCCTGCCGGGCGTCGGGCGGGGCGCCGTCCACCGCGGTGCGCACCGCCTCGACGGTCGCGCGCAGGCGTTCCGGGTCGTCCGCGGACAGCGGCAGCAGCTGCCACGACCGGCCCTGGCGCGCGGCGAGCCGCAGCTCCGGCTCGGCGTCGCCGACGATCACGTGGGCGTTCGTCCCGCCCAGCCCGAAGGAACTGACCGCGCCGTGGCGGCCGCCCTCCGAGCGCGGCCAGGGAACCGGCCGGTCCGCCAGCGTGAACGGCGTGCCCCGCAGGTCCATCGGCGGCGCGCCCGCCAGCAGGGGCGCGTTGGGCGGGATCCGCTCGTGGCGCAGGGCGAGCAGGCAGGCGATGAGGCCGGCCGCGCCGGCCGCCGCGGTGAGGTTCCCGATGTTCGCCTTGACGGAGTGGAGCCGGCACGAGCCCGCGCCGCCGAACGCCTGGGCCGCGGCCTCGACCTCCAGCGCGTCCCCGATGCTCGTCCCCGAGCCGTGGCCTTCGAGCAGGCCGATGCCCTCGGCCGGCACCCCGGCGACGTCGAGGGCCTCTTCGATCAGCTCGACCTGGCCGGCGACCCCGGGCGCGGTGAAGCCGGCGCGTTCCCGGCCGTCGTTGTTCACCGCGGTGCCGGCGACCACGCCGAGGATCGGGTTGCCCGCGGCCAGCGCGACGTCCAGCCGGCGCAGGAAGACGACCGCGGCGCCGTTGCCCTCCACCGTGCCGTCCGCCGAAGCCGTGTACGGCTCGCACCGGCCACGCGGGGAGTTGATGCTGCCTTCGGTGCACAGGTAACCCGCGTCGCGCACGTCGAGCGCCACGCCCCCGGCGAGGGCCGAATCGCACTCCCCGGCCAAGATCGCCTGGCACGCGAGGTGGACGGCGACGCCCGAGGACGAGCAGGCGGTCAGCACGGTCATCGACGGGCCGGTGAGGCCGAAGGCGTAGGACACCCGGTTGGCCAGGTAGTCCGGGTCGGTGCCGATGGCGAGGGCGGCGGGGTCCACGTCGAGGCCCGCGGCGGCCGAAAGGTACTCGATCCGCGGGCCGTAGCCGCTCGTGCGCGACCCGAGGAACACCCCGACGCGATCCGGCAGCGAACCGATGAAGCAGCCGGAGCTTTCCACCGCCCGGTAGCACTCTTGCAGCAGCACGCGGTGCTGCGGGTCGGTCAGCTCCGCTTCGCGCCCGGTGAAGCCGAACGCCGCCGCGTCGAAGCCGAGGCTGCCGTCCATCGGGTAGGTGACGGGCACGTACGCCGGGTCCTTGAACCGCCGTTCCGGAACGCCGCGCCGGGTCAATTCGGCGTGACTCATTTCCCGGCGCCCGGTCTTGCCGGTGCTGAGGAGCTGCCAGAAATCCGCGGTGTTCCGCACGCCCGCCGCGCGGATCGACATTCCCACCACGGCAACACGATCGGACACTGGAATACCCACCTCACCACTAGCGTCGGGCAAGCCGCCGGCCACGTTCCCATCCTGTCCCGCCGGCGAGACAAGCGCCAAACAAATTGGGCCCTTAAAGACGCGGGGGGGGTGT